>JBKJKU010000225.1:0-54563 GCA_046597355.1 Aquabacterium sp.
GGCCTATGTGCGGCCGCTGGCCCAGGTGTTGGCCACCGGCAGTTGGCATCCGGACGGTGCGCCCACCGCGCGACGTTTTGTGGCGGCGGCTGGCCGCAACCCCTGGCCGCTGGGCCAGGTGCCGATGCTGGGATGACGATGCACCCTGCGCGTGGCGGTGATGGCTTGCCGCGTGTCCCGGCCGGCCGCGAAGGCCCTGCCCGATGACCGGCGCGCAGCGGGCGCTGCTGCCGGGCGGGCGCTGGCATTTTCAACAGGGCCCGATCGACATCGTGATCCGGGCCGACGGTGAAGACCAGGCGTTGCAGGCGGCCCACCAAGCCGCCTGGCGCCGGTTCGAGACCGTGCTGGCCGAGTTGGTCGGCGAGTTGCCAACACTGCGCTTGCCGGTGGCTGGCGCTTGCCCGGTGCAAGGGCTGGTCGCCCGCCGGATGTGGGCAGCCTGCGCCCCGCTGGTGGACGACGCGGACGGCTACCTCACCCCGATGGCCGCGGTGGCCGGGTCGGTCGCGCAAGAGCTGGTGGCCTGCTACCAGCGGCCGGGTATTGAGCGCGCCTTGATCAACAACGGCGGCGACATCGCGTTGCACCTGGCGCCGGGCACCCAGGCCAAAATCGGGCTGTATGCCGACCTGGCGCGCTTCGATGCCGCCGCGGTGGCACGCACCGCCGGTGGCACATTGCGCACCGATCTGGCCTTTGTAGTGCACGCGTTCGAGCCGGTGCGCGGCGTGGCCACCAGCGGCTGGCGCGGCCGCAGCCACTCACGCGGCATCGCCGACAGCGTCACCGTGCTGGCCACTACTGCCGCCATGGCCGACGCCGCCGCCACCGTGGTCGCCAACGCCGTGGATCTGGCAGACGAGCAACAAGCGGCGCAGGCAGGTATCGTCCGCCTGCCAGCCAACAGCCAGCGCGACGACAGCGACCTGGGCACCCTAGCCGTCACCGTCAACGTGCCCCCCTTGCCCGCCGCGCTGGTACAGCAAGCGCTGCAACGCGGCTTGGCCTGCGCCCGGCGGCTGCAAGGGCGGGGCCTGCTGCAGGCGGCGCTGCTGGTGTGTCAGGGTTCTCTCGTACGGTTGCCAGCGCCCGTGCCGTTACGCTCGCTGCCACAGTTGGTTCAGTAATTGCTACATCAAATCCAGGCGTTGCCTGCCGCCCCGCATCCACCATGAACCTGATCGACATCCGCCGCATCTTCACCCAGGTCGAGGACATCTTCCACGAGGGTGGGCCGCGCGCCGCCGTGCCGCTGCGCCGGGGTGCCATTGCGGCCGTGCTGACCAACCCCTACGCCGGCCGCTACGAGCCCGACATCCTGCCGATGATGGCGCAGCTGAACCCCGTCGGGCTGGACCTGGCACGCCGCCTGCTGGCCGCACTGGACATGCCTGTCGAGCGCATCCAGGGCTACGGCAAGGGCGCGATCATCGGCGCTGGCGGTGAGTTGGAGCACGGTGCGCTGTGGCATGTGCCGGGCGGCTATGCGATGCGCGAACTGTTGGGCTGGAAGGGCGATGCCGCCGCTTACGCCCAAGGCAACTCAAGCGGTGGCCAAAGCGGCAACGCCCTGGCCATCGTGCCCAGCACCAAGAAAGTGGGCGGCCCCGGCGCCACACTCGACGTGCCACTGACCCACATCAACGCCGCCTACGTGCGCAGCCACTTTGATGCGATCGAGGTGCGGGTGCCCGGCGCCCCGCGGCCCGACGAGATGGTCGTGATCCTGGCGATGAGCACCGGCGCCCGGGTGCATGCCCGGGTTGGCGGCCTGGCCGCCGACGCCATCGCCCAATGGGACGGCTTGAGGTGACCCACTCCGCCATCCCACCCAAAGGCCCGCCATGACCGATTCCCTGCCGTCCTACATCCGCAAGATCGTGGTTCAAGTCGACGAGATCCACCGCGAGATGGGCCGTGACATCAACCCGCCCACCCGCCGTGCGCTGGCGATGGCGGTGATCAGCAACCCCTGCGCCGGCCGCTACGTCGAGGACCTGGACGCGTTGATCACCATTGGCGAGCAACTCGGCGCGCTGCTGGGCCAGCGCTGCGTGGCGGCACTCGGCATCACGCCGGCCCAGGCGCAAAGCTACGGCAAGGCGGCGATCGTCGGCGAGGCCGGTGAGCTTGAGCATGCCGCAGCGATCCTGCACCCCAAGCTGGGCGCGCCGCTGCGCCAGGCGGTCGAAAAAGGCGCGGCGCTGGTGCCGTCGGCCAAGAAGCAGGGCGGCGTGGGCACGGCAGTGGACGTGCCGTTGGGCCACAAGGACGCCGCCTTTGTGCGCAGCCACTTCGATGCGATCGAAGCCCGCATCAGCGACGCGCCGCGCGCCAATGAGATCGTGGTGGCGGTGGCCGTGACCGACAGTGGCCGGCCGCTGCCCCGTATCGGCGGTTTGCAGGTGAAAGACATCCAGGGCGTGGACGGCCTGCGCTAGGCAGCGCCATCACCGCCACAACCGACTTAACCGCCGTACCCCAGTTATCGTTGCGTTTTTGTTTCACATCCCGAGGATGACCCCCATGATCCGCAGAACCGTCGTTGCCCTTGCCGCCCTCACTGCGCTGGTTGCGCTGCCCACCGCCCAAGCCCAGGCCCAGGGCGTGATCAAGATCGGCGAAGTCAACAGCTACAAGGCGCAACCGGCCTTTCTGGAGCCCTACAAAAAGGGCATGGAGCTGGCGGTAGAGGAGATCAACGCTGGCGGCGGCCTGATCGGCAAGAAAGTGGTGCTGATCACCCGCGACGACAACGCCAACCCCGGCGACGCGGTGCGCGCCGCTGAAGAACTGGTGTCGCGCGAACAGGTGGACGTGCTGACCGGTGCCTTCCTGTCCAACATCGGCCTGGCGCTGACCGACTTTGCCAAGCAAAAGAAGTTCTTCTACCTCGCCAGTGAGCCGCTGACCGACAAGATCGTCTGGCAAAACGGCAACAGGTACACCTTCCGTCTGCGGCCGTCCACCTACATGCAGTCGGCGATGCTGGTGCCCGAGGCAGTCAAGCTCAAGAAAAAGCGCTGGGCCGTCGTCTACCCCAACTACGAATACGGCCAGAGTGCGGTGGCCACCTTCAAGGCGCTGCTCAAGGCAGCGCAGCCGGATGTCGAGTTTGTGGCCGAGCAGGCGCCACCGCTGGGCAAGCTGGACGCCGGCAGCGTGGTGCAGGCCCTGGCCGACGCCAAGCCCGACGCCATCTTCAACGTGCTGTTCGGTGCGGACCTGTCCAAGTTTGTGCGCGAGGGCAATACCCGCGGCCTGTTCCAGGGCCGTGAGGTGGTCAGCATGCTGACCGGTGAGCCCGAGTACCTCGACCCGCTCAAAGACGAATCCCCGAACGGCTGGATCGTCACCGGCTACCCCTGGTACGGCATCCAGACGCCCGAGCACAAGGCGTTTTTCCTGGCTTACCACGCCAAGTACAACGACTACCCGCGGCTGGGGTCGGTGGTCGGCTACAGCGCCATCAAGTCGCTGGCGGCCGGCATCACCAAGGCCAAGAGCACCGAGACCGAAAAGCTGATCACCGCCTTTCGCGGCCTGGAGCTGATGACGCCGTTTGGCAAAACCCAGTTCCGTGCCCAGGACCACCAGAGCACGATGGGCGCTTTTGTCGGCAAGACCAAGAACGACAAGGGCAAGGGCACGATGGTGGACTACGTTTACCTGGACGGCACCAAGTACCAGCCGACGGATGCCGAGGTGAAGAAGCTGCGGCCGCAGGATTGACCCCCCGAAGCGCCTTTGGCGCCCCCCAGGGGGCGCTGCTGGCGGACTGGCCGCGCCAGATCCGCAGCGGCCGCTGTGACCGGCCCTTCCGCGCCCATGACCCAATGAAGTTTGCATGACCCTGTCCGGTTTCCTCGTCCAACTGCTCAACGGCCTGGCCGGCGCCTCGTCGCTGTTCCTGGTGGCAGCGGGGCTGTCGCTGATCTTCGGCGTTACCCGCATCGTCAACTTCGCGCACGGCTCGTTTTTCATGCTGGGGGTGTATGTCGCCTACAGCGCGGTCGAGCGGCTGGGGCCGGTGCTGGGTTTCTGGCCGGCGCTGGTGTTGGCGGCACTGGCGGTGGGCGTCATCGGCGCCGTGGTCGAGGTGCTGCTGTTGCGCCGCATCTACCGCGCGCCCGAGCTGTTCCAACTGCTGGCCACCTTTGCGCTGGTGCTGGTGATCAAGGACGCCGCGCTGTGGTTGTGGGGGCCGGAGGACTTGCTGGGCCCAAGGGCACCGGGCCTGAGCGGCGCGGTGGACATCCTGGGCCGGCGTTTCCCCAGCTACGACCTGCTGCTGATCGTGGTCGGGCCGGTGGTGCTGGGCGCTTTGTGGCTGCTGCTGACCCGTACCCGCTGGGGCACGCTGGTGCGCGCTGCCACCCAGGACCGCGAGATGGTGAGTGCGCTGGGCGTCAACCAGTCGTGGCTGTTCACCAGCGTGTTTGCGCTGGGTGCGCTGCTGGCCGGCCTGGGCGGCGCGCTGCAATTGCCGCGGGAGCCGGCCTCGCTCAACCTCGACCTGCTGACCATCGGCGACGCGTTTGTGGTGGTGGTGGTGGGCGGCATGGGGTCGATCCCGGGTGCTTTTGTCGCGGCGCTGCTGATTGCCGAGATCAAGGCGATGTGTGTGGGCATCGGCACCGTGAACTGGTTTGGCGTTGACTTCAGCTTCTCCAAGCTCACGCTGGTGGCTGAATTTTTGGTGATGGCGGTGGTGCTGGTCTGGCGCCCGTGGGGCCTGCTGGGCCGGCCCCAGGCACCGAGCCGCAACACCGCGGCCATCGAGCCGCCGTTGCGGCCGGCTGGCCGGGCGTTGCAGATCGCCGCGTTGCTGCTGGGCCTGGGCTTGCTGGCGCTGCCCTGGCTCACGGCCGGCAGCCCGTACACCACGGTGCTGGCCATCGACCTGCTGACCGCCGCGCTGTTTGCCGCCAGCCTGCACTTCATCATGGGGCCGGCCGGCATGCATTCATTTGGCCACGCGGCCTACTTTGGCCTGGGCGCCTACGCGGCGGCGCTGCTGATGCTCAAAGCCGGTTGGCCGATGGAGGCCGCGCTGCTGGCCGCGCCGCTGCTGGCCGGCGTGGGGGCGGTGCTGTTGGGCTGGTTCTGTGTGCGGCTGTCGGGTGTCTACCTGGCGATGCTCACGCTCGCGTTTGCCCAGATCATCTGGGCCGTCACCTTCCAGTGGGACGACTTCACCGGCGGCAGCAACGGCCTGACCGGCGTCTGGCCGGCGGCCTGGCTGACCGACAAACGCGCCTACTACGGGCTGACGTTGCTGGCCGTGGCGGGCGGCGTGCTGATGCTGCGCCGCATCCTGTTTTCGCCGTTTGGTTTTGCAATGCGCGCCAGCCGCGACTCACCGCTGCGTGCTGACGCCATCGGCATCGATGTACCGCGCATCCAGTGGGCGGCGTTTGTGGTGGCTGCGGTGTTTGCCGGTCTGGCGGGTGCGCTCTATGCCTTCAGCAAGGGCAGCATCTCGCCCGACAGCATGGGCGTGGGCAAGTCGGTAGATGGTTTGGTGATGGTGCTGCTGGGCGGGGTGCAGACGCTCGCCGGTCCGGTCGTTGGCGCGGTCAGTTTTACCTGGCTGCAAGACACGGTGGCCCGATCCACCGACTACTGGCGCGCACTGCTGGGCGGCATCGTGCTGCTGCTGGTGCTGGTGTTTCCGATGGGCATTGCCGGCTTTGTCGGGCAATTCTTTGACCGGCGAAAAACGGCATGACCTTGCTTGAAGTCAGCAAGCTTGGCAAGTCCTTCGGCGGCAACCGCGCGGTGGACGGCATCAACTTCACGGTCGCGCAAGGCGAGTTGCTGGCGCTGATCGGCCCCAACGGCGCCGGCAAGTCCACCACGTTCAACATGGTCAACGGCCAGCTCAAGGCCGATTCGGGCTCGATCCGGCTGGCCGGGCAAGAGCTGATCGGCCGCAAGCCGCGTGAAATCTGGAAACAGGGCGTGGGCCGCACCTTCCAGATTGCCGAAACATTCGCCTCGCTGACGGTGATCGAGAACGTGCAGATGGCGCTGATCTCGGCGGACGATCGGCTGTTTTCGATGTGGCAGCGGGCGGCAACCTACCGGCGCGCCGACGCGCTGGCCCTGCTGCGCCAGGTCGGCATGGCCGAGCAGGCCGAGCGGCCGTGCAGCGTGCTGGCTTACGGCGATGTCAAGCGGGTGGAGCTGGCGATTGCGCTGGCCAACAGCCCCAAATTGCTGCTGATGGACGAGCCCACCGCCGGCATGGCGCCGCAGGAGCGCCATGACTTGATGGCTTTGACCAAGCGCTTGGTGCTTGAGCGCGGTTTGGGCGTGTTGTTCACCGAGCACAGCATGGACGTGGTGTTTGCCTATGCCGACCGGCTGATCGTGCTGGCACGCGGCCGGCTGATCGCCGAAGGCACGCCAGCTGAGATCCGCGACCATCCGCAGGTGCAGGCGGTCTACTTTGGCTCGGGCAAGACGTTTGAGAAAGCCAAGCCATGAGCGTGTCTGATACCCGCTTGCCAAACGCCTCACAGCTCGACGGGCCTTTGCTGGCAGCCACCGGCCTGTGCGCCTGGTACGGCGCCGCACAAATCCTGTTCGACGTGGGCCTGAGCGTGCGGCGCGGCGAGGTGGTGGCGCTGATGGGCCGCAACGGCGCGGGCAAAAGCACCACGCTCAAGGCGCTGATGGGCATGCTGGCGCGGCGCAGTGGCGCGGTCAGCTTCATGGGCCGCGACATCAGCGCGGCCGAGCCGCACACCATCGCCCGCGCCGGTCTGGGCTACGTGCCCGAGGACCGGCGCATTTTCAGTGACCTGACGGTGCTGGAAAACCTCGAAGTCGGCCGTCAGCCGCAGCGAAGCTGGCCCGACGGCAGTGCCGCGCCAAGCTGGGCCCCCGAAGCGCTGTTCCAGCTGTTCCCCAACCTGGGCGAGATGCCCCACCGGCCGGGTGGCCGCATGAGCGGCGGCGAGCAGCAGATGCTGACGGTGGCCCGAACGCTGATGGGCAACCCGCTGCTGGTGCTGCTGGACGAACCCAGCGAGGGCGTGGCCCCCTTGATCGTCGAGCAGATGGCGCAGATGATCCTGGCGCTCAAAGCCCAGGGCGTCAGCATCCTGCTGTGCGAGCAGAACATGCACTTTGCCGAGTTGGTGTGCGACCGGGCCTACGTACTGGAAAAAGGCCAGATCCGCCACCAATCCAGCATGGCCGAACTGGTGGCCAACGAGGACGTGCGCCGCGCCTACCTGTCGATCTGACCGCCGCCCCACCTGCCGATCGACCGCCGCCTTGTTTCCCACTGTGCCACCCACCGGAGAGACCCATGAAAGCCACTGACGCCCTGATGTCCCGCCGCATCCTGCTGCAGTCCCTGGCGGCCGGCGCTGCCACCGCATCCCTGCCTTTGATGGCGGCAGCCAAGCTCAAGCCTGGCGCCAGCGCCGTGCTGCTGGTGGTTGATGTGCAGAACTGCTTTGTTACCGGTGGCACGCTGCCGGTGGCCAAAGGCGAGGAGGTGGTGCCGGTGATCAACAAGCTCTCGGCGGCTTTTGCCAACATCGTCGTCACGCAAGACTGGCACACCGCCGGCCATGCCTCGTTTGCCAGCACCCACAGCGGCAAAAAGCCGTTCGAGACGACCACGTTGAAGTACGGCACCCAGGTGCTGTGGCCCGACCACTGCGTGCAAGGCACCGAGGACGCCGCACTGCACAAGGACTTGAAGTTGCCCACTGCGCAGTTGGTTATCCGCAAGGGCTACAACAAGGGCGTGGACAGCTATTCGGCGTTTCAGGAGGCAGACCGCAAGACCGTGACCGGCCTGGCCGGCTACCTCAAGGCGCGCGGCATCAAGACGGTCTACGTCACCGGCCTGGCGACTGATTTTTGCGTCGGCTGGACGGCGATGGACGCCCGCGCCGCTGGCTTCGAGGTGTTTGTGGTCGAGGACGCCTGCCGTGCCATCGACCTGAACGGCTCGCTGGCGGCAGCCTGGAAGCAGATGACCGCCAAGGGCGTCAAGCGCATCCAGAGCAGCGACATCGAGCTGGCCTGATCCGGGCCTTGGCACTTTTGAGCCCGGCCACAGTCCTGCTGCACGTCAACGGCCGGGTCGAATCCCTGGCGGTGGACGGCGCCGTGCCGCTGCTCACGGTGCTGCGCAACGACCTGGGCCTGAACGGCCCCAAGTACGGTTGCGGCCTGGGGGAATGCGGCGCCTGCATGGTGCTGATCGACGGCCGGGCGGCGCGGTCCTGTGCGTTGCCGCTGGCGGGTGTGGCCGGTCGCGAGGTGACCACGCTGGAAGGATTGGGCAGCGCCGCCGCGTTGCACCCGGTGCAGCAGGCGTTTATCGAGGCCCAGGCCGCGCAGTGTGGCTACTGCCTGAACGGCATGGTCATCGCCACCGTGTCCTTGCTGCGGCGCACGCCGCAACCCACCGAGGCCCAGGTGCGGGCGGCGCTGTCGCACAACCTGTGCCGGTGTGGCAGCCACCTCGAGATCCTGGCGGCGGTGAAATTGGCCGCTCAAAGCATGGCCGCAGCCAACCTGGCGGCGCCATGACGGGCGCCACCGGCCCGACCTTCCCGACCGGCGCCACCGGCCCGACCGGCCTCACCGGCCAGGCTGGCCCGACCGGCCTGGCCGACGCCTGGCGCAGCCGCGCCGATTTCCGCCGCGCCGGCAGCGTGCTGCTGGTGCTGCGCGACCCGCCCGCGCCGCCACCGCCAGCGCGCGGCCAGCCGCCGGTGGTGGCGGGCGACCCGGCCGAGGGGTTGGAGATCCTGCTGGCGCTGTTTGATGCCGGCAGCGTGCCGGGCGGGCAGGGCGCGGCCGAGGCGGGTTCAGGTGCCACCTGCCGCACCGGCGCCATCGCACTGGTCGGCCATGTCGACCTGGGCACCGGCATACGCACCGCTTACGGCCAGATCGCCGCCGAGGAACTGGACCTGCCGATGGCGGCGGTGCAGGTGGTGCTGGGCGACACCGCCCGGGCGCCCAACCAGGGCCCGACCATCGCCAGCACGTCTCTGCAGCTGCATGCCCAGCCGCTGCGCGCGGCCGCAGCCCAAGCCCGCGCCTGGCTGGTGGCGGCCGCCGCCGAGCGCTGGGCGCTGCCTGCGGAGCTGCTGACCACCCAGGCCGGCCAGGTGATGGCACCCGACGGCCGGCAGATGGACTACGCCGACCTGCTGGCCGGCCAGCAGGTCGAGCTGATGCTGGCGCCCGACACAGCCACCAAGCTGGTGGCCGACTACACGCTGGTGGGCCAATCCGTGCCCCGCGTGGACCTGCTGGCCAAGGTCACCGGCGCGGCGGTCTATGTGCACGACCAGCGCCTGCCCGGCATGCTGCACGGCCGGGTGCTGCGCCCGCCGTATGCCGGGCTGGACGCGGGCGATTTTGTCGGCCGCTCCCTGCTGGCGGTGGACGAGGCCTCAGTCGCGCACCTGCCCGGCATCGAGAAGATCGTCGTCATCGGCGATTTCATCGGCATCGTCGCCCAGCGCGAGGACCAGGCTGACGCCGCCATGCGGGCCTTGGCGGTCACCTGGGCGCCGCACACGCCATGCGCGGGGCTTCCTCCGCTGGACAACTTGGCCCAGGCGATCAGCGCGCATCCCAGCACGCCGCGCATCGTCGCCCAACACGGCGACGTGGACAGCGCGCTCGCTGGCGCCGCCATCCGGCTCGACCGGACCTACGTCTGGCCCTACCAGCTGCATGCCTCGATCGGCCCGTCGTGTGCGCTGGCCGATTGGCGCGGCGATGCGGCCACGGTCTGGACCGGCAGCCAGAACCCGCATGTGCTGCGTGCCGACCTGGCCACACTCACCGGACTGCCGGCGCCCGCCATCGAGGTGATACGGCTCGAGGCCTCGGGCTGTTACGGCCGCAATGGCGCCGACGACGTGACGGCCGATGCGCTGCTGTTGTCGCGTGCCGTCGGCCGGCCGGTGCGGGTGCAGCTGACGCGTGAGCAAGAGCATCTGTGGGAGCCCAAGGGCGCCGCCCAGCTGATGCAGGTGCGCGGCGGGCTGGCGGCCGATGGCTCGCCGGTGGGCTACGACTTTTCGACCAGCTACCCCAGCAACGGGGCGCCCACGTTGGCCCTGCTGCTGACCGGCACGGTGCCGGCCGTGGCCCAGGCCTTCGAGATGGGGGACCGCACGGCGGTGCCGCCGTATGGCTACACCGACCAGCGCATCACCGTCAACGACATGGCGCCGATCCTGCGGGCCAGCTGGCTGCGGGGGGTGTCGGCCTTGCCCAACTCTTTTGCGCACGAGAGCTACATCGACGAGCTGGCCAGCGCTGCCGGTGTGGACCCGGTGGCGTACCGGCTGCGCCACTTGCACGATGCACGCGCCGCCGAGCTGGTGCGGGCCACGGCGGACAAGGCCGGCTGGCTGCCCCACACCGCGCCGCAGCAGCAGCCGGCCATGTCCAGCGCTGTCGGCGGTGACGCCCCGCTGGCGGACGCAACCCCCAGCGACTGGCAACGCGGCCAGGGCTTTGCCTATGCCCGCTACATCCACAGCAAATTCCCCGGTTTTGGCGCGGCCTGGGCCGCCTGGGTGGCCGATGTCGAGGTCAACCGCGCAACCGGCGAAGTGCATGTGGCCCGGGTGGTGGTGGGTCACGATGCCGGGCTGATGATCAACCCGCGGGGCGTTGAGCAGCAGGTACACGGCAATGTGCTGCAGACCACCAGCCGGGCGCTGAAGGAGCAGTTGCGCACCGATCCGGTCACGCGCACACCGGCCAGCCGGGAGTGGGGCAGCTACCCGATCCTCAACTTCCGCGAGGTGCCCACCGTCGATGTGCTGCTGATGCCGCGCCCGGGCGAGCCGGCGCTGGGCGTGGGTGAGTCGGCGTCGGTGCCGGGCACGGCGGCGATTGCCAATGCGATCTTCGATGCCACCGGCGTCCGGCTGCGCCAGCCGCCGTTCACGCCTGAGGTGGTGCGGGCGGCGCTGCAGGCCGCCGCAAAAGCGCCTGCCCAGGGCGGGCCGGGCTCGGCAGCGCCCGCCGGCAGCCCGGCCGCTGCGCCGCGCCCGGCCGATGAGGTCTTGGCGCCGGTGCCCGGTCGCCTGCCGCTGGCCGGTCCGGCGCGGGCCGCCAACCCGCAGCGCCGCAGCACATCGATCTGGGCCGTGGCGGGCGCGCTGGTGGCTGCCCTGCTGGGCCTGGGCGCGGCGGCGCTGGGCTGGCGGCCGGTGATTGCGCCGGTTGCGGCCAACCTGACGGGGGTGTACAGCCCGCAGCTGCTGGCGCGTGGGGCGGCGCTGGCGGCCATCGGCAACTGCGTGGCCTGCCACACCGCCGAGGGCGGCGTGGCCAACGCCGGCGGCCGGCCGCTGGTCACGCCGTTTGGCACCGTCTACAGCAGCAACCTCGCCCCCGACCCCACCACCGGCATCGGCCAGTGGTCGTTCTCAGCCTTCCAGCGGGCGATGCGCGAGGGGGTGTCGCGTGACGGCCACCGGCTGTACCCCGCCTTCCCGTTCACAGCCTTCAGCCAGACCACCGACGACGACCTGCAAGCGCTCTATGCCCACCTGATGTCGCAACCGCCAGCCGTGGCGCGGGTGCCCGAGACAAGGCTGGCCTTTCCGTTCAACCTGCGGCCGTTGCTGGGGCTGTGGACCGCGCTCTACCTGCAGCCGGGCGTTGTGCCTGCTGCAGCAGCCGAGCCGGTCACACCGACGGCAGATCCCGACACCGGCCGCTCGGCGCAGTGGCAGCGCGGCGCCTACCTGGTCAACGGCCTGGGCCATTGCGGCGCCTGCCACACGCCGCGCAACGCATTGGGCGCCGAGCAATCCGGCAGCGCCTACCTGGGGGGGGCGCTGGCCGATGGCTGGGAGGCGCCAGCCCTGGGCCAGTTGAGCCGGTCACCCGTGCCGTGGACCGAGGCCGCGATGTTGCAGTACCTGCGCAGCGGCCACCATGCCGAGCACGGCATTGCCGGTGGGCCGATGGCGTCGGTGGTCCAGGGGCTGGCCACCGCGCCCGAGGCCGACGTGCGGGCGATGGCGCATTACCTGGTGGCGTTGCAGCCGGCTGCCGCACCGGTTGCGGCGGCAAACCGCGTCGCCGCCGCCCGGCCTGCAACGCTGCCGGGCCCGGCGCAGCGCCTGTTCGAGTCGGCCTGCGGCGCCTGCCATCACGCCGGCGATGGCCCCGAGGTGCAGGGCCTCAACCAGCCGCTGGCCTTGAACATCAACCTGCACAGCACACGGCCCGACAACCTGGTGCGCACGGTGCTGGACGGCATCTGGCAGCCGGCGTTTCCGGCCATCGGCCACATGCCGGCGTTCCGCCAGGCGCTGGACGATGGCCAGGTCGCCGAGCTGGCTGGCTGGATGCGCCAGCACTTTGCACCCGGCCAGCCGCCCTGGACCGACCTGCCGGCCACCGTCGCCCGGCTTCGGGCCGGGGCGCACTGAGCCCGCAGCGACCGCGACCGGAAACGCCGCCCGCCAGCACGGTAGCCGCAGCGCCAACCGGTCAGCGCATCCTGTCAGCGCACCCCGTCAGCGCAACCCGGCCAGCAGCGCCAATGCCGCCGGCAGCCCCGCCATCGCCAACAACGTGGACACGGTCACCAGACCGGCGACGTAGGCACCGTTGCCGCCCATCCGGGCGGCCAGCACATAGGCACTGCTGGCGGTGGGCATGGCGGAAAACGCCACGATCACCGCCTGCTGGGCCGGCGGCAGGCCGAGCCCGATCACCAGGGGGATCGCCACCGCCGGCATTGCCAGGTGGCGGATCGCCAGCAGACCGCCGGCCAGCCCGGGCGCCTGGCGCAGCGCTCCGAAACGCAGGCCGGCGCCCACCGCCATCAAACCCAGCGGCAGCGCTGCAGCACCGATGCGCGCCATCGTGGTGGCCACCAGGTCCGGCAGCTGCAGGCCGCCCAGGTTGGCGGCCAGACCCGACACCGTGGCCAGGATCAGCGGGTTGCGCAGCAGCTCGCGCAGGTAGCCGTGGCCACCCTGACGTGCCAGTGGCCAGACGGCGGCGACATTGCACAGCGGCACACACAGCGAAACGATCAGCGCCTGCCAGGCCAGGCCGGGTGCGCCGGCCAGCCGCTCGGCCAGCGCCAGCGCAACATAGCTGTTGAACCGGAAAGCGCACTGCGCACCGCTGGCGTGCAGCAGGGGATCGACCCCACGCACCCGCGCCAGCGCAAACGCCAGCACGATGCCCACGCTGGTCACCGCCACCGCGCTGCCCCCGAAAGCCAGCAATTCGCCGACGTGAATCGGGTTGCGCACGATGGCGTAGAACAAAAGCACTGGAAACAGTAAAAAGTAAACCAAGCGTTCGGCGCCGTCCCAGACCGGGCGGTCCAGGCCGGTGTAGCGGCAAATCAGGAACCCCGACGCGATCAGCGCAAAGTCGGGCAACAGCAGGGACAGGTCGGGCATGGGTCGAGTGTGCCAGCGTGCTGACAGCGTGTTTGCACGCCCGGACTGCAGGTCCGCCGGCTGCTGGCGGGTACCGATTGCGTGCGGCCGGTCAGCCTGCGCGCTGCCTGCAGCGTTAGACACGGGTTACCACCTGCGCCACCCCACCATGAATCTGTCTGCCCGTTTTGTGCGCTTTATGCGCTTTGTGCGCTTCGTTCGGTCTGCTCCGTTGCTGGTCGGGTTGATGGCGTCTTTCGCGCCGGGATCCCCTGCCTGGGCCGCCGAGCCGGTCAACCCGATCGGCGGCGTGCGCTTCGAGCCGCAGGTGCAACTGGCGGGCCAGCCGCTGCTGCTCAACGGCACCGGTCTGCGGGCCCAGTTCGTCTTCAAGGGCTATGCCGCCGGCTTGTACCTGGGCCAGCGCGCCAGCAACGCCGATGCGGTGGTGGCCCAAGGCGGCGCCAAACGGTTGCAGATGCGGATGCTGATCGACGTGCCTGCCGATCAGTTCATCAAGGCCTTCCACCAGGGTATCGACCGCAACAACCCACCCGAGGTGCGGGCGCGGCTGGCCGGGCGCGCGGCCTTGTTCGACGCGTTACTGCGCCCGTTGGGCGAGATCCACAAGGGCGACGCCGTCAACCTCGACTTCCTGCCGGGGCAGGGGCTGCTGTTCTGGCACAACGGCCGGCAACTCGGCGCGGCGATCCCGGGCGAGGATTTTTATGGCGCGCTGCTGCGGGTGTTTGTCGGCGAGCATGTCAGCGACGAGCGCCTGCGTGCCGGCCTGCTGGGCCAGCCGGCCTGAAACCTGGCCACCACGGCGAGGTCACAATCGAGCCGGCGCAAGTTTCAACGACAGACCCTGGAGACCCCCTCGACATGACGCGATTCCACTTTTTGCTGTCGGCCATGAGCGCCGCCCTGCTGGCCACGCTGGCGCCACTGCCGGTGCTGGCGCAGACCTACCCGAACAAGCCGGTGCGCCTGGTGGTGCCTTTCGCCCCCGGCGGCACCACCGACATCGTGGCCCGGGTGATCGCCGACAAGATCGGCCCGATCCTGGGTCAGTCCTTGATCGTCGAGAACAAGGCCGGTGGTGGTGGATCGGTCGGCGCCACTGACACCGCCAAGGCCACGCCCGACGGCTACGCGCTGGGCATGGCCACGGTGTCGACCACGGCCGCCAACCCGGCCATCAACCCACGCCTTGCCTACAACCCGATCACCGATTTCACGCCGATCACCAACGTGGCGGCCACGCCCAATGTGATCGCGGTGCACCCGTCGTTTCCGGCCAAGGACTACAAGGGCTTCCTGGCCGAGCTCAAGAAAAACCCCGGCAAGTACAGCTTTGCCAGTTCGGGCACCGGCGGCATCGGCCATTTGCAGATGGAGTTGTTCAAGAACCTGTCGGGCACCTTCATCACGCACATCCCGTACCGCGGCGCGGGGCCGGCGCTCAACGACACGGTGGCGGGCCAGGTGCTGATCATCTTTGACAACATGCCGTCGGCGCTGCCCTTCATCAAGGACGGCCGCCTGGTGCCGATCGTCGTGTCGGCGCCGCAGCGCCTGACCCAGTTGCCCAACGTGCCGACCTTCAAGGAGGTCGGGCTGGAGCCGGTCAACCGCATGGCCTACTACGGCATCTACGGCCCCAAGGGCCTGCCCAAGGAGGTGGTGGACAAGGTCTACGCCGCCGTCAAGAAGACCACCGAGCTGCCTGATGTGAAAGCCCGCATCGAGGGCACCGGCTCGCTGGTGGTGGCCAACACCCCGGCTGAATTTGCCGCCCAGATCAAGGCCGAGTTCGAGGTCTACAAGCAGGTTGTCGAGGCGCAGAAGCTCAAGCTCGATTGAGCATGCTTGCTGCCGGCGGTGGCGCAGGGCGCCGGACGCGGCTGGAGGACGACACCGGCCTGGCCTTGCCGCTGGCCAGCCGTGCGCTGATCGGGCGCTTTGTCGATGCGCTGTGGATCGAGGACGGCCTGGCCAAGCTCACCCTGGAGGCCTACCGGCGCGACCTGACGCTGTACGCGCACTGGCTGGCCGACACCAGCGCGCGGGCCATTGCGTCCAGCACCGAGTCCGATCTGCTGGCCTACATCGCCCACCGCCATGCCGGCAGCCGCGCAGCCACGGCCAACCGGCGGCTCACGGTGTTCAAGCGGTTCTTCCGCTGGGCGCTGCGTGAGCGGCTGATCACCGAGGACGCCACGCTGCGCCTGGGCAGCGCGCGCCAGCCGATGCGGGTGCCCCAGGTGCTGTCCGAGGGTCAGGTCGAGGCCTTGCTGGGCGCGCCGGATGTGGCCGCACCGCTCGGCCTGCGCGACCGCGCCATGCTCGAGCTGATGTACGCCAGTGGCCTGCGGGTGAGCGAGCTGGTGGGTATCGCCACCGTCCGGGTGGGCCTGACCGAGGGTGTGCTGCGGGTGGTGGGCAAAGGCAGCAAAGAGCGTCTGGTGCCGTTTGGCGCCGAGGCACAAGACTGGATCGAGCGCTACCTGGCCCAGGCCCGCGAGGTCATCTTGGGCGGCCAGCGCAGCGACGCTTTGTTTGTCACGGCGCGTGGGGGTGCGATGACACGCCAGATGTTTTGGTCGCTGGTCAAGCGCCATGCGCAGACTGCCGGCATCCTGGCGCCGTTGTCGCCGCACACGTTGCGCCATGCCTTTGCCACCCACCTGCTGAACCATGGCGCGGATTTGCGTGCAGTGCAGCTGCTGCTGGGCCATGCCGACATTGCCACCACCACGATCTACACCCACGTGGCGCGTGAGCGGCTGCGCCAACTGCACGCCACGCACCATCCGCGCGGCTGACGCCGACCGGCGTTGCCCGTTGTCCCGCTGTCCCGGCACAATCCGGGCGCATGGACCACAGCTTCCTTTCGGCGTTTGTACTTTTATTGCTGGTATTGGACCCGTTTGGCAGCCTGCCGATCTTTGTGTCCGTGCTGCAAGGCGTCGCGCCTGAGCGCCGGCGCCGGGTGGCCCTGCGCGAGGTGGTGATCGCTTTTTGCGTGTTGCTGGCCTTCATGCTGGGCGGTCAGGGTTTTCTGGGCCTGATGCGTTTGTCTGAGCGCTCGCTTGAGGTGGCCGGCGGCGTGATCCTGCTGATCATCGCGATCCGCATGATCTTCACCGGCGGCGCTGAGGTCTATGCCAACGAGACCGGGCGTGAGCCCTACATCTTCCCGCTCGCGGTGCCGCTGCTGGCCGGCCCGTCGGCGATGGCTACCGTGCTGCTGCTGGCCTCGCGCCAGCCCGAGCGGCTGTGGTCGTGGGTGGGCGCGCTGACGCTGGCCATGGCCGTGTCGGGCGGTGTGCTGCTGGCGGCCGGCCGCATCCGACGCTGGCTGGGTGCGTCGATGGTGTCGGCGATCGAAAAGCTGATGGGCCTGGTGCTGACGGCAGTGGCGGTGGAGATGATCCTGGCCGGACTCAAGCGATACTTCCTCGACCCTGCCTGACCGCCGACCCGACCCTCGCCCTGAAGGACACACGATGAGACTGAACCGATGGATCCAGACCGCCGTCAATACCGCCCTGAGCGCTGCGTTGATGATTGCCGGTGTCGGGCTGGGCAGCAGCAGCCAGGCCCGACCGATCGAGCAAGTCCGCAAGTCGGGCACGCTGGTGGTCGCGACCGAGGGCCAGTTTTCGCCCTTCAACTACTTCGAGGGCGCCAAGCTCACCGGATTCGAGATCGACATCGCCGAGGCGCTTGCCGCCAAGATGGGCCTGAAGGTCGAGTGGAAGACTTTCGGCTTCGATGCCTTGCTGACCGGCCTGCAGCAAGACCGATGGGACATGGTGATCGCCTCGCACGGCGTGACCGACGAACGCGCCAAGGCGGTGACCTTTGCCGACCCGCACTACTGCTCGGGCGGCGTCATCGTCGCCAAGACCGAGGCCATCCGCAGCGCCAAGGACTTGGCCGGCAAGGTGGTGGCGGTACAGACTGGCACCACCTACCTCGACAACGTCAAGAAGGTGCCGGGCGTCAAGGACGTGAAAAACTTTCCGCAGGACAACAATGCGCGCGCCGCGCTGATGACCGGCCGGGCCGATGCCTGGGTGGTGGACAAGTTTGTCGCCAAAGCCGCCAACCAGACCGACCCGAAGTCCGGCTTGAAGATCGGTGACTTCCTGTTCATCGAGCGCATTGCGCCGGCCGTGGCCAAGGGCAATACCGGGCTGGCGCAAGCGGTCAGCCAAGCCCTGGCGGCGATTCAGGCCGACGGCAGCTACGCCAAGATTTCGCAGCGCTGGTTCAAGGAGGACATCCGGTGCAAGTGAGGGTCCCGTGCGGATCGGTCTGAAGGCCGGGGCCAAGGCCGGAGTCGCGCCAGTGCGGGTGTGTCGGCTGGGTTGGCTGGGTTGGCGGTTCGGCCGCTGGACGGCGTCATGAATTCTGGGTCTGCTGGCCCCTGGCGCCTGACCTGGCCTGCCCGCTGGACCAACCAGCAGCGCAGCAGCGCCGCGTTGTTGGCGGGCGCCGCGGCCCTGGTCGGGGTGCTGTGGGGCCTGGCCTGGCCGCTGTCCTGGGCGCCCGAGCCTATCGGCAGCAATGCCCCACTGTTTGCCGAGGGCGCCCGCATCACCGTGGCGCTCACCGCGGTGGCCGGCACGGTGGGCGTGTTGCTGGGCGTGCTGGCAGCATTGGGCAAGCTGTCCCGGCTTTTGCCGTTGCGCTGGCTGGCCAGCGGCTACATCGGCGTGATCCGGGGCACGCCGCTGCTGGTGCAGATCCTGTTTGTTTTTTTTGCGCTGCCCGAGTTGGTGCCCTGGCTGCGGCTCGACGAGTTCTCGGCAGCCTGCGTGGCGCTCGCGCTCAATGTCGGCGCCTACAACGCCGAGGCCATCCGCGCCGGCTTGCTGGCCGTGCCCCGCGGACAGATCGAGGCTGCCGAGTCGCTGGCGCTGTCACCATGGCAAATTTTTTGGCATGTGCGGTTTCCGCAAGCCATCAAGATTGCGCTGCCGCCGCTGGTCAACAACGCGGTGGCGCTGCTCAAAGACTCGTCGCTGGCCTACGCCGTGGGGGTGGTCGAGCTGACCAACGTCGGCAGCCGTATCCAGGCCGCCACTTTCAAGCCGACGCCTACGCTGATCACCACGGCGTTGATCTACCTGCTGCTGACGGCCCTGCTGACCCAGATGTCAGGCGCGATAGAGCGTCGCTTTGAGGGCAGCCACCGATAGCCACGTCGGCGCGATCGTCCGGATACTCACCCCCGCCCTCATCTTGAACCCCGTCACAGGATCCGCAATGAACAAGACCCGCCTGGCCCTCGCGGCCGCCGCCGCTTTGGCCACTGGTGCCTCCGGTCTGGCCTCGGCCCAGACCGCACCGACCCCGAACGGCGACACGCAGACCGTGATCGTCACCTCGCAAAAGCGCAAGGAGGACATCCGGCAAGTACCGCTGTCGGTCTCGGTGCTGTCGGGCGAGGCGCTCAAGGACAACCAGATCAGCGACTTCGGTTCGCTGGCGCGCAACATTCCCAACCTGTCCTACTCGTCACAGGCCGGCGCAGGGCTGGCCACGCTGGAGATCCGCGGCGTCAGCTCGCAGGCGGGCTCGGCCACGGTGGCGGTCTACCTTGACGATGTCTCGCTGACCACCCGCAACCTGTACAGCCAGGGCACGGCCGAGCCGCGCTTTTTTGACCTGGAGCGGGTGGAGGTGCTGCGCGGTCCGCAGGGCACGTTGTACGGCGCCAGTTCACTGGGCGGCACGCTCAAGTTCATCAGCGTGGCCCCTGATCTGAAACGGCTGGGCGGTAGCGCGCTGGCCGAGGTGTCGAACACCAACCACGGCAGCACCAACCACCTGTTGCAAGGCGTGCTCAACATCCCGCTGGTAGATGACCGCATCGGCCTGCGCATCGGTGTGCAGTCGGGCCAGGACAAGGGCTACATCGACCAGGTCGATGTGGGCAGCCTGAAGGTGATCAACAAGGGCATCAACGGCAACCAGTGGGATGTGCTCAAGCTGGGCCTGCTGGCCAAGCTGAGCCCGAACTGGAGCGTGAGCGCAGCCCTGTTCGACCAGCGTTACAACAGCCGCGACATCGATGCGGCCTACCGGTCGGTGCCCGATTACCAAAGCGCCAGCGTGGGCGCGGTGTTGCCGATCTTCCAGACCAGCAAGATCGTGCGCGAGCCGGGAAAAGACCACCTCACACTGCCCAGCCTGACCTTGTCCGGCGACCTGGGTTTTGCCGATCTGACGGCGGTGGCCAGTGGCTACAAGCGCCGCTTCGAGCGCACCCAGGACGGCACCAGTATCAACAGCGCCTACATCGGCAGTGTGGTGGCTGACGCGGCGCTGGGTGCGAAGGTGGGATTCCTGCCGTCGCAGGTCAATCTCGACAACCGGGTGGATCAAACTTCGCTCGAGTTGCGCCTGGCGTCCAAGGGCTATGAGGCCGGTGGCAGCCCCTGGACCTGGATTGGCGGTGTGTTCCTGGCGCGCACCAAGACTGAGGTTTTTGACGATGAGCCGGTGCTGGGCATCAACGCCGCATTCAAGGCTGCCGGGCGCGACATCAACGACCCGGCCCAGCTGGCTGACAGCTTTGCCGGCGCTTTTTTGGGCGACAGCTCGTACTACAGCGCGCGCCACTACAACGCCCGGCAAAGCTCGATATTCGGCGAGCTGACCTACCACGCCAGCCCGACGCTGCGCGCGATTGCGGGGCTGCGGCTGCTGCGCGCGACCGAGAGTTTCACCCGCGAGGGCGACCGCTACTACGCCGGTGGCCCGTCATCGGTGCAGATCGACAGCAGCGCCAATGCGGTGACACCGCGCTTTGCGTTGAACTGGGACCTCGACCGCCAGACCACGCTCTACACCAACATCGCCAAGGGATTCCGGCTGGGCGCGGCTAACCGGCCGGTGCCGCTGACCGCGCTGGTCAAGCAAGACCTGGCCACCCTGGGCCTGCCGGGCGAGATACCGGCGGCCTTCCAGCCCGACTCGCTCTGGAGCTACGAGGCGGGCAGCAAGTCGCGCCTGATGGGCGGCAAGTTGTCGCTCAACCTGGCGGCGTTCTACATCCGTTGGAGCGACATCCAGCAAAACGTGGTGCTGCCCAGCTCGGGCTTTGACTTCGAGACCAACGTCGGCAAGGCCACCAGCTATGGGCTGGAGGCTGAAGCCAGGTTCAAGTTGACCGAGCAGCTCACGCTCAATGCCTCGGGCAGCCTGACCCGCGCCACGTTCAATGACGACATGCCGGCGCTGGGCACCGACATGACCACCGGCTTGCTCAATGTGCGCAAGGGCGACCGCATCCAGGGCGTGCCCGGCTTCAACGCCCGGCTCGGTGCCGAGTACCGCTTTGCGGTGGGGGCCTCCGGCAACGGCTTTGTGAGGGCCAACGGCCAGTGGACGGGCAGCAGCAACGGCAGCTTTGTGCAGGCCAGCGCCGACCACCTGCGGCCGGGCTATTTCACCGCCGACGCCAGCACCGGCCTGTCGCTGGACCGCTGGGATGTCACGCTGTTCGTGCGCAACCTGGCAAACAACCGGCAAGTCATCCAGCAGCCCTCGATCCAGGGCGTGGACACCGCCTACTACCTGCGGCCGCGCACAGTCGGCATGAGCACCAGCTACACCTTCTGACGTTTTGGACGTCGCCGCGATAACCCACGAGCCCACCGCCATGAACCCCCTGAATCCCATGACCTTCCGCAGCAGCCCGATCCCGCGCCGCCTGCACACCCGGCTTGGCGTGGCAAGTCTGTCCGGTCTGGCAGCCCTGGCGGTTACCGGCGCTGGCTTGCTGGTCGCGCCGTCAGCCCATGCGCAGGGCTATCCCAGCCGCACCATCACCCTGGTGGTGCCGTTTGCCGCGGGCGGCCCCACCGACGTCGTCGCCCGTTCGCTCAGCGTGCCGATGGCCAAGGCGCTCGGCCAGACGGTGGTTATTGAAAACCGCACCGGCGCTGGCGGCACCTTGGCGGCCGGCGCGGTGGCGCGTGCCGCACCCGATGGCTACACCTTCCTGATCCACCACAACGGCATGGCCACCGCGCCAGCGCTCTACCGCAAGCTGCCCTACAACCCCCTGACCGATTTCGAGTACATCAGCCAGGTGGTGGATGTGCCGATGACGCTGGTGGGGCGCAAGGACCTGCCAGCCAAGACCCTGCCCGAGCTGCTGGTCTACCTCAAGGCCCAGGGCGACAAGGTCAACCTGGCCCATGCCGGCCTGGGCGCCGTCTCGCACCTGTGCGGCATGGTGTTCCGCCAGGCCGTGGGCGCGGACCTGACCACCGTGCCCTACCAGGGCACCGGCCCGGCGATGGCCGCACTGCTGGGTGGGCAGGTGGACCTGCTGTGCGACCAGACCACCCAGACCGTGCCGCAGATCAAGGCGGGCTCCCTGCGTTTCTATGGTGTCACCACGTCCCAGCGGGTCAAGGTGCTGCCCGACGCCCCGACCCTGGCCGAGCAAGGGCTCAAAGGTTTCGAGGTGATGGTGTGGCACGGCATCTACGCGCCCAAGGGCACGCCCAAGGAGGCGACCGAGAAGTTCAACGCCGCCGTGCGCACGGCCTTGAAAGACCCGGTCTTCATGACCCGGATGGCCGAACTGGGGGCTGAAATCGTGCCCGACGCCAAGCTCACGCCCGAGGGCTTGCGCAGTTGGTTGAAGCAGGAGACCGATCGTTGGGGCCCGGTGATCAAGTCGGCGGGTGTGTACGCCGACTGACCTGGTCCGGTGCTGGTGAGGGCGGACCCGGCTGCGGCCGCGTCCTGACATCGCCTTTGGCGCGCTGAACGCCGGCCGGATCGAGGGTGGGGCGCCCGATCCGCCAGCCTAAAATCGAGTGATGTCCTTGTTGCCGCGCCATGCTGCGCCCCCCTCAAATGCCCAGCTCAGTGCCGCGCTGGACGGGGTCGACGAGGTCTTGCTGCTGCTCGATGCGCGTCACCGGGTGAGTTTTTGCAACCGCGCTGCGCAGCGCCTGCTCGGTTGCGAGCCCGGACAGCCGGTGCGGGTGACGCTGGACCGCCTCAAGCCGGCCTCGCAGGCCGCCGTGCTGGCGGCGCTGGCCAGCAATGCCAGCAGCGATCCGCTTGCCACCGTCAGCGCGCAGTTGAATGACGGCACCGTGCTGGTGCTGGCGGTGGGTCGCAGTGTGGGCAGCGGTTGGGTCTTGCGGGGTGTTGCCACGCCGGCACACGCGGTGGCGCTGCCGCTGGCTGCCGCGGCGACCAGCGAATTGATCCGCCTGCTCTGGGACTCACCCCAGGCCCTGACCGTGCTGGACACCCAATTTGTCACCGTGGCTGCCAACCGGGCCTTTTTCGAGGCCTTTGGATTGGTGCCCGACCAGGTGTTGGGCCGCGACCTGGCTGCCGACTTGCCGCCCGAGGACCAGGAGCAGGCCCGCCAGTGCCGGGCGCAGTGGACAGCGGCCTTGGCGGCCGGCCGCCAGCCCGAGCGACAGGTCGAGCAGCGGCTGCGGGACGGCCGGGGCGGCGAGCACTGGTTCCGCTGCGCGCCCCGCTGGGTCAGCGCCGACGGCGGTGCGCCGCTGCTGCTGTGCCTGCTGCATGACATCACCGCCGAGCGCGACGCGCGCCAGCAGGCCGAGCACTCGGGCGATGAGCTGGAGCACTGGTTCGACCTCAGCCCGATCGGCATGCTGGTCTACGACAGCGCCGGCCTGGTGGTGCGCAGCAACACGGCGTTCGAATTGTTGGTCGGCCGCATCCCTGTGCTGTTGCGCGACCTGCCTGCCGACCTGTGCCAGCTGTTGGCCTGGGAGGGCGACGCAACACACGCCGAATTGCGGATCGGCGCCTTGCCGCTGGACGTGCGCGGCACCGTGACCCGGCCCGATGGCCGGCGCCAGCGCCTGCGTGCCCGCCTGCGCGCCTACCGCGGTGAGCGCGGCGTGCTTCGGGTGATGGCGATGGTCGAAGACCGCAGCCTGGAGGACGACCACGACCTGGCGCAGCTCGAAATCGGCGCGCTGATGGACACCGCCGGCGTGGGCGTGGCCACCTACGAGGCCTCGCGGGGCTGGCTCAACAGCCGGCCGCAGCGGGGCCAGTCGCCGGTGGTGCCGACGGTGGTGCCGACGACAGTGTCGACGGTGGTGGCGCCGGTCGCACCCCTGGGCGCCGTGCCGCACGCGCCGGGCGCGGCGGCCAGTGCCGGGGCTGCCGGCCCGCCCGCCGAGCGCCTGCCCGGCGCGGTGCAACAAGGTGGCACGCGGCAGGGCGCCGGCTTGCAGGGCGCCGCGGTGGCCGGTTCGGCAGTGCGGGCCGACGGCCCGCAGAGTGCCGGCGCCCAGACGGCCGGTTTACAAGCGGCCGGTTTACAAACGAGCGGTTTACAAACGGGCGGCTTGCAAGCGGGTGGTTTGCAAACGGGCGGTACGCAAACGGGCGGTATGCAAGCGGGTGGTATGCAGGCGGGCGGCCTGCAGTCGATCGGCCGCGAGCAGGTTCAGCCCGGCTCGCGCGACGAGTTCGAGCGTTTGCAACGGGCCTTGCGCGAGGGCAAGCGGGCGCAGGTGCGCTACGCCGTCACCACGCCCGACTCGGGCACCCGCTGGCTGCTGACCCGGGTTGAACCGGGTGAACTGACCGGCGGGCGTGCAACGCTGTCGGTGGTCACGCTCGACGTCACCGAGCAGGAGGAGGCACACCTGCGCAGCGAGCAGTTGCTGCGCGAGCTGTCCACCATCCTGGAGGGCACCAGCGCCGGCATCGCCTACCTGCGTGGCGAGCGGCTTGTGCGCTGCAACCGGCGCTTCGAGGCGATGCTGGGCCTGGCCACCGGCCGGGTCGGCGGTGCGTTGTTGGCCGATGTGCTGTCGGACCAGCCGGCGGCCCAGGCGCTGCTGCGCCAGGCGCTGGCCGAGGAAGGCCGGCACGAGATCGAGTTGTCTCGCCGCGGCGCGGATGGCGCCACCGTCTGGTACGCGCTCTCGGTCAGCCGGGCGGCGGCCGGCGGCGAACCCGAACTGGTGCTGGTGCTGACCGATGTCTCCCGGCTCAAGGCCCAGCAGGCCGAGCTGGAGGCACTGGCGCGCGAGCGTGCGCTGATGTTCAACCTGTCCGATGTCGGCTTGGCCTACTTGCGCGATGGCCTGATCGAGCGTGCCAACGAGGCTATGGCTGCGCTCACCGGTTACGCCGTCGGCGAGCTGTTGGGCATGCACCTGTCGGCGTTGTTCGAGGACGAGGCGGCCTACCACCAGCGGTGGCAGCAGCAGCAAGGCGCGCTGACCCAGACCGGCCGCTGGGGTGGTGAGCGCCGGCTGCGCCGCCGCGACGGCCGCCTGCTCTGGGTGCAGGTCAGCAAGCGCCGGGTGGACGACGCCAATGCGCAGGCCGGGCTGATCTGCTCCTACGTTGATGTCGACGAGCGTCACCGCGCCCGCGAGGCCGTGCAGTTGCAGGCCGAGCGCACCCGCGCCATCCTGGATTCGGTGCTGGTGGGCATCGTCACCGTCGGTGACGGCGGCATCGAGTGGATGAACCGCTCGGCGCGCCGCATGTTCGGGGGTGAGCTGGCCGATTTTGTCGGCGAGCCGATCGCCATCGTCGCCACCGCCGACCCGGACCATCCGCTGCGCGCCACCCACTACCGCCACGCATTGGGCGACGGCCAGGCCGAAACCTTCGAATGCCGCCTGCGTGGCCGCGACGGCCGCGAGTTCTGGGTCGTGGGCAACGCGGTGGTCACCGGCCGCAGCGACGTCTCCCAGGCCCAAGGCAGCGGCAGCCAGATCACCTTTGCACTGCTCGACATCGAGCGCCGCCGCCAGGCCGAGGTCAGCATCGCCCAGGCCCAGGCCTCGTTGCAACGCATCATCGACACCGCGCCGCTGGCCATTGCGCTGTTCGACGCGGCGTCGGGCCGGGTGCTGCGGCTCAACCAGATGGCGGCGACGTTTTTTGGCCGGCCGGTCGGCGCGGTGCTGGGCCGGCCGCCCGAGGAGTGGTTCGGCGCCGAGGACGCGGTGGTGCTGCGGCAGGATCTGGATGCCGCGCTGGCCTTGCCCGAGGGCTTGCGCCGTGAGCTGCCTCGCCCCGGCCGGCCCGCAGCGGCCCACGCCGATCCGTTACCCGGCGGTGGCGACCCCGCCGCGGCCGCCCAGGTCAGCGCTGGTGGCCTGGCGTCGGATGCCGCTGCGGTGGATTTTCGTGCCTGGGACATGCGCATCGTTGCGCTCGACCCCACCGGCGAGCCGCAGTTGCTGCTGGTGGCCAGCGACGTGACCGAGCAGCGGGTGGCCGAGCAGGCGCGGTTCGACGCGGCGGTCTCGCAGCGCGAGATGCTGGTCAAAGAAGTGCACCACCGCATCAAGAACAACCTGCAAGGCGTGGCCGGCCTGCTGCAGCAGACGGCGGCGCGCCGGCCCGAGGTGGCCTCGCTGATCAGCGAGGCGGTGGGCCAGGTGCAGGCCATCGCCCAGGTGCACGGCCTGCAGGTGGGGGTGGCGGGGCCGCTGCGCATCAAACCCCTGATCGAGGCCATCACGGCGTCGGTGCAGCGCACTTTTGGCCGCACCGTGATGGTGGTGGTGGAGGGCACGCCGCCGCACCGTTTTGCGCTGCCCGAGGCCGAATCCATCCCGATCGCGCTGACCATCAACGAGCTGCTCACCAATGCCATCAAGCACAGCGCCCCGGGCGATATCCGCGTCGTGCTGCATTGCGACGAGGCCCGGCTGGCGATCAGCATCCACAACCCCGGTCAGCTGCGGGCTGGCTTCAGCCTGGCCCAGGTGCCACCGGGGGTGTCCGGGCTGGGGCTGGTGCGGGCCCTGTTGCCGCGCCGCACCGCCACGCTGACGCTGGCGCAGATGGGTGTCGAGGTCGAGGCCCGCATCGTGCTGGTGCCGCCCAGCATCACGCTGCTGGAGCCGCTGTGAGCAGGCTTGCGCCGGACGGCACCGGCCGCGCAGCCTGCACCGGTGACAATCGGGTTTCGACGCGCGGCGGGTGAACCAGATGGCAGAGATCGGCACGGTAGCGGACAGGGCAACCGTCAAGGGCAAGATCCTGGTGGTCGATGACGACCGCCTGGTGCTGGCAACGGTCAGCCACGGCCTGGCACAGGCCGGCTACGACGTGATCGATGCCGACAACGGAGACGATGCCATCTTGCTGGCGCGTGAGCACAAGCCCGACCTGGCGCTGCTCGATATCCGCATGGAGGGCATGAGCGGGTTCGATGTCGCTGCCTACTTGCGCGACCAACTGCATGTGCCGTTCATGTTCCTGTCGGCATTTGCCGACGACGAGACGGTGCAAAAGGTCAAGGCGCTGGGGGCGCTGGCCTACCTCGTCAAGCCGCTCGACATCGGCCAGATCTTGCCGACCGTGGCCGCAGCTTTTGGCAACCTGCCGGCGCGCGGCTCGGCCGCCGTACCAGCGCCCGCGCCGGTGGTGGCGGCAGCGCAACCGGTGCGGGTGCCGGGCGACGACCTGGTGCCGATGGCGGTGGGCGTGCTGATGCACCGCTACTCGTTGCAGCGGGCTCAGGCGCTGTCCCGGCTGCAGAAGCTGGCGGCCGACGAGCAGCGCAGCCTGGCCGACCAGGCCGGGCGGCTGGTGGACGCCGTGGAACTGCTGGCCCGGCCAGGGCAGATCGACTGACGCTGTTCAGCCCTTGAGCGTGAAGTAAAAGCACGCCCCCTTGCCCACTTCGCCCTCGGCCCAGACCTCGCCGCCGTGCCGCCGGATGATGCGCCGCACCGACGCCAGGCCAACCCCCGTGCCCTGGAAGTCGCTGCCGCTGTGCAGCCGCTGGAAGACACCAAACAGCCGGTCGGCAAAGCGCATGTCGAACCCCGCGCCGTTGTCGCTGACCCGGTAGACCGGCCGGCCGGCCTGCTCAGCCAGCTCGAAGCGGATGTCGGCCAGCGCGACCCGGGCGCTGTATTTCCAGGCGTTGCCCAGCAGGTTTTCAAGCGCCATGCGCAGCAGCGTGGGGTCGCCCTGAGCGGTCATGCCCGGCTGGATCAGCAGGCTGGTCTGCCGCTCGGGCGAACCGCGCTGCAGGTCGTCCATCACCCACTGCGCCAGCTGCGACAGGTTGACCGACTGCTGCGCCAGCGGCTGGGTCGACAGGCGCGCCACCGACAGCAGCGCGTCGATCATGTGGTTCATGCGGGCGGCGGCGGCCATCATCCGGTCGAGGTGGTCGCGGCCGACGCGGTCGATCGCCGTGCCGTAGTCCTCCTTCAGGATCCGGCCAAAGCCTTCGATCACCCGGATCGGCGCCCGCAGGTCGTGCGAAATGGTGTAGCTGAACGCGGCATGTTCAGCCGCCATCGCGCTATTTTCTGCGCTGTTTTCAGCCGGTTGGGCACCGTCGGCCGCGTTCGGCACCAGCGACAAAAGCAGGCCGGTGCCTGGCCAGTCGTCGGCGCCGTCCACCGTCAGGTCAGCGTTGTTGCTGCCCGCCGAAGGCTCACCGATGCTGTCGAGCCGGATGCGCCAACTGCCGGCATCCAAGGCCTGGCCAGCGGCCAGCCCCATCACCTGCTGGCGCAGGCCGTCGGGCAGGCCGGCCAGCGCCTGGTCCCAGGACTGCTGACCATCGGGCGCGGCAGCCAGGCCCAGCAGGCTGCAGGCGACCGGATTGGCGCGCTGCAGCACCCAGCCCTGGCCGTCGCTTGCGCGGCCTGCCAGGCACAGCGCTGCCGGTCCCTGCCGCAGCAAGGCCTCCAGACCTTGCTGGGCGCTGCGGCGAGCGTCCTCCAGTTCGGTCGGCCAGGCCACGCCCAGATAGCCGGCAAACCGGCCCCGGCTGTCAAAGCGCGGCAGGCCGCGCAGGCGCCAGCGGCGTGGCCCGTTGCGGCCATCGGGAAGGTTTTGCAAAACGGCCAGTTCACCCAAGGGCTGCTGCGACTGCAGGCGGGCCTGCAGGCTTTGCGCACCATCGTTGAAGCGATGCCAGAGCATTTCGCCACTGAACGCGCCGGACACCCAGGCCGATGCCGGTGCGCCTTGCGGCGGCGACAACCGGGTCAGCCGGTGTTCAGCATCGGTCTGCCAGCGCCAGACATCCAGCAACTGGCCCAGCAGTTGGCTCTGCAGGCGGGCATCGTGCAGGTGGTCGAGTTGGCGCTGGCGGCTCCAGAAGGCGCCGCACAGCAGCGCGCCCACTGCCGCCAGCACCACTGCCAGCGCCAGCAGCCAAGCCGGCTGGGCGTGCTGGGTGGCCAGCAGCGCGGCAAGCAGGGCAACAGCCAACAACGCCAGCGGCAGGATCGGCCAATGGGCGGGGAGGGGGCCGCCGTGCGCAGGTCCGCCGGCTTCGCGGTCGCGCGACATGCCAAGGATTGTACGGATGCACCGCGCACGCTCCGGGCCTGCACGGTGCACGCACTCAAGTTGTCGCGGCTGGCGTCGAAAGGCCCACATGGCAGCATGCGTTTGCTGCACCTGACCGGATGCTCCAAGCCCCGCCATGGCCCTGCTGCAACCGATTCCCCCGCCGTTTCTGGCGCTATTGCCGGTAGCAGTACTGATTGCAAAGCCTATTTCGCGCAAGTGTCAAGCACACCCGATTGACGCCATGCGTAGGGCAGGCGATGCTCAAAGCCAGTGTTGCCTGAAAGAATATCGGTGCGGCCGTGCAGTAACCCCCGAGATCGCCTTCAAATGACTTCACCTACTTCATTGCCAGACGCTACAGACGTTGCCAGCGGTAACGCCGCCTGGGAGGGTGCGCGGGTGCTGGACGCCCAGGCCTTGGCCAATCTGGCGCAGCTCGATCCCACCGGGGCCAGCAAGCTGATGTCGAGGGTCCTGACGGCCTACCGCGGATCCCTGGCGCGCTTGCTGCCCCAACTGATGGCCGCCCGCATCTCGCCTGACCTGGCCACCCTCAAACTGGTGACCCACACCCTAAAATCCTCCTCAGCCAGTATCGGTGCGCTGGCTTTTTCAGCGCTGTGCGGTGCAGCCGAACTGGCGCTTCGCGAAGGTAGGCTGGATGATTTGCCCCACATACTCGATGATTTGCTGGCCGAGGCGGCCCAAGTCGATGCCGCCGTACTTCAACTGCTGTCTACCAGGTAACTATCGAACGCAATGAGCCTGCCCCATGACTTTGACGCCAGTGACGCCGCCGAGCGCTCCAAGGTGTTGTTGGTCGATGATGACGAGGTGACGTTGCTGCTGACGGCAGAAGCGCTGCGTGAGCGTGGCTTCGAGCTGGTCGAGGCTGCCAGCGGTGAGCAATTGCTGGCCATGCTCAATGACTGGACACCCGACATCGTGGTGCTCGACGCGATGATGCCCGGCCTCGATGGCTTTGCCACCTGCCAGGCGCTGCGAGCGCTGGCTGGCTTCGAGCACATGCCGGTGTTGATGCTGACCGGCCTGGACGACGAGGCGTCGATCAACCGGGCTTACCAGGTCGGCGCCACCGACTTTCTGGTCAAGAGCACCCAGTGGAGCCTGCTGGCCGGGCGCCTGCGCAACCTGCTGCGGTCGTCGCGCACCCGGCTCGAACTCGAACGCAGCAAGAGCAAGCTGGCGCGCGCCCAAGACCTGGCCCGCATGGGCAGCTTCGACTGGCGCAATGCCGGTGGGCCGGCCGCTGCGGCGGCTGCGGCTGCGCACGCCGCTGCCAGCGGCCGGTCGGGGGCCAGCTTTGGCGCCGCCTTGGGGGCGAGCCTGGTGCTGGCGCCTGAGGCGCTGCGGGTTTTTGGCCTGGGTCCGCAGGAGGTGGTCACGCTGCGCAGACTCGTGCGCATGGTGCCCATGCCAGAGCGACGCGGCTTGACCCGCGTGCTGGCCGAGGTGCAGACCCACAGCAAGGTGCTGGCGATCGACGTGCCGGTCGACATGCCCGACGGCCGACAGCGCATCGTCCACATCGAGGCCGAGCCCGAATTCAACGAGCACGGCTTGCCCGTTGGCTACACCGGCATCGTGCAGGATGTGACCGACCGCCGTGTGGCCGAAGACCGTATCCGCCATCTGGCCAACTTCGACGCGCTGACCGGTCTGCCCAATCGCCGCCAGCTGATCTGGCGCACCGAGCGTGCTTTGGACCACGCCCGCCGGCTTGGCCACCAGGCCGCGATGCTGCTGATCGACCTGGACCGGTTCAAGGTGATCAACGACACGCTGGGCCATGCCGCCGGCGACGAGTTGCTGGTCGAGGTCGCCCGGCGCCTGCGCGGCTGCGTGCGCCACAGCGACCAGGTGATGGACGCTGCGCTTGAAGCCGCCGGCGTGCGCAGCCACCGGTCGCTGGAGGCCGTGGGCCGGCTGGGTGGCGACGAGTTCATCGCGCTGCTGCCCGAGGTGGCCGATGAGGCCGACGCCGAGCGCGTGTCGCACCGGATCCTTGAGGCGATGCGCGAGCCGGTATGGGTTTGCGGCCAGGAGTGTTTTGTCACCGCCAGCGTGGGCATCTCGATGTACCCGGTGGATGGCCAGTCGGTGGCCGACCTGATGCGCAACGCCGACGTGGCGATGTACTCGGTCAAAGACACCGGCCGCAACAACTCGGCGGTCTACAGCCCGATGCTGGCCGGCCGCGGCCGCGAAAAGCTCGAGCTCGAAAGCGCGCTGCACAAGGCGATCGAGCGCAACGAGCTGGTGCTGCACTACCAGCCCAAGATCGACGTGCGCTCGGCCCGGATGGTGGGCGCCGAGGCGCTGATGCGCTGGCAGCGTGGCGACACGCTGGTGCCGCCGAACGATTTCATCCCGCTGGCTGAAGAAACCGGCCTGATCGTGCCGCTGTCCGAATGGGCGTTGCGCGAGGCCGCGCGCCAGGCCAAGATCTGGTCGGTGAATTTCGGTTTTGCCGACTCGATTGCGGTCAATCTGCCCAACCGCATGTTCGAGCGCAGCGACCTGGTCGAGACCATCCACCAGGCGGTGTCGGCGTTTGGCGTGCCGCACCGCGCCATCCAGCTCGAAATCACCGAAAGCGGGCTGATGAAGGACCTGCAAAACGTCATCCCGGCGCTGCACCGGCTGACCGAGATCGGCGTCGAGATCTCGATCGACGACTTCGGCACGGGTTACTCGTCGCTGGCCTACCTCACCACGCTGCCGATCTCCGAACTCAAGATCGACCGCAGCTTTGTGCGCGACCTGGGCATCACGCCCCAAAGCTCGGCGGTGGTCACGGCGATCATCGCGCTGGCACGGTCGCTGGGCCTGCGGGTGATTGCGGAAGGGGTCGAGAACCTGCGCCAGATGGAGGTGCTGCACCGCCTGGGCTGCACGGTGATGCAGGGGTTTCTGTTCAGCAAGGCGATCCCGCCCGACAAGCTTGAAGAATGGCTGCAACTCACCGTGCTGCCGCGCAAGGAGCCCTGGCTGGTGCAGGCCGGCGCTGAACGGTCGGACCTGGCGCTGACCACCATCGGACGGCGCCCTTAAGCCCAGGCAAAGCCTGTTGGGGCCGGCGGGCCGCGCGATCAACCCCTCCAATACACACCCGGAGCTGCCTTCGATGGATGCCCAACGTCCAGCCACAGCCATGCCGGCCCAGCTTGCCAAAGGTGCACTGCGCCGGCTGGCGGCTGCCAAACAAGAGCCCACGCCGGCCAACTATGCCCGGGCCTATGCCGAGGAGGCTGGCGAGCCGCTGCCACCCGAGGGCGCGCTGCCGCCGCGGGCGCGCGCCGCCGTCGATCGGTTGGTGATGCGCGCGACCGAAGACGCCACCTTGCGCGGCGAGATCACCGGCGCGCTGATGGACGCACGCTACGACGATCTGCAACGCGCGCTGGACCGCACCAGCGCAGTCGCTGCCAGCGCAGCGCAGGCCTGGGCCGCGCTGATTGACCGGCTGGCCAAGGGGCTGGATCGCGGTGGCCGCCACTGGACCGGCGCCCGCAAGAAAGACAGCCTGCAGCGGGTGCTGGACGGCAGCCGCAGCGATGCCCGCCTGCTGCAACAGCGGATGGGCCAGCTGATTACGGCCTGGGAGACTGACCAGCCCGATGCCGATGTGGACGCGGTCCAGACTGCAGCTGCGGATACGGACGGCGCAGCGCGGCCCGACGCTGGGGCCAGCGTTGGCGGCGCCGTGGCGGCGGCCAGTCCCACCGCGGTGGACGCCGCCGCCGTCGCGGCGCTTGCCGCGGCCGAGCGTGCCGCCGGCCATCCGGCGATGATCGAAGCGCTGCAGCTCACCGTCTGCGCCGGCCTGCCCGACGCCGACGCCCGCGCCGCCGAACTGGCCGACGAGTTGTCCGTGCTGGCCCGCCAGGTGCGCAGCGACGGCGCCACGCCGGCGTTGGCCGACGCCGTGGCCAAGGTCTGCGGCCGTGCACAGCGCTGGTTAGGCCTGCGCCATGAGCTGGTCGATGAATTGCTGGCGTTGTGCGCGTCGCTCACCGACGGCCTGACCGACCTGGCCGAGGACGGCAGCTGGGCCCGCGCCCAGGGCGAGCGCCTGCGGCTGCAACTGGTCGACGGCAGCGGTGGCGGTGGCAAAGGCAGCGCCCGGGCGGTGCGGGCTGCACGCAACCTGCTGGACGACGCGCGGGCCAGCCAACGTGCACTGCAAAGTGAGCGGCACTACGCCCGCGACGCGCTCAAGCAGATGGTGCGGCAGGTGCTCAGCGAGCTCGGCGACCTGTCCAGCGCCACCGGCCGTTTCAATGACCGGGTCAACGGCTATGCCCAGGTGATCGAGTCGGCCGACTCGTTGGCCAGCCTGGCCGAGGTGGTGCGCGAACTGCTGGGCGAGAGCCGCGCCGTGCACGACCTGGTCGACGCCGCGCGCGAGCGGCTGGCCAGCGAGCATGCCCGCGGCGCCGCGCTGGAGTCCAAAGTGCTGGGGCTGGAGTCCGAGTTGCGCCGACTCGCCGATGAGGTGTCCACCGATGCGCTGACCCAGGTCGCCAACCGGCGTGGCCTGGCCCAGGCCTTCAGCGCCGAGACCGCGCGCAGCGCGCGCGATGGTGTGGCCGCCGCGCCATTGGCGGTGGGCCTGATCGACATCGACAACTTCAAGAAGCTCAACGACAGCCTGGGCCATGCCGCCGGCGACGTCGCGCTGCAAAGCCTGGCCGCCCGGGTCAAGGCGTGGTTGCGGCCGGTGGACCACATTGCCCGTTTTGGCGGCGAAGAGTTCGTCGTGCTGCTGCCCGGTACGCCGCTCGACGAAGGCCAGCAGGTGCTGACACGGTTGCAGCGGCGCCTGAGCGCCAGCCTGTTCATGCACGAGGGCCGCGAGGTGTTTGTCACCTTCTCCGCCGGTGTGACCACCTGGCGTGCCGGTGAGACGGTCGAGGCCGCGCTGGCGCGGGCCGACGAGGGCCTGTACGAGGCCAAGCGCACCGGCAAGAACCGCACCTGCATTGCCTGATCGCACGGGCTGATCGCAGTGCTTGATGGCAGTGCTTGATCGCCGTGCTTGATCGCCGTGCTTGATCGCCGTACCCCGCCGCAGCGCCGCCCCATCGCGGCCACGCATCGACCCCCTGGTTTGCTGCCCACCAGTGCCCACCAGCGCCCACCAGCGCCCCCCAGCGCCCGGCACGCGCCCCGCACGCGCCAGCGCAGGCCGTGATGTCAGCAAGTTGTGCTGACATCACGGCGTGCCCGACACCTTCAACTTCAACGCCTCGCCCTTTGACTGCCTGAGCAGCGCCGAGCGCCGCCAGGTGCGCGACAACGTCGATTTGGTGCCACTGCAGGCCGGCCAGGTGTTGCTGGCGCCGGGTGATGCGCCCAGCCACCTGTTTGTGCTGGCCCAAGGCCAGGTGCAGCAGTGGGACGCCGACGAACTGGTGGCCAGTTTCGGCCCGGACGACTGCTTCGACGGCCGTGCACTGGTGGCCGGCCAAGCCAGCCACCGCTTTGTCGCCGCCGGCGACGGTCGGGTCTACCGGTTGGCACGCGACACCGTGACCAGTCTGATCGCCAGCAACACCCACTTCGCCGCCTTGCTGTTTGCCGACCTGTCGGACAAGCTCGGCGCACTGGCCGACCGCCATGAACGCCATGAGCTGCAGGCGCTGACGATGGCGCGCGTCGACCAGTTGGTGCTGCGGCCGGCTTTGGAGGTGGACGCCGCGACCGATATCGTCACGGTGGTGCGGCTGCTCAGTGCCCAGCGCATCACCAGCGTGCTGGTGCGCGACGCTGGGGTGGCGCCAGCGCGGCTGGGCATCTTCACCAGCGCCGGGCTGCAGCGCGCCATCCTGCAAGGCACGCCGCTGGACGCGTTGGCGGTGGGCACGCTGGCCAGCTTTCCGCTGGTCACGGTGCGGCCCAGCGACGCCCTGTTCGACGCGCTGGCCACGATGATTCGCCACCGTGTGCAGCGGTTGGTGGTGGTGGCCGAGGCGCTGCCTGGCAGGCCTGATCCGCTGGAGCCCGCAGTGCTGGGCATGCTTGAGCAGATCGACCTGCTGAGCTTCTTGTCCAACCACTCCTACCTGGTGACGCGGCAGATCCTGGACGCCACGGACCTGGCCGGGCTGGACGCCGCTGCCGCCCAGATCACCCGCGTCATCGGCCTGCTGCACCAGGGCGGCACCCGGGTCAGCGCGATCGCGCGGCTGGTGCAGGCACTCAACGCCCAGTTGTTCGAGCGCGCCTGGCAGTTGGTGGCGCCGCCGGATCTGGTGGCCAACGCCTGCCTGTTCGTGATGGGCAGCGAGGGCCGCGGCGAGCAGTTGCTCAAGACCGACCAGGACAACGGCCTGGTGCTGCGCGACGGCTACACCCCACCGGCCGACCTGGCAGCGATCTGCGACCGGTTCTCGGCCGCGCTGGCCGGCTTTGGCTACCCTGAATGTCCGGGTCGCATCATGCTCAACAACCCGGCCTGGCGGCATCCGCTGGCCGAGTTTGCCCAGACTGCCCGGCGCTGGCTGCTGCTGCCCACGCCCGACAGCCTGATGGCGCTGGCGATCTTCATCGACGCGCATGCGGTCTGCGGCGATGCCAGCCTGCTGGTGCAGTTGCGCGCTGAGGTGATGGCAATGGTCACCGACAACGACGCGCTGCTGGCGCGGTTTGCCGCGGCGATCAATGCCTTCGATGGCGAAGGCCAGAGCAGCTGGTGGTTGCGGCTGCGCGCCACCGAGGCCCGTACCGACGCGCTGGATTTGAAAAAGGCCGCCACCTTTCCGCTGGTGCACGGCGTGCGGGCCCTGGCCCTGGCCGAGCGGCTGGACAGCACCGGCACGGTCGAGCGCATCACCGCGCTGGTGGCCGCCCACCGCCTGCCCGCGGCGCTGGGCGCGGAGCTGATCGATTCGCTGCATTTTTTCATGCGGCTCAAGCTGGACGCCGGCCTGGCGGCATCGGCGGCGGGCCAGACCGGCCATGGCGTCGTGCTGGACCGTTTGAGCAGCCTGGACCGCGACCTGCTGAAAGACACGCTGGCGGTCGTCAAGCGCTTCAAATTGCTGCTGCGCCAGCGCTTTCACCTCGACGCGGTCTGACGCATCCAGGGCAGGCCAGGGCAGGCCAGGGCAGGCGGTCTAACCCGCCTTGGGCCTGCGGTGCACGCGGACGATCGCCGTGCGGGGCGCGGCCACTGCGCCGGGCGGCGCCGCGCAGCCCCCGCCACAGCCGCTGCAGCCGCTGACCGGCGCCGGCGCGCGGCCCAGCCTGCGGTGGATGGCGGCGCGCCAGGCCGCCGGCATCAGCGCCCAGCTGGCATAGCCCGCGCTGCCGCCGACGATGATCGCGGTGAGGACCGATTGCATCGACGGGCCCATGTCAGCCGCCCAGCCAGAGCGTGCAGCGGTAGGTGATGAAGGCCGCGGCATAGGCCAGCGCAAACTGGTAGGCCGCCATGGCCGCCGGGTAGCGCCAGCTGTGGGTTTCACGCCGCACGGCGGCCAGCGTGGCCACACACTGCGGCGCAAACACAAACCAGGCCAGCAGCGACAAGGCCGTGGCCAGCGACCAGCTGTGCGCGATCACCGGCATCAGGTGCTCGGCCACCGCGTCGCTGGTGGCCGAGAGGGCGTAGACCGTGCCCAGCGCACCCACCACCACCTCGCGCGCCGCCAGCCCGGGCACCAGCGCAATCGAGATCTGCCAATTGAAGCCGATCGGTGCAAACAGGTGCTCCAGCCCGCGGCCCAGCTGGCCGGCAAAGCTGTACTGGATGGCCGGGCCCGTGGCACCGGCCGGAGGCGCCGGGGTGCTGGACAAGAACCACAGCACCACCATCAGCGCAAAGATGATGGTGCCCACCCGCCGCAAAAACACCATGGCACGCTCCCACAGCCCCAGCGCCAGCGTGCGCACATCGGGCCAGCGGTAGGGCGGCAGCTCCAGCATCAGCGGCTGGTAGTGGCTCTTGGACCACAAGCGCTTGAACAACCAGGCCACGCCCATCGCCGAGCCCACGCCCGCGGCATACAGCGCAAACAGCACCAGCCCCCGCAGGTTGAACGGGCCCACCGCGCGGTCGGGCACAAACGCGCCTATCAGCAGCGCATAGACCGGCAGCCGGGCCGAACACGTCATCAGCGGCGCGATCATGATGGTGGTGATGCGGTCGCGCCAGTTCGCGATCGTGCGGGTGGCCATGATGCCGGGCACGGCACAGGCAAAACTCGACAGCAGCGGGATGAAGGCCCGCCCAGACAGGCCGACCCGGCCCATCACGTTGTCCAGCAAAAAGGCAGCGCGGGGCAGGTAGCCGGAGTCCTCCAGCGCCAGGATGAACAAGAACAGGATCAGGATCTGCGGCAGAAACACCAGCACACTGCCGGCGCCGGCAATCGCGCCGTCCACCAGCAGGCTGCGCAGCGGTCCGGCCGCCATCTGGCCGGTGACCCACTCACCCAGCGCGGCCATGGCCGCGCGGATCAGGTCCATCGGCAGGTTGGCCCATGAAAAAACCGCCTGGAACGTGACAAACAACAGCGAGGCCAGGATCAGCAGCCCCCAAACCGGGTGCAGCACCCAGGCGTCGAGCTTGAGCTGCAGGCGGTCGTGGGTGGGCGCCAGCGGCGAGACGATCGCCAGGATGCGCCGCACCTCGGCCTGCAACGCGGCCGGCGTGGGCAGCGCGGACGGCCCGCCAGCCGCCTGCGGCGCGGGCCTGGCCGGCGCCGTTGCCGCCGGCAGCCGCCAGAGCGCCAGCTGGTCGAGCAGCGCGGCCTGGCCATTGGACCGCACCGCCACGGTCTCGACCACCGGGCAGCCGAGTTCAGCGGCCAGCCGGGCGCTGTCGATCAGCAGCCCGCGTTTGCGCGCCAGGTCCACCATGTTCAGCGCCACCAGCATCGGCCGGCCCAGGCGTTTGAGCTCCAGCACCAGGCGCAGGTTCATGCGCAGGTTGGTGGCATCGACCACCGCCACCAGCACATCGGGCATGCCCTCACCGGCGCGCCGGCCTTCAATCACCTCCAGCGTCACCTGCTCGTCGGGCGTGGCCGGCTGCAGGCTGTAGGTGCCGGGCAGGTCGATCACGGTCACGCTGCGGCCGTCGGGCAGGCGCACCTGCCCGATCTTGCGCTCGACCGTCACGCCGGCGTAGTTGGCCACCTTCTGGCGTGCGCCGGTCAGCAGGTTGAACAGGGCCGTCTTGCCGCAGTTCGGGTTGCCGACCAGCGCGACGCTGCGCAGCGGCGGCAAAGCGCCGGTCATCGGCGAGCTGCTCATCCCTGAGAGGCCGCGGGCGGCGCGTCAGGCGCCACGCGGATGCAGCGGGCCTCCTGCAGGCGCAACGCAAACAGCGTGTCACCCACCCGCACCGCCAGAGGTTCGCGGCCACCAGGGCCGCGGTGCAAGACCTGCACCGACTCGCCCGGCAGAAAACCCAACTCGGCCAGCCGCCGCAGATGCTGGGGCGCCAGCCCGGCGCCGTTGGCGCACACTTGCGTCACGGTGGCGTGAACGCCACCGGGCAAATCGCTGAGCAGGGTGGTCATGGTGCGGATCGGTAGGCGAAATCTAAATGCGATTCTCTCTCATTTCGAATGCCACTGTTGCCGGCGAATTGCCGGTGCGGGCGCGGCAGCTGTCAGGCGCCGCGCGGTGAGCTTGGCAGGGCTGGGGTGGCGGCTGCCGGCAGCGCCCCCGATGGCTCGCGCTGCCTGCACAATCGGCGCGCTTGTTGCCCCGCCCCAGCATTTCCACCGCCCGATGTAGCGCCTGATTTGGCGCCTGAATGGCCCTGCACCCACCACCCCCAGCCGCATGACCGAATCCGACCTGCGCGCCGTGCTGCTGCTGCGCGCTGCTGAGCGCGCGCCGCCGCCGGGCTGGTCGGTCGACGACGGGCAATGGGCTGGCCTGGAAGCCCGCCGCCGACTTGGCGAGCAGGCGTCGGCCGAAGCCTGGCTGGTACAGCGCGCCTGCCTGGGCCTGGCGCGGCTGGGAGAGCATGGCGTGCGGTTGGGGCCGTTGGCAGGCGGCGTTGCGGGTTGGGGAGGCTGGGCGGCAGCGCTGGTGCTGGCCCTGGCGGCGCTGCTGGGCGCGGTCGGTGATGCGCTGGGCGGCGCACAGGTCATCAACCTGCTGGCCCCGCCGCTGTTGGCCTTGCTGGTCTGGAACCTGGCTGTTTACGCGGTGCTGATCGGGTCCGCGCTGCGGCGCCTGGGCCGCCGCGCCGCAAGCGCGGGCCGCAACACGACGGACCGCCCGGCGTCACCCGGCGCGTTGCTGGCCGGCCCGCTGCGGCGTGTGCTGCTGGCGCTGTGGCAGCGTGGCACGGCGGCGGCCGGGCGGGCGGCTTTGCACGCGCAACCGGTTCACCCGTCCACCGGCCAAGCCGGCACCGGCCGCAGCGCAGCCGACGGGCTAGCGCTGCAGTTCGGCCGAGATTGGCTGCTCGCCAGCACGCCGCTGCAAACCGCGCGGCTGGCTGCGGTGCTGCACGCAGCCGCGGCCCTGCTGGCGCTGGGCGCGGTGGTGTCGCTGTACAGCCGGGGTCTGGTGCTGGACTACCGCGCCGGCTGGGACAGCACCTTTCTCGGCCCGGCGGCGGTGCACCGGTTGCTGGTCACCGTGCTGGGGCCGGCTGCGGCACTCAGTGGCCAGGTGCTGCCCGACAGTGCCGGTGTGGCCGGGCTGCGGCTGGCCACCGGGGGCGGCGAGGGCGCGGCGCGCTGGATCCACCTCTGGGCGACAACGCTGGCGCTGGCTGTGCTGCTGCCCCGGTCGCTGCTTGCGGCGCTGGCGCTGGTGCGCGCACGGTCGCTGGCGGCCCACCTGCCGCTGCCGGCGGCCTTTGACGACCTGCAGCGCCTGCTGCGCAGCGCGTCAGACCAGCCGCTGCCGGTGGCTGTGCTGGCCTACAGCTACGCGCTGGACGCCCCGCGCCAGGCCCAACTGCCGCGGGTGCTGGCCGCGCAGTTCGGCCCGAACGCGCAACCGCGCTACCAAGCCTTGCCGATGGGCGCCGAGGACGACCTGCCGCGCTGGCTGGCCACGGTGGCCGGCCCGGCCAGTGCGGCACCAGCGGGCCCCACCACGGCGCCCACTGGCGCCACCATGACATCCGCTGGCGCCACCATGACATCCGCTGGCGCCTCCATGCCACCCGCTGGCGCGGTGGTGGCGTTGTTTGCACTGACGGCCACGCCCGAGCGCGAGACCCACGGCGCCCTGCTGCAGGCGCTGGCCGACCACTTGCCCGCCACCATCCCGCTGGTCGTGATGCTGGACGAATCGGGTTTCCTCGCGCGCTTTGTCGGCCTTGACGGTGTTGAGCGCCGCACCCAACGCCGCGCTGCCTGGTCGGCGCTGCTGCAAGCCCGCGGCCAGACAGCGTGTTTTGTCGACCTGTCGGCCGCTGCGGCAGCGCCGGACGCCGCAGCGGTTGATGGCGCCGAACCGGCGCGGCAGGCCTGGCCATGACGCCTGCTGAACGACTGCCGCGCACGCTGTCGCTCAGCCTGGTCTCGCACACCAACGTGGGCAAGACCACCTTGGCGCGCACGCTGCTGGGCCGCGACGTGGGCGAGGTGCGCGACGAGGCCCACGTCACCGCGTCGGCGGATGCCCACCCGCTGATCGAAACCGCGGCGGGTGACCGCCTGTTGCTCTGGGACACGCCGGGTTTTGGCGACAGCGTGCGCCTGGCGCGTCGGCTGGCCCTGGCCGGCAAACCGTTGGGCTGGTTGATGACCGAGGTCTGGGACCGCTGGCGCGACCGCGCCTTCTGGGCCAGCCAGCACGCGATCCGGCATGTGCTGGACCAGGCGGATGTGGCGCTGTACCTCGTCAACGCGGCCGAGTCGCCCGAAGACGCGGCCTACCTCGCGCCCGAACTGCACGTGCTGGCGCTGCTGGGCAAGCCGGTGATCGTGCTGCTGAACCAGCTGGGCGCGCCGGGCAGCGCCGCAGACGAAGCGCGCCAGGTGCAATGTTGGCGGTCCCACCTGGCGGGATTGGGCGGGCTGGCCGTATCGGTCGTACCGTTCGTATCGGGTGGATCAGGCGGATCAGGCGGATCGGGCGTTTCAGGCGTTTCGGGCGGGTCAGGCGGGTCAGGCGGATCAGGCGGGTCAGGCGGATCGGGCGTTTCGGGCGTTTCGGGCGATTCAGGCGATTCAGGCGTTTCAGGCGGTTCAGGCGGTTCAGGCGTTTCGGCGGGGCCGCCAGGCGATGCGGCTGCAGCAAGCGCCCGGTCATCGCCGGTGCGCGCTGTGCTGCCGCTGGATGCATTTGCCCGATGTTGGCTGCAGGAGGCGGTGTTGTGGCAAGCCGTGGCGCAGGCGCTGCCGGGTGACGCCCAGCCGGCGATGGCCCGGCTGGACGCCGCCTGGCGCGCGCGCCAGCACGCCACCTGGCATGCCGCGATGGCGCTGCTGGCCGAGCGCCTGGCGCGTGCCGCACTGGACCGCGAGCGTGTGCCGTCTGCCGGCTGGCTGGCGCCCTTGCGCACGCCGTTGCGCAAGCTCGGCGGCCTGCTGGGCTGGGGCGGTGACGCGGTGGCCAGCCCGCAGGCCCAGGCCATGGCCGCGTTGGCGGCGCGCCTGGACGCCGACATCCGCCGCAGCACCGAGTCGCTGATCCGCCTGCACCGCTTGCAGGGTCGGGCCACCGGCGAGGTGCTGGCGCAACTGGCCCAGCACTTCGCCCGGCGTGAACCGGTCAGCGAGGGCAAGGCGGCGCTGTGGGGCGGGGCCGTCACGGGCGCACTGGCCGGGCTGAAGGCCGACCTCGCCACGGGCGGGCTGACGCTGGGTGGCGGCCTGCTGGCCGGGGGCGTGCTGGGTGCGCTGAGCGCCGCCGGCGCGGCGCGGGGTGTCAACCACATCCGCGGCATCGACGCCACACTGCTGGCTTGGGACGACGCCGTGCTGGCCGCGCTGTTGCGTTCGGCCCTGCTGGGCTACCTGGCGGTGGCCCACCACGGCCGGGGCCGTGGCGACTGGCGCCAGGCCGATGCGCCGCCCGCCTGGGTCGACGCGGTGGAGGGCGCGCTGGCCGCGCAAGCCCAGCCGCTGGCCCGGTTGTGGCAGCAACGCCAGGCGCTGTTGGCGCAGGCGCCCACCGCCGACCAGCCCGCGCTGGACGATGAAGGCCGGCCGCTGCCGCCGCCCAGCGCCGCCGCACTGGCGCCACCGGCGGACTTTGCTGCCGCACTGCAGGCGGTGCTGACCCAGACCAGCGCCGCGGCGCTGGCGCAGCTGTACCCCGACGCGGCGGCCTTGGCGGGCTTGGCGGATTTGGGCCGGACCTGATACCGCGCCTGATGCCGCGCCTGATGCCGCGCCAGATGCCTCGCCTGATGCCTCGCCTGATGCCGGGCCTGATGCCGCGCCAGATGCCGGACTGGATCCAGGACTGCTGACCCCGGCCCTGCAGGCCCGCCGTAGGCCAGCACCCGTCGCGCCGGGACAATGTTGCAATGAACCGTCCCGCCAACGCTACCGCCAACGCCAACGCCAACGCCAACGCCAACGCCAACGCCAACGCCAACGCCAACGCCAACGCCAACGCCAACGCCAACGCCGCGCTGTCGCGCCGTGCCTTTGCCACGCTGCTGCTGATCGCGCTGATGATGGGCGCCAACCATGTGGCGGCGCGGCTGGCGTTTAACCACGGCGTCGACGTGGCCACGGCGGTGGTGTTTCGCAGCAGCATCACCGCGCTGGTGGTGGGCGCGCTGCTGCTGCAGCAGCGTGTGCCGCTGCGCCTGACCGCCCGCCACGGCCGCGCCTTGCTGGTGATCGGCCTGCTGGTGGGCGTGCAGAGCCTGTGTCTGTACTCGGCGGTGGCGCGCCTGCCGGTGGCGCTGGCGCTGCTGGCCTTCAACACCTACCCGCTGTGGACGGCACTGTGGGCGCGCCTGGCCTACGGCCACCGGCCCGAGGCCCGGGTGCTGCAAGCGATGCCGGTGATGCTGCTGGGCCTGGCGTTGGCGCTGGACGTGCTGGGTGCGGCGTCCGGGCTGGGTGCCGCCGGCCAATGGGGCCGCATCGGCGTTGGCGTGGCGTTTGCGCTGACAGCCGCCGCCACTTTCGGCCTGGCCCTGGTGCTGACCCAGCACGAGGCAGGCGACCTGGACGGCCGGCTGCGCACCTTCAGCACGATGACGCTGGTGGGGCTGATGGCGATGGTGGGCGTGGCCACGCAAGGCGGCTTGCATCTGCCGCTTGCCGCCGCCGGCTGGTGGGGGCTGCTGGCCTTGACGGCGCTGTACGGCACGGCTTTCACCGTCATGTTCACCGTGCTGCCGCGGCTGGGCGTGGTGGGCAACTCGGCCATCATGAACATCGAGCCGGTGTTTGCGCTGCTGCTGGCCTGGGCCGTGCTGGGCCAGACCATCGCGCCGGTGCAGGTGGGCGGTGGCCTGCTGGTGGTGGCCACGGTGATCTGGCTGGGCTGGCGTCGGCGCTAGCGCGCCTGGCTGAGCCGGGCGGCAGGCAGCCCCTGCACCCGATGCCGCCCGGTGCCGCCCGCGGCCACTCGCGGCCACCGGCCGCCACCGGCGGCTACCCGCTGTCACCTGCGGGAAGTCCAGCGCGGCCAAGCCTCTTCAGAATCCACCGCACCAGAGACACCGGAGGCCTGCATGCATGACATCCTGATCCAGGGCGGTAGCGTCGTTGATGGCACCGGCGCACCGGCGCGCCAGGCCGATGTGGCCGTGCTGGGTGGCCGCATCGCCGCCGTCGGCCAGCAGCTGGGCGCGGCCCGGCGGGTGATCGACGCCCGCGGCCTGCTGGTCACGCCGGGTTTTGTCGACATCCACACCCACTATGACGGCCAAGCCACCTGGGACCGATTCCTCACGCCGTCGTGCTGGCATGGCGTGACGACGGCGGTGTTTGGCAACTGTGGCGTCGGCTTTGCGCCGGTACGCGCAGGCGCCCGAGACTATTTGATCAACCTGATGGAAGGGGTGGAGGACATCCCCGGCAGCGTGCTGGCCGAGGGTGTGGCCTGGTCCTGGGAGTCCTTCCCGGAGTACCTGGACGCACTGCAGCGCGGCCACTATGCGATGGACATCGGTGCCCAGCTGCCGCATGCCGCACTGCGCTTTTTTGCGATGGGCGAGCGGGGCGCCGACCACCAACAACAACCGGACGCGGCCGAGCTGGCGCTGATGGGCCAGCTGGCCGAGCAGGCGCTGCGCGCCGGTGCCCTGGGCATCACCACCTCGCGCACCGTCAAGCACCGGGCGCGCGACGGCCGCTACATTCCCAGCCTGACCGCTGCCGAGCCCGAGCTGTTTGCCCTTGCCGCCGCGCTGCGGCGCGCCGGCAAGGGCGTGCTGGAGGTCAACTCCGATTTTGGCGACGGCGATTTCGACATCCTCCGCGCTGCAGCCGTTGCCGCTGGCCGGCCGATGTCCTTGCTGCTGCTGCAGGTCGACAACGCGCCCGAGCGCTGGCGCCAGACGCTGGACCAGATCCACGCCGCCCGTCGCGCCGGGCTGGACGTGACGGGCCAGGTTGGCGCCAAAAGCATAGGCGTGCTGTTTGGTTTTGAGACCAGCCGCAACCCGTTTGAGAACCACCCCGCCTGGTTGCCGCTGGCGCCACTGCCGCCGCAGCAACGCGTCGAACGCTTGCGGTACGACGCGGCGTTGCGCCAGCGCCTGATCGATGAGCGCCCTGGGGACGCACTGACCGCCTGGTTCGGCCAAGCCTTCCGCCGCAGCTTTGCGCTGGATGCAACGCTCGACTACGAGCCCGATGCATCGCAGAGCCTGGTGTCCCGCGCCCAGCGTGCCGGCACCAGTGCCTGGGCGCTGGCACTCGACGCGCTGATGGCTGACGACGGCCGGGGCCTGCTGCTGCACCCGTTCGAGAACTACAGCGGTGGCGATTTCTCGGTGGTGCATGAGATGCTGGCCGACAGCGCCACCGTGATGGGTCTGGGCGACGCCGGCGCCCACGTGGGCCTGATCTGCGACGCAGCAGCCCCGACCTACTTGCTCAAGCACTGGGCGCGCGACCGCCGCCGCGGCCCCAAGCTGCCCCTGGAGATGCTGGTGAAAAAGCAGACGGCGGACACCGCGGCGGTCTACGGCCTGACCGACCGCGGTGTGCTGGCCACCGGCATGAAGGCCGACATCAACGTCATCGACTTCGCCGCGCTCGACCTGCTGCCGCCCCAGGTGGTCTATGACCTGCCTGCCGGCGGGCGCCGGCTGTTGCAGCGTGCCCGCGGCTACCGCCACACCTTTGTTGGCGGCGTGGAGGTGCTGCAGGGCGACGAGCTGACCGGCCAGACGCCCGGCCGCTTGATCCGCGGCTGATCGGGTGCCGATGCCGGAGAGCGCGCCGAACACCGCTGCGGCACCGCCCTTGCCACCCCGGCCGATGGCCATCGCGCTGGCCGGCCTGCTGTCGCTGGCCGTGGCGATGGGCATCGGCCGCTTTGCGTTCACGCCGCTGTTGCCGATGATGTTGCACGACGGCGTGATCGACCTGGGCGGCGCCAGCTGGCTGGCCACGGCCAACTACCTGGGCTACTGGATCGGTGCCACAGCCTGCGCCCTGCAGCCAGCGCTGTGGCGGCGCTGGGGCCGCCGGGTGCCGCTGTTGCACACCGCTGCGGTGCGCACCGGCCTGGTCGCTACCGTGTTGCTCACCCTGGGCATGGCCCTGCCGGTGCCGGTGCTGTGGCCGCTGTGGCGCCTGCTGGCGGGCATGGCCAGCGCGCTGGTGTTCGTCTATGTGGCCGGCTGGTGCCTGGCGCGGTTGGCGGCGTTGGGTGCACCGGCGCTGGCTGGCCTCATCTTTGTCGGCCCGGGGCTGGGCATTGCCGCCAGCGGGCTGGCCGCCAGCGCCATGGTGGCGCTGGGTTGGCACGCAGCCACCGGCTGGGCGGTTTTTGCGCTGCTGGCCGCTGCGCTCTGCGCGCTTGCCTGGCCGCACCTGCGCGGCGCGGTGGCCGTACCGCCGGCGGCCCGGGCGGCCGAAGCCGCACCGCCGCACGGCAGCATGGCGCTGTTCACCCTGGCCTACGGCCTGGCCGGCTTCGGCTACATCGTCACCGCCACCTTTCTGCCCGTGATCGCCCGCCAGATGCTGCCCGGCTCGGTCTGGCTGGACCTGTTTTGGCCGCTGTTTGGCCTGGGCGTGGCCCTCGGTGCGCTGCTGACGGTGCGCGTGCCGGTGCGCTGGGACCGCCGCCACCTGTTGATGGCGTGTTTCGCGATGATGGCTGCGGGGGTGCTGCTCAGCGTGTGGCTGCCCAGCCTGTGGGGCTTTGCGGCGGGCAGTCTGCTGCTGGGCCTGCCGTTCACCGCGATCACGCTGTTTGCGGTGCAGGAGGTGCGCCGGCTGAGGCCGCACGACGCCTCGGCCGCCATCGGCCTGCTGACAGCCGCCTTTGGCCTGGGGCAGATAGCCGGGCCGCCGCTGGTGGCGCTGCTGCTGGCCCACAGCACCACACCGGCGCAGGGTTTCGCCTGGTCGCTGCAAGCGGCCGCAGCCGCGCTGCTGGTCGGGTTGCTGCTGTTCGGCTGGATCGACCGGCGCGACCGGCGCGACCGGCGCGACCGGCAGCCGGCAAGCCCGGGCGACCGCCAGCGCGCAGCCCCGCGCTGACGCCGGCAGCACAAGCAGCACCGGGCAGCACCGGGCAGCACCGGGCAGCACCGGCCATGCTGCGCCGCGCCCGGACCCCCACCCAGAACCCAGAACCGCCATCCCCGAACCCACCACCGCTGAGGAGCACAAGCCCATGATCATCGATACCCGTACCACTGCCGTTGTCACCGGCGGCGCCTCCGGCCTGGGCCGCGCCACTGCCGAGGCGCTGGCTGCCGCCGGCGCCAAGGTGGCCATATTCGACGTCAACGAAACCCTGGGTGAGCAGGTGGCGCAGGCCATCGGCGGCCTGTTCTGCAAGGTCGACATCACCAGCGAGGACAGTGCGCTGGCCGGCTTTGCCAAGGCCCGCGCCGCGCTCGGCCAGGAGCGGGTGCTGGTGCACTGCGCCATGACCTCGCGCCGCGGCAAGACCCTGGCATTCCAGAAAGAAGCGGGCAAGCTCAAGCGACTGTCGACCGCCGATTTCGAGTATGGCGTGCAGGGCATCCTGGTGGCCAGTTACCGCCTGGCGTCGCTTGCGGCCGAGGGCATGGCCACACTCGATCCGCTGGACGACGGCGAGCGCGGTGCCGTCATCCTGACCGCATCGGTCGCGGCGCAAGACGGGCAGATCGGCCAGGTGATCTATGCGTCGTCCAAGGCCGGCGTCAATGGCTTGGTGCTGCCGATGGCGCGCGACTTGTCAGACCTGGGCATCCGGGTCAACTCGATCATGCCCGGCATCTTTGCCACGCCGCTGATGCTGGGCGCCAAGCAAAACGTGCTGGACAGCCTGAGCGCGTCGGTGCCCTTCCCCAAGCGCCTGGGCAAGCCCGAGGAATTTGCCAGCCTGGCGATGGAGATGGTCCGCAACGGCTACTTCAACGGCCAGTGCGTGCGTCTGGACGGCGCGATCCGCATGGCGCCGCGCTGAACGCCTGCGCCGTCAATGCCCGCCCTTGGGCAGCGTGCCTTCGAGCTTGCAGATGATGCCCAGCATGATTTCGTCCGCACCGCCACCTATCGATACCAGCCGGCTGTCGCGGTAGGCCTGGCTAATGGGGTTGTCCCAGGTAAAACCCATGCCACCCCAGTACTGCAGGCAGCTGTCGGCCACCTCGCGCACCAGCCGGCCGCACTTCAGCTTGGCCATCGAGGCCAGCTTGGTCACGTCCTGGCCGCTGACATACAGCTCGACGGCGTGGTAAGTCAGGGCGCGCAAGGCCTCGACCTCGGTGCGCAGTTCGGCCAGCCGGAAGTGCACCACCTGGTTGTCCAGCACGCTCTTGCCAAAGGTTTTGCGGCTGCGGGTGTACTCGATGGTCTGGTCGATCAGCAGGTCCATGCCCTTGAGCGACGAGGCCGCGCCAAACAGCCGCTCCTCCTGGAACTGCTGCATCTGGTAGGAGAACCCCATGCCCTCCTGGCCGATCAGGTTTTTCTTGGGCACCCGCACATTGTCAAAAAACAGCTGCGCCGTGTCCGACGAGTTCATGCCGATCTTCTTGATTTTTTGCTTGGTGATGCCCAGCGCATCCATCGGCACGATGATCAGGCTCTTGTTCTTGTGTACCGAGCCGTCAGACGTGTTGGCCAGCAAACAGCACCAGTCGGCCTGCAGGCCGTTGGTGATCCACATCTTGCTGCCGTTGATGACGTAGTCGCCGCCCTCACTGCGGGCGCTGGTCTTCAAGGCCGCCACATCGCTGCCGCCGCCGACCTCGCTGACGCCCAGGCAACCCACCCTGTCGCCGGCAATCGACGGCACCAGCCACTCGCGGCGCAACGCGTCGCTGCCAAAGCGCGCCAGCGCCGGGGTGCACATGTCGGTGTGCACGCCGATGCTCATCGGCACACCGCCGCAGGCCGCCGCACCCATCGCCTCGGCCATCACCATCGAGTAGCTGAAGTCCAGCCCGGCGCCGCCGAACTCCTCCGGGTACTTCAGCCCCAGCAGGCCCAGATTGCCGAGCTTTTTCATCACCGCGTGGGCGGGGTAGATTTCGGCGGCCTCCCACTCGGCCACAAACGGGTTGATCTCCTTGGCGACAAACTTGGCGACGGTGTCGGACAGGGCTTGGTGTTCGGGGGTGAAGTTCAAGGGCTTGCTCCAAAAGGGGGAAATCAGCGCAGGACCTTGGGCTTGACGGCCCGGTGAAAGCCCTCAAACGGCTGGCTGCGCTGGTGATCGGCGGTAGGGAAGGCCGCCTGGCCCAGCGAGGCGCCGCCGTCGATCTGCAGCGTCACGCCAGTGATGAAGGCCGCACCCGGCGACAGCAAAAACACGATGGCCGCGCTGACCTCGGCCTCTTCGGCCATGCGGCGCAGTGGCACGTGTTTTTTCAGGCCTCGGATGTGATCGCGGATCGCGTCGCCGTAGCTGTCCATGCCGCTGCTGGCGATCCAGCCTGGCGCCACCGCATTGACCCGCACACCGGCGTGGGCCCACTCAAACGCTGCGGTCTGCGTCAGGTTGGCCATGCCGGCACGCGCCGCGCCCGAGTGGCCCATCGTCGGCATGCCGTTCTTGAAATCGGCCGTCATGTTGACGATTGCGCCGCCGTGCACCTGCATGCACTGGGTGAACAACTCGCGCATCATCAAAAAGCCGCCGGTCAGGTTGTTGGCCACCACCGCGTCGAACCCTTTTTTGCTGATGAAAGCCAGCGGCGACGGGAACTGCCCGCCGGCGTTGTTGACCAGCCCGGTGATCGGCCCGGCCGTCAATGCCTCGGCGATGTTGGCCTTGACCGCATCTTCGTCGCGGATGTCGAAGGCGTGCCAGCTGGCGCGGCCACCGTCCTCGACGATCTCGGCGGCCACGGCCTGCAGTTTGTCGGTCTTGCGGCCCGACAGCACCACCTCCGCACCCAGCGACGCCAGCTCATGCGCGACGCAGCGGCCAATGCCCGAGCCGCCGCCGGTGACCCAGAAGCGCTGGCCGGCAAAGAGGTCGGGCCTGAAAACACTGCGGTAGCCGGTGGGGTTGCTCATCGGGAAACCTGTCAAAGCTGGGGATGCCGTATTGGACGCGGGCATTCCGTTAACGTCAACGACCTACCGTATAGGTGATTGCTCGGGTGGTTTTGCGGCGCCGCCGCCCTAGCATCCGGCCCATTCAATGTTCTGCCTGGAGCTGCCATGGACCTGCCCACCCTCACTGAACACCTGCGCGCCAAGGTTGCCGAGCACAACGGCCTCAATGCCATCCTCAAGTTCGACTGCGGCGCCGACGGCGTGGCGGTGATCGACGGCCGGGCCACGCCCAGCACTGTGGACAACATCGACCGCGACGCCGACTGCACCGTGGCGCTGCCGCTGGCCACGCTGGCCGACCTGATCAGCGGCGAGCTCGAGCCCACCACCGGCTTCATGCTGGGCAAGTTCAAGGTCTCGGGCGACATGTCGGTGGCGCTCAAGCTGCAGCGCGTGATCTGACATGGGCCTCGCAGCCGCGGCCACCGCGCAAGAGCAGGTGGCCGCGCACCAGGACGACGGCAACGGCGCGCTGTTTGGCATCACCGAGCTGTGCACCGAATTCGGCATCTCGCCGCGCGCCATCCGTTTCTACGAGGACAAGGCGCTGTTGGCGCCGCGCCGCATCAACGGCACCCGCGTCTACACCCGGCGCGACCGGGCCCGGCTCGGGCTGATCCTGCGCGCCAAGGCCATAGGCTCATCGCTGGCCGACATCAAGGTCTACCTCGACCTGTACGGCGCCCACGGCGAGGGCCGGGCACAACAGCAGGCCTACGTGCTGGACCGCACCGGTGCCGCGATTGCCGAGCTGGAGCAAAAGCGCGCCCACATCGACGCCGCGCTGGCCGAGCTGAGGCTGATCAACCAGACTGTGCGCACCGCGTTGGCGACCCAGGCTTGAGCGGCGCGGGCCGCGGCGGCCAGGCGCCAGCGCCGGCTGCGGGTAGAGTGGCTGCCATTGCCACCCGACCCCAGGAGCAGCCCATGGCCACCGCCCCGAGCGCCAAGATCGATATCAAGACCATTGCCAACGACAGCGGCGTCGCCGTTGAGGCCTACGACACCTACGACACCGACGAGGAGACCCTGGCGGCAGCGCACCGGTTTGCCGCGGGCCTGCTGAACCGGGTAGCGGTGATCTGCGAATCGCAGCCGGGCCTGAAGGTGATGGACGCTGCCGCGCTGCGGCGCCTGGCGCAGACCCTGCTGCCGGGTTGATCCGCTGCCAGCGTCCGCCTCGAATCCGCCGCTGTGAAACGGACTGTCCGGTCGTTCTCCACCCGGTCGGTGGCCAGTAGGCCGATGGATTTTGTGCGCGCGCGCACCGGGCACCGCCAAATTGTCGTGACGTGTCGGGTACCCTTCACATTGCAAACGCTGCCAGCAGAAAAGGCTGTGTATGTCTTTGCATGCGAAGCTCAGTGTGAACCCCGCTGTCGACTGCTTGAACTTGTGCGGCAGATGGCGACCGGCAAAGGGTTGCAACGTGTCGATGGATAAAGAGGCGTTTGGCTTGGTCAATGCCCTCGTGGTCGAAACCTTTGCAGGGCGCCGGACTTAGCACCGATGCGACTTCGTTCCTACCTCATCTTTGTGGCAGCGGCCGGACTGGTGCCAGGGTTCGTGGCGGCAATTTTTGCGGTCGAGCAGGTCAGGGAAGGTGAAAGGCAGGCGGCGCTTCGGGGTTTGCGTGAAACCGTCAGGGCCACCTCGCTGCTGGTGGACCGCGAGATCAAGGGTTCACTGAGCGCATTGGAAGTGCTCGGAACGTCCATGCACCTCCAGACCGGCAGCTTGAGCGCGTTTCACGACCAGGCGGTGTCGGTCGACCGGCCGCCCGACGTCTGGACCCTGCTGCTCGATCCGTCGGGCGAACGGTTGGTCGATACCGGCCTGCCGTTCGGCGCGCCGCACCGGCCCAGCGTGGATCAAGCCGCTGTTGCCCAGGTGCTTGCCACCCAAAAGCCCCTGGTGACGGATTTGACCGCCGGGTCCGTGCCGGGTCGGCTGGTGACCACGGTCTACGTGCCGGCACGGGCGGCGAGTGGCTACGTGGTTGCCCAGCGTATCTCGGTTGACCGTTGGAAGAACAAAACCATCGTGCTGCCGGAAAGTCGGTCCACTTGGCTGTTGGCCGTGATCGATCGAAACGGCAGGTTCATCGCCCGCAGCCAGCGGGCCGATGTACTGCTCGGGCGCCAGGCGCGGCCCGAACTGGTTGCCGCTGCCGCAGCATCGGCGGAGGGCCTGATTCGTCACCGGACATTGGAAAATGTCGAGGTATATGACGCGTTCACCCATTCGGAGCTGACCGGCTGGACCATCGCCGTGGCAGCGCCCGTGGGCACGATCGAGGCGTCGTCCTGGTTCGCGGTTTCGTCGCTGATGGTGGGCCTTGCCGTGGCGCTGGCGGCCGGGGTGGCGGTGGCGGGTCTCTTTTCGCGCGAGTTCCTGCGCGGGATTGGCGTCGCCTCTGCGGCGGCTGCGGCGCTGGGCAAGGGTGAGCAGCCCGAGGTACTGCCCACCACGCTGGATGAAATCAACACGCTCAACCTGGCCCTCGACAACGCCGGCCGCCTGCTGTCGTCGGAACGCACCTCCCGCGAGGCTGCGGAAGCGGAGCGCACTCGCTTGTGGGCCGCGGAAATTGCCGCACGCGAAACCGCGCAGCAGGAAAACACCGCCAAGGACCAGTTTCTGGCGTTGCTCGGGCATGAACTGAGAAACCCGCTGGCTGGCATCGCCGGCGCCACCACGCTGCTTCAGCGCAAAGGCCACGATTCAGCATCCGCCGACCGCTACCTGGCCATCATCGAGAGGCAAAACCGGCACCTGACCCATATCGTCGACGATCTGCTCGACATCAGCCGTGTTGTGCTGGGGAAGATCGTTCTTCAATCGGTGACGATGAACCTTGCCGATTGCGTCGCCAGCTGTGTCGACGGGCTGCGCGTGACCGAGCGGGCCGCCGGCCACACGCTGGTCGTCGAGGCCGAGGATGTCTGGGTGCACGCTGACGCGGTTCGCATCGAGCAGATCGTGAACAACCTGGTGGCCAATGCCTTGAAGTTTTCTGCTGCGGGAACCGAGGTGCAGTTGCGGGTGCGATCGCAGGAGCTCACCGCCGTCATCGAGGTGATCGACCGCGGCGCGGGTATCGAGCCGGACCTGCTGCCGCACCTGTTCGAGCCGTTCTGGCAAGGCCCTGGCCCCGCAGGTCGGCTGCAAAGCGGCCTGGGTATCGGCTTGGCGCTGGTCAAGCAACTGGTGCATTTGCACGACGGCCAGGTCAGTGCGCAAAGCCAGGGCACCGGCCACGGCAGCACGTTTGTCGTCAGCCTGCCCCGGGTTGAACGCGTCAGTGCTGCGCTTGCTGTGCAGGGCCCCACCGTCACGACGGCGTGTCGGATCTTGCTGGTGGAAGACAATCCCGATGCGCGCGCCACCACGGCCCAATCGCTGAGGGACCTGGGCTATTTGGTGGAGGTGGCCAGCAACGGCCACGAAGCTTTGGCAATCGCGGGCCAGTCAATGCCGGAGGTGGTCATACTCGACATCGGGTTGCCGGACATCGATGGCTACGTGGTTGCAGCGGCACTCAGACAAGGCACAGGGGGTGGATCCGTGGTTCTCATCGCCCTCAGTGGCTACGGCGGCACCGACCCGCGGCGGCACGCCAGCCCCCATTTGTTCGACGATCAACTGGTAAAACCTGCACAGCCGGAGGCGCTGGTGCGCAGTATTGAAGGTCAGCTCAAGCGCCGGCGGTCGGACGAGCCCGGCTAGATCCCAAACCTGCCTATCCTAGAAAAAATATGAACAACGACGAAGTCCGCCTCGTGGTGGTCGATGACGATGTCGACGCGGCCCAGGTTTTGGCTGAACTGTTGCAACTCGAAGGCTACAGCGTGCGGGTGGGTCATGACGCCGCCCAGGCACTTTCGCTGGTGGCTGACTTCAGTCCCATCGGCGTGTTGCTCGATCTCGGACTGCCCGATCAAGACGGGCTGGAGGTGGCGCGGCAACTGCGGGCTGACTGCGATTCATCCTTGGTGCTGGTCGCCGTCACGGGGCGCGCCAGCGAAAAGGAGAAGATCGCTGCACAGGCTGCGGGATTCGACTTTGTGATCGTCAAGCCTGTTTCCCCCCGCGTTCTGAAAACCATCTTCCCGCCGGCGAGTCCGCCAGCGGCCTAGCGTGCCCGGCCGGGCTGCTGGTAAACACCAGCCCGTTAGGATGCGGGGTTTGAAACGCCCACCACCGCTGCAGCCGTTGCCACCGTCATCCGTGGCCAGCGCCAACCCGATGCCCCGTGATCCGAGCCGTCCCGCCACGCATCCGCCCCTTGCCGGTGCGGGGACGCTGGGCGCGCGCGCGCTGGCCTGCAAGCGCGGCCGGCGGCTGCTGTTTCGGGGCCTGGACCTGCAGCTCGCACCCGGCAGCATCACCTGGCTGCGCGGCCGCAACGGCAGTGGCAAGACCAGCCTGTTGCGCATCCTGGCGGGCCTGTCGGCGCCGTCCGAGGGTGACATCACCTGGAACGGCGCGCCGATAGGGCAGGCGGGTGCCTCGGCCCGCGAGGCCATCGTCTACATCGGTCACGCCAATGCGCTGAAGGACGACCTGACGCTGGCCGAGTCGGTGGCCTTTCTGGCCCGGCTGCAAAGGGTGGGCGATGCAACGCGGCAGGCGCAGGCGGCGCTTGACCGCTTGGGCCTGGCATCGCGGCGCGACGCGCCGGTGCGCACGCTCTCGCAAGGCCAGCGCCGGCGCGGTGCGCTGGCCCGGCTGGCACTGGACGAGCAGCCCCGCACCTGGATCCTTGACGAGCCCTATGACGCCCTGGACCACGACAGCGTGGGCTTGCTGTCTGGCCTGGTCGAGGCCCACGCCGCACGCGGCGGTGCGGTGCTGATGACCAGCCACCAGGCGGTAGCACTGGCCGGTGCGGCCGAGTTCGACCTTGAACCGTACCGCCCGGCATGACCGGCCTGCTGCTGGCCGTGGTGCGCCGCGACCTGCTGCTGGCGCGCCGCCGGCGCATCGAAGCCCTGCTGCCGCTGGGTTTTTTCATCGTCGCGGCCGGCCTGTTCCCGATCGGCGTCGGCCCCGAGCCCCAAACCCTGCGCCAGATCGCACCCGGCGTGGTCTGGGTCTGTGCGCTGCTGGCGGCGATGCTGTCGGTCACCCAGATGTTTGCCAG
>JBKJKU010000230.1:0-5067 GCA_046597355.1 Aquabacterium sp.
GCAATCAGATCGACGGCTCCAAAGGCGTGAACCTGTCGTTCCGCGCCTGGGACGGCCAGTTGCGCCAGCCGCTGTTGCTGACCGACGGTCAGGGCGTGATCGGCAGCGCGCCGGTCGAAGGCATCCTGCACCCGCGCAATGCGCTCGACACGCTGGGCGGTGATGCACCCGAGAAGTTGTGCAGGGCCCGGCTGTGAGGCATTACCTTCAGGCCCTGACGGCCATCGTGGCGCGCGAGCTGCTCAAGTTCTCGCGCCAGTACGGTCGCCTGGTCAGCGCTTTGGTGCGCCCGCTGCTGTGGCTCGCGGTGTTCGCGGCCGGCTTTCGCAACGTGTTCGGCGTGGCGATCGTGGAACCCTACGACACCTACATCCCGTATGACGTTTACATCGCGCCGGGCCTCATCGGCATGGTGCTGCTGTTCAACGGCATGCAGTCCAGCCTGGCGATGGTCTATGACCGTGAGATGGGCCTGATGCGGCTGCTGCTGACCGCGCCGCTGCCGCGTTGGTGGATTTTGTTCTCCAAGCTCACCGCCACCGCCGTGCTGTCGCTGGCGCAGGCCATCGCCTTCGTCGCGGTGGCCGTGCTGCTGGGTACCGATCTGCCGCTGTGGGGGCCGCAAACCCTGCCGCTGATCGCCGCGGCCGTAGCGTCGGCGCTGATGCTGGGCGCGCTGGGCCTGCTGCTGAGCGTGCACATCAAGCAGCTGGAAAACTTTGCCGGCACCATGAACTTTGTGATCTTCCCGATGTACTTCATGTCCACCGCGCTCTACCCGCTGTGGAAGCTGGAGGAGTCGGGTGCCGCCTGGGTCTGGCAGATCGCCCGCTTCAACCCCTTCACCCACGCGGTCGAGTGGATGCGGTTTGCGCTCTACGGCAAGGACCCGGGGCTGTCGCCTTACATCGTGCTGGCCACGTTGGCGCTGTGTTTTGGCCTGGCAGCCTGGGGCTACGACCCGCAGCGCGGCTTCGGCGCACTGGCCAAGCGGGGCGGTCCGGCATGAGCTTCATGGACCGGATCAACCCTGCCAAAGCGGCCGCAGCACCGGCAAAGCGCCGCAGCGACAGCACCCTGGCGATCGAGCCGATCTGGCTCGAATGGCTGACGCTGGGCGGCATGCTGGCCTTTGGCGGCTGGCTGCTGGGGGTGCGCGGCGTCTGGGCACTGCTGTTGTCCAGCGACCCGACCGGCCTGACGCTGGTGATCATCGCGATATTCGTGGCCTCCACCTGCTGGTGCGGTGCCCGCAGCCGCGAGCTGCAACGCCAGCGCGGTCTGCTGCTGCTGGCCCGCAATGGCCAGACGGGTGAGGGTTGGGCGGCGGAGTACCTGGCCGCGCTGGGGCTGGTCGGCGCGCCAGGCCAGCCATTGCCGCGCGACGACAACGCCGCGATCGACCTGCTGGTCGAGATGGCGCAAGGCCCGCACCACACCGCGTGGTGGGTCAACGGCGTCCAGCTCAAACTGGGGCTGCTGGGCAAGGTGATCGGGTTCTCGGTGCTGGCGCTGCAGATTGGCAATATCCAGAGCTTCGATGCCTCGCAGTCGCAAGACCTGCTCAAGAGCCTGACCGCCGGGCTGGGCATTGCGCTGCTGACCACCATGGTCGGGCTGGTCGGCAACATCTTGCTGGGCCTGCAACTGACCCGGCTGGACCGCTTTGCGGATACCTTGGTGGCCGATTGCCAGCGCGCCGGGCTGAGCCTGTCCAATGATCGACACAGCGCCCAAGCCTGGGTCGCCCCCAAGACAGGCGCCTGACACCCGCCATGCGCAGCCGCCGCCGCACCCGTGAAGCCGAGGTCGACCCGTTCTACGACATGTTGTTCAACATGCTGATCGCGTTTGTCTTCTGCTTCATCATCGCCATGCTGGCGATGAACCCGAAGGCGCTGAAAGCCGGTGACATCCCCGCCAAGGCCGAGTTCATCATCACCGTGAGCTGGCCCGACATGAACCCCAACGACATCGATGCCTGGGTGCAAGACCCGGGTGGCAGCCTGGTCTGGTTCCGCGCCCGCGAGGCCGGTCTGATGCACCTGGACCGCGACGACCGGGGCCTGGCCAATGACTCGATCGTGGTCAACGGCAAGAGCATCATCAACCCGCTCAACCAGGAGGTGGTGACGCTGCGCGGCTTTGCGCCCGGCGAGTACACGGTCAATGCCCACTACTACGACAGCAAGGACGGCAAGCCGGTGGACGTCACCGTGTCCATCGTCAAGGTCAATCCACGGGCCGAGGTGGTGTATTACGGCGCGCTGACGCTGGCCCGCAAGGGCGACGAGGCCACCGCCGCCCGCTTCACCGTGCTGCCGGACGGCAACGTGGCCAACATCAACACCCTGCCCAAGTCCCTGGTGCAGCGGCTCTGACACCGTTGGCCCCACGCCCCCTCAACCTGACTGCCCTAACGCCGCCATGTCCCTTGCCTTGAGCCTTTCGTTCGCTGCCCTGGTGCTGCTGTGCACCCTGGCGCTGCTGTGGTCGCGCTGGCCGGGCTGGTTCAAGGGCCTGCTGGTGGTGGGGGTGACGGTGCTGTACTTCTGGGGTGACGATGTGGTGCACAACCTGGCCGGCTGGCCCACGCCCGATGCGTTGCCCGAGCGCTTCGCACTGCTGGCGGTGGTGATCGAGGAGCCCACCAACAAGAGCGCCGGTGCACTCTATCTTTGGGTCAATGCCATCGACAAAGGCAAACCGGTGGCCACGCCGCGGGCCTACAAGATCGCCTACACCAAGGATTTGCATGCGGTGCTCAACGAGGGCATGAAAAAGTCGCGCCAGGGCGTCAGCCAGATGGGCAGCGCCACACCCAAGCAGGGCAAGAAAGGCCTCGGCTGGCTGCGCCCGGGCAGTGACGAGCAAGAGGTCAAGATCCGCGACCTGCCCGCGCCGCAGTTGCCCGAGAAATGATGCGCGCCGCAGTCACTGTGCCGGCGCTGGCGGCCAGCCTCATGCTGTTGGCCGGCTGCACCCCCCCGCCCGCCAGCAGCCCGTACTTTCCGCTGGACGCCGGCCACCGCTGGGTCTACGACCAGACCAGCGAGTGGGAAAACAACACCGTCGAGCATGAGCCGGTCGTGCTGTCCACCCTGGGCGAGCAGGCGCTGGCCCAGGGCGGCGTGGCCTGGCAGCGGCGCAGCGACAGCGGTGTGGACTACTGGCTGCGGGCCGACGCCACGGGCGTCTTCCGCATCGCCAGCAAGACCGACCTGGACGCCGACCCGGTGCCTGACCCCACGCCCCGCTACGTGCTGAAAGCCCCGCTGGCTGTGGGCACCAGCTGGCAGGCCAGCACCACCACCTACCTGATGCGCCGCAATGCCGACTTCCCGCCCGAGATCCGGCACAGCCACAAGCCGGTGCTGATGACCTACCGCATCGAGGCGCTGGGCGAGACAGTGGCCACCCGCGCCGGCAGTTTTGCCGACTGCATCCGGGTGCAGGGCCAGGCTGTACTCCAACTGTTTGCCGACCCGGTGACCGGTTTCCGAGACCTGCCGATCACCAGCACCGAGTGGTATTGCAAAGGCGTAGGCCTGGTCAAGCTGCAGCGCTCCGAGCCTGCAAAATCCACCTTTCTGACGGGCGGCGTGATGACGTTGGAGTTGACTGAATGGCAGTGAAACTTCCCGATGCGGGCCCGGCAGCCGCGCGCCCGTCGCAGCGCCGCCGCCAATGGCTGGGCCTGCTGCCGGCGCTGGCATTGGCGCCGGCCTGGGGCGCTGCCCTGGCGCAAGTGCCGCAACGCTTTCCGACCCGGCCGATCAACCTGTGGCTGCCCTGGCCGGCCGGTGGGGCCACCGACCTGACGTTCCGGGTGCTGGCCGAATCCGCCGCGCGCCAGCTGGGGCAGAAGGTCCTGGTGCAAAACCGGGGTGGCGCCGGTGGCACGCTGGCCATGCCGGTCCTGCAACAGGCTGCGCCCGACGGCTACACCCTGGCGCAGATGCCGCAAACCGTGCTGCGTGCACCCTGGACCCGCAAGGTGCTGTGGGACCCGATCCGGGACACCACGCCGATCATCCAGCTCTCGGGCGTGACCTTCGGCATCGTGGTGCCGGCAGCCAGCCCGCTGCGCAGCCTGGACGACCTGTTTGCCTACGCCAAGCTGCACCCCAACCTGCTGAGCATCGCCACCAACGGTGCCGGCACCACGCCGCATGTGGTGATTGACGAGTTGTTCGGCAAGCGCGGGTTGAGCTACATCCACGTGCCCTACAAGGGCACGGCCGAGCAGATGATCGCGGTCTCGTCGGGCCAGGTGATGGTGGGTGTCAACTCCAACGGCTTTGCGCCGTTTGTCGATTCGGGCCGGCTGCGGCTGCTGGTCACCTTTGGCGAGCACCGCACCAAACGCTGGCCCGGCGTGCCCACGCTCAAGGAGCTGGGCCTGGGCATCGTGGCCAGTTCACCGTATGGGTTGGCCGGGCCGGCTGGCATCCCGCAGCCGATCGTGCAGATCCTGCACGACGCCTTCAAGAAGGCGATGCACGACCCGGAATTCCTGGCCGAACTGGCGGTGTACGACCAGGAGCTGGTCTACCTCGGGCCAGAGGACTACGGCCGGTCCCTGCGCGCCGCCTACGAGCGTGAGCGTGGCGTGGTTGAACGGCTCGGTCTGGCCGGCCACGTTGACTGACAGTGCCGCCCGCATCGGCTAACGCCCAACGCCCACCGGCCGGCCTGCCGGTGGACGCATGATGCAGACATGTCCACCACCCGATCCGCCGTCGCCATGCGCAAAACCCTGCTCGCCTACGCCGCCACTGCCGCTGCCCTGCTCGTCTTGGATGCTGTCTGGCTCGGCCTGGTGGCCCAGCCGCTGTACCAACGCGGTATCGGCCACCTGATGGCTGAGCAGCCTCGCTGGGCGGCGGCGGTCGCGTTCTACCTCGTCTATCCGCTGGGCCTGCTGCGGTTTGCTTTGCTGCCCCACCAATCAGACCGGGCCATGGGGCCCACGCTCCAGGCCGCTGCACTGTTCGGTTTTTTCGCCTACGCCACCTATGACCTGAGCAACCTGGCAACCCTGCGCGACTGGCCGATTGGCTTGTC
>JBKJKU010000320.1:0-6496 GCA_046597355.1 Aquabacterium sp.
GGCGGCAAGGGCGCGATGAGCTTCGGCAAGTCCCGCGCCAAGCTGCTCAACGAAGACCAGACCAAGATCACCTTCGCTGACGTCGCCGGCTGCGACGAGGCCAAGGACGAAGTGTCGGAGCTGGTCGAGTTCCTGCGCGACCCGACCAAGTTCCAGAAGCTGGGCGGCAAGATCCCGCGTGGCGTGCTGATGGTCGGCCCGCCAGGTACCGGCAAGACTCTGCTCGCCAAGGCCATCGCCGGCGAAGCCAAGGTGCCGTTCTTCGCGATTTCGGGTTCCGACTTTGTCGAGATGTTTGTTGGCGTTGGTGCGGCTCGTGTGCGCGACATGTTCGAGCAGGCCAAGAAGCAGGCGCCGTGCATCATCTCGACGAAGTCGGAACCGGAGATCGAGAAAAACGGCACCTTGGCCTCGCCGGCGATGGCCTTGGCCAACAGGGTCTTGCCGGTGCCCGGAGGGCCAACCAGCAACACACCGCGCGGGATGCGTCCACCCAGTTTCTGGAACTTCTGCGGATCTTTCAGGAAGTCGACCAACTCCTTGACCTCTTCCTTGGCCTCGTCGCAACCGGCAACGTCGGCAAAGGTGGTGGAGTTGTTGGCTTCGTCCAGCATGCGCGCCTTGCTCTTGCCGAAGCTGAACGCACCGCCCTTGCCGCCACCCTGCATCTGGCGCATGAAGTACACCCAGACACCGATCAACAACAGCATCGGACCCCAGCTGACCAGCAGGCTGACCAGCAATGACGGCTCTTCACGCGGCTTGACGTCGAACTTGACGCCGCTGCTGATCAGGTCACCCACCAGACCGCGGTCGAGGTAGGTGGCTGTGGACCGGATGCGTTTGTCGTCATTGGTGACGGCCAGGATCTCGGTACCGCCGTTGCCCTCTTGCAGGGTGACGACCTTGATGCGCTTGGCGCGCACCTCTTCCAGGAAATCGGAATACCCGATCATCGAGCCCGACGACACCCCGCGGTCGAACTGCTTGAACACGGTGAAAAGCACAAGTGCGATCACCAGCCAGACAGCGACCTTCGAGAACCATTGATTGTTCACCGCGGCTCCTTTAGCCAAATCCAATTGCCGTGGCGGCGCCGGCTGCACTGTTGCAGGTTCGCGCCCATCTACCACCCAATCCAACGCCAGATGGGGTCAATTCTAAGCGAGTCAAGCCCCTGCAGCCGGTGAGCGAGACGGCAGGGAAACAGGGCAATCCCGGCCAAATTCGACTCATCACCAACCGACTTCTCTGCGGGCAAATTCGCCCTCAAACAGGCTTCAGACCGATGCCCACCAGATAAGTTTCAGCCGATTTGTCACGCGATGCCTTGGGCTTGATGGGTTTGACAGTCCGGAACTGCGCCTTGAAGCGCGTCACCAGTTGGCTGTAGCCGGCGCCGTGAAAGACCTTGGCCACCAGCGCCCCACCCGGCTTGAGGTGATCACGGGCAAAGTCCAGCGCCAACTCGATCAGGTGCTCGATGCGGGCGGCGTCCGACACCTCGATCCCTGTAAGGTTGGGCGCGAGATCGGACACCACCACGTCGAGAAGCCGGCCGCCCACCAGGTCATGCAGTTGCGCCAGCACTGCATCCTCACGGAAATCGCCCTGGATGAATTGCACGCCCTCGATAGGCTCCATCGGCAGGATGTCCAGCGCGATGATCGTGCCCAGCAGCGCACCCACGGCAGCACCGCCCGTGCCCGCCGCCTTGGGCGCAAAGCGGCGGCGCAGGTATTGGCTCCAGGCGCCAGGGGCGGAACCCAAGTCGACCACCGTCTGACCTGGCTTGATCAGCCCCAACATCTCGTCGATCTCCTTCAATTTGTAAGCAGCGCGGGCCCGATAGCCCTCTTTCTTGGCCAACTTGACATAGGTATCGTTGGCATGGTCGTTGAGCCAGGCCTTGTTGATTTTTTTGCTTTTGGAGTCGATTTTCATGAGCGGGCGATAATAGGGGGATGCCAGCACTTCATTTAACGCCCGCCGAACGCAAAGAAAAGCGTGGCGAAGCCCATCACCTGGACCCTGTCGTCATTATCGGCGGCGACGGTCTGACAGATGCCATCTTCAAAGAGGCCGATGCCGGCCTCAACGCCCACGGCCTGATCAAGGTGCGGATGTTTTCTGATTCGCGCCCGGACCGTGAGGCGGCACTGGCCGCACTGGCCGACAAGCTCAATGCCGCGCCGGTGCAGCACATTGGCAAGCTGCTGGTGCTGTGGCGGCCCATGCCGGAAAAGGACAAGGTCGCCAAAGAGGGCGGCATGTCGGCGCCGCGCGTGGTCAAGATCCTCAAGTTCTCCAAGAGCGGCAACCACCGGGCCCAGATCAAGAAGATCACCGTGTTTGGCAACCAGCGCGTAACCGCTGGCGGTGAGATCAAGCGGGTGCGTACCCGGGTGACCAGCGTCAAGAAGAAGGTTCAGGACTGAGCGCCTTTGCAAGCCACACCCGTTGGCTTGCGCTGGGTCTGTCCGGCCCGGCTCAACGCGCAGGAATCGGCGGGGCCGTAACTCCACGCCAAGCCAGCGCCAGCACCAGCAAAATCTTGACGCCAAAAAACGCTGCGCTCATCGCGTGCAACTGGCCAAAGCTCAAGGCGCCCTGCCCCGCTCGGGCCGCCGGCAACAAAGGCTGCACCGCAAAATAGCCGGCCACCGTGCAAAACACGGCACACAGGATCAACAGCATTTCGGTGTTCAGCACCGAACCTTGCTCAATCTCGGCGGCCAACCGGGCACGCGCCCGCTCTGCTGACAGCAGCAGGACCGCCAGCACCAGGCTCAACCAGGCCTCCTGCAGAAAGATTCGTCCCACCACCCGGCCCGCGGTGGGGCCGTCCAGCACTGCAAACGGCGCAGGCGTGGCGATCAACGCAACGCACAACAGCACACCGGCCCAAAGCGCCGGCAAAAGGCGGCGCAGTCGTTCGATCATGACCGCGACACCTCAGACGTAGCGAACCTCGACGATCTCGTAGCGCTTGACACCGCCGGGCGCCTGAACCTCGGCCACATCGCCAGCCTCTTTGCCGATCATCGATCGGGCAATCGGCGAACTGATCGAGACCAATCCTTTCTTCAAATCTGCCTCATCGTCGCCAACGATCTGGTAGGTGACCTGCTGGCCGCTGCTCTCCTCTTCGAGATCGACCGTGGCGCCAAACACCACCCGACCGCCCGCATCCAGCGTGCTCGGATCGATGATCTGCGCGGCCGCCAGCGTGCTGTCGATCTCAAGGATCCGGCCCTCGATGAAGCCCTGTTTGTCCTTTGCTGCCTCGTACTCGGCGTTTTCGGACAGGTCACCCTGAGCACGCGCCTCGGAGATGGCCCGGATCACGGCATGGCGCTCCACGGTCTTGAGCCGGTGCAGCTCTTCCTTGAGCATGTCAGAACCGCGCTTGGTCACGGGGATGGTGGCCATCGGGGCCTCCTGGGGGCAATGGGGCAGAGAAAACAAATCCGCCGCGCTGGGCACCCAAATCGAGGGTGCAAAGGCGGCGGAACGGTGGAGAAGAAAGTACAGCAACCAAGAGTTTAGTGCAACTCGGCGTGCAACTCCTGCAGGCTGCGCACGCTCAGACCGGCCTGATGCTTGATCGCTTCGGTGGCGGCCTCGCAACCGGCCATCGTGGTGTAGTAGGTGACCCGGTTGGCCAGCGCTGCCGTGCGGATGTAGCGCGAGTCGGCGATCGCGGTGCGGGTTTCGTCCACGGTGGTAAAGACCAACGCGATCTCGCCACCCTTGACCATGTCGGCGATGTGCGGCCGACCGTCCTTGACCTTGTTGACCACCTGCACCGGCACGCCCGCAGCCGCGATGGCCGCTGCGGTGCCCTTGGTGGCCAACACGGTGAAGCCGAGCGCCACCAAGTCCCGCGCCACGCCCACAGCGCGGGCCTTGTCGCTGTTCTTGACCGTGATCACGACCGCACCCTGGGTTGGCAGGCGCGAGCCGGCACCCAACTGGCTCTTGAGCATGGCTTCACCAAAGGTGGCGCCCACGCCCATCACCTCGCCAGTCGAGCGCATCTCCGGGCCCAGGATCGGATCGACGCCGGGGAACTTGTTGAACGGGAACACCGCCTCCTTGACGCTGAAGTAAGGCGGAACCACTTCGCGCGGCGGCTCGCCGTTACGGCTTTTCTGGTCGGCCAGCTTTTGCCCGGCCATACAGCGGGCCGCAATCTTGGCCAATTGCTGGCCTGTGGCCTTGGACACAAACGGCACAGTGCGCGACGCCCGCGGGTTGACTTCCAGCACGTAGACCACCGCCTGGTCACCGTCACCGCCGATGTCGCCCTGGATCGCAAATTGCACGTTCATCAGGCCGACCACCTTGAGCGCCAACGCCATCACCGTGGTCTGGCGGCGCAACTCGTCCTGCAGCTTCTTGGGCAGGGTGTAGGGCGGCAATGCGCAGGCCGAATCGCCCGAATGCACGCCGGCTTGCTCGATGTGCTCCATGATCGCGCCGATCATCACGTCCTGGCCGTCGCTGATGCAATCGACATCGACCTCGATCGCGTCGTCGAGAAAGCGGTCCAGCAGCACCGGCGACTTCTCGCTGACCCGTACCGCCTCGCGCATGTAGCGTTCCAGGTCTTTGTCGCCGTGCACGATCTCCATCGCGCGGCCGCCCAGCACATAGCTCGGGCGCACCACCAGCGGGTAGCCGATTTCCTGGGCCAACACCAGCGCCGATTCCTCGGTGCGGGCGGTCCGGTTGGGCGGTTGCTTCAGGCCCAGTGTGTGCAGCAACTGCTGGAAACGCTCACGGTCCTCGGCGATGTCGATCGAGTCGGGCGAGGTGCCGATGATCGGCACGCCGCAGGCCTCCAGGTCCAGCGCCAATTTAAGCGGCGTCTGGCCACCGTACTGCACGATCACACCGACAGGACGCTCCTTGTCGACGATCTCCAGCACGTCTTCCAGTGTCACTGGCTCGAAGTACAGGCGGTCGCTGGTGTCGTAGTCGGTGGACACGGTCTCGGGGTTGCAGTTGACCATGATGGTCTCGTAGCCGTCCTCCCGCAATGCCAGCGCAGCGTGCACGCAGCAGTAGTCGAACTCGATGCCCTGGCCGATGCGGTTGGGCCCGCCACCCAGCACCATGATCTTCTTGCGGTTTGTGGGCTCGGCCTCGCACTCGCCGTCCACGGTCTCGTAGCAGCTGTAGAGGTAGGCCGTCTCGGTGGCGAACTCGGCCGCGCAGGTGTCCACCCGCTTGTAGACCGGACGCACGCCCAGCGCATGGCGGACACGGCGCACCTCGTGCTGGTTGCTGGCCATCAGTTTGGCCAGGCGACGGTCCGAGAAGCCCTTTTGCTTGACAAAGCGCAGTTCGGCAGCCGACAAGCTGGCCAGCGTGCGGCGCTTGAGCTGCGCTTCGGTCTGGACCAGATCCTCGATCTGCGCCAGGAACCAGGGATCGATCGCCGTCTCTTCAAAAATCTCGTCCAACGACATGCCGATGCGGAAAGCATCCGCCACAAACAGGATGCGCTCAGGCCCGGCATTGCCGATAGCCTCGACGATCTCGTCGCGGTCGGCCTCCTGGCAGCCGGTGCGCTCGCTCAGACCGTCGATGCCGGTCTCCAGGCCGCGCAATGCTTTCTGGAAACTCTCCTGGAAGGTGCGGCCCATCGCCATCACCTCACCCACCGATTTCATTTGCGTCGTCAGGCGCGCATCGGCGGCCGGGAATTTTTCAAACGCAAAGCGCGGGATCTTGGTGACCACGTAGTCGATCGACGGCTCGAACGAGGCCGGCGTGGCGCCGCCGGTGATGTCGTTGCGCAACTCATCCAGCGTGTAGCCCACAGCCAGCTTGGCGGCGATCTTGGCAATCGGGAAGCCTGTTGCCTTGGACGCCAGCGCGGACGAGCGCGAGACACGCGGATTCATCTCGATCACCACCATGCGGCCATCGACCGGGTTGATCGAGAACTGCACGTTCGACCCGCCCGTGTCCACGCCGATCTCGCGCAGGATCGCTATGCTGGCGTTGCGCAGCAGTTGGTACTCCTTGTCGGTGAGCGTTTGCGCGGGCGCCACGGTGATCGAGTCGCCGGTGTGGATGCCCATCGGGTCGAGGTTTTCGATCGCGCAGACGATGATGCAGTTGTCCGCCTTGTCGCGCACCACCTCCATCTCGTACTCTTTCCAGCCGATCAAGCTCTCTTCGATCAACAGCTCTTTGGTCGGCGACAAATCCAGGCCCCGCTTGCAGATCTCTTCGAACTCTTCGCGGTTGTAGGCGATGCCGCCGCCCGTGCCGCCCAGCGTGAAACTGGGCCGGATCACCATCGGGAAACCGCCGGTGCTGCTGGTACCCACCTCGGCGCTGATGCGCTTGTGCACCGTCCAGGCCTCGTCCAGCGAGTGCGCGATGCCACTGCGGGCCGACCCCAGACCAATCTTGGTCATGGCGTCTTTGAACCTGAGGCGGTCCTCGGCCTTGTCGATGGCCTCAGGCGTAGCGCCGA
>JBKJKU010000265.1:0-22503 GCA_046597355.1 Aquabacterium sp.
GGCTTTTTATGGGTTTACAGATGCCGACCAGGAGATTGTGTTCAACACGAGCAACACATTCTTTGGCACGGAAACCATGAGCCTTCGCGAGCTGCTCAATGCCAAAGAATGTGTTGCTGGTGTTGAACACAATCTCCTGGTCGGCATCTGTAAACCCATAAAAAGCCGGGTCCAGTTCAGGAATATTGTCGCGCTCGGCACGCTTGAGTGGATCAAGATCGGCCCAACGTGCACCAACATTTCGATAAGCAGCGATCAATTGCTGGACGGAGGTGCGCTTGCGGCCCATTTCAGAATCTGCACCACTCGCGATGACAACCTTGGTTTGCCCTTGCTTGGCACGCTCGGCAAATGCATTGACCACTGGAAGATGAGGAACGTCCTTGGCGTTGGAGCCATCGGTTGCAGCTACATTCTGGAGGGCATCAAAATACTCACGCCAGCTGTCAGTGACGCTTCCAGGATTGGCGAGATAGTTTTCATACATCTCCTCGACATAAGGCGCATTGCCGCCGAAAAGATAGGAATTGCCCTGGTAAGCCGTGTAGACGGTGCCGGTATCGCTCATTTCGCACTGACTTTCCGTCTCCCTGCAGGAGACATTAGCTGGTTGTAGAAACCTCCCGCGACACGGCTGGACCGGATGGCGGATGCGACTGTGGCTGGAAGGGGCCTTTTGTTGCACCGCGATTGTGCCACGTTCCGTGGCGCATCGCGTCGCAACCGGCCCGCGGGCGTCTCACGAACCCCCTCACCCCAACCCTCTCCCCCCAGGGGGAGAGGGGGCAGAGCGCTGGCGTCAAGGCGCCAACAAGTCCTTGATCTGCTGCAGCGCGGTTGGATCTTCAATAGTTGTGAGGTCCCCCGGATCGCGCCCTTCCGCTACAGCCTGGATCGCGCGGCGCAGCAGCTTGCCGCTGCGGGTCTTGGGCAACAGGTTGACAAAACGCACCCGGGCCGGCCGCGCCAAGGCCCCGAGCTGCCCGTCGACGTGCTTCATGATCTCGCCCTCGAGCTTCATCCGGGCCGGTTCATCGCCCAGGGCCGACGCGTCGCGCGCGACCACGAAAGCCATCGGCACCTGGCCTTTCAACGGGTCGGCCACGCCGACCACGGCGACTTCCGCGACGTTCGGGTGGCTGGAAATGCTCTCTTCGATCTCGCGCGTCCCCAGGCGGTGCCCCGCCACGTTGATCACGTCATCGGTGCGGCCCAGGATGTAGAAGTAGCCGTCGGCGTCCTTCACGCCCCAGTCGAAAGTGTTGTACATCAGCCTGTTGTGGATGCTCGACCAGTAGGTCTTCACATACCGATCGTCATCGCGCCAGATCGTCTGCAGGCAGCCAGGGGGCAACGGGCCCTCGACCGCGATCACGCCCTTCTTGCCGGGCTCGGTGATTTCCTCGGCGGTGACCTCGTCAATCAGCTTGACATCGAAGCCGTAGACCGCCTTGCCCGGCGAGCCCAACCGGGTGGGCGCGGCCTCGACGCCGTTGCAGATCGCCATGATCGGCCAGCCGGTTTCGGTCTGCCAGTAGTTGTCGATGATGGGTTTGCCGATGGCGTCGGCAATCCAGGTGGCGGTGGGTTGGTCCAGTGGCTCGCCGGCCAGAAACAGGGCTTTCAGGCTGGACAGGTCGTACTTTGTCAAAAAGGCCGGGTCTTGTTTCTTGAGCACCCGCGCGGCGGTGGGCGCGCTGAACATCACCGTGACCTTGTACTTCTCGACCAGGCGCCACCACACCCCGGCGTCGGGCCGGGTCGGCAGGCCCTCGTACATGATGGTGGCCATGCCGGCAATCAGCGGGCCGTAGACGATGTAGCTGTGGCCCACCACCCAGCCGATGTCGCTGGTGGAGAAATAGGTCTCGCCGGCGTTGCCCCGGTAGATGTGCTTCATCGACGCCGCCAGCGCCACCGCGTAGCCGCCGGTATCGCGCTGCACGCCCTTGGGCTTGCCGGTGGTGCCGCTGGTGTAGAGCGTGTAGCTGGGCTCGTTCGACTCCAGCCACACGCAGGGCACCGGGGTGTCCATGAACTGCGCGCGCAGCGCGGCGTAGTCGGCGTCGCGCCCGGCCACGCGCTCGAAAGGGCTCAAGCCCCGGTCGATCATCAGCACCCTGGCCGGCTTGTGGGTGGCCAGGGCGATCGCTGCGTCCAGCAGCGGCTTGTAGGGCACGACCTTGCCGCCCCGGCTGCCGGCATCGGTGCTGACGATCACGCTGGGCTCGGCGTCATCGATGCGGGTGGCCAGGCTGTGGCTGGCAAAACCGCCAAACACCACCGAATGGATGGCGCCGATGCGGGTGCAGGCCAGCATCGCAAAGGCTGCTTCGGCCGTCATCGGCATGTAGATCAGCACCCGGTCGCCCTGCTTGACGCCCAGCGACAGCAGCACAGCGGCCATGCGCATCACCTCGGCCTGCAACTGGCGGAAGCTGTAGACGATTTCCTGGTCGGTCTCGGTCGAGACCCAGATCAGCGCGGGCTGGTCGGGACGCGTGGCGACATGGCGGTCCACTGCGTTGTGGCACAGGTTGGTGCGGCCGCCGACAAACCATTTGGCAAACGGCGCTTGGCTGTAGTCGCAGATCTGGCTGGGCGGGGTTTCCCAGTCGATCAGCGCCGCCTGCTCGCGCCAGAAAGCATCGCGGTCCTCGATCGACCGGCGGTGGAATTCGCTGTACTTGCTCATGGTCTTGTCTCCTGCAGGCGGGGGCCAACTGGGGCGGATTGCAAGGCCTTGCACTGACAAGACACTGACTCTGCAAGCGCAGGCCGCGCGCCGCGCCAGGGGGTAGACCTGGCGCTGCAAGCACGCCCGGCGTCTGAACGCAAGGGCGTTTCCCCCGCCGGGCTGTAGGACGCACCCCCGAACCGAGGTGGTATCCTCGCGCCTTCATGCTTTTGACACACCGACCCACCCGACGTCTTTTCGCCGCGCTGTTGCTGGCGGCTTGTGGCGTTGCCAAAGCTGCGCCAGATCCGGCCGGCAACCCGGCAAACGCCACGGTGCCTGGCAATCCCAGCCTGGCCACCGGCAGCCTGACCGACCCGATCATGAACCTGCTGGGCGAGCGCGGCCTGCTGCGTCCGCTGGGCTCGTCGGCCCTGGTCGAGTCGGTGCGCAACTCGGTGCGCGACACCGCGTCCGACCTGGTGATGCAGGCGATGAACTTTCTCGGCGTGCCCTACCGGCGCGGCGGCAACACCGAAGAGACCGGCTTCGATTGCAGTGGCTTCACCCGCCTGGTGTTCGAAAACAGCGTGGGCCTGGTGCTGCCGCGCCGGGCCGACGAGCAGGCCCATGCGGCGGGCCTGCTCAACATCAACCGGCAAGAGTTGAAACCGGGTGATCTGGTGTTTTTCAACACCATGAAGCGCACGTTCTCGCATGTCGGCATCTACGTGGGTGACGACAAGTTCATCCACTCGCCGCGCACCGGCAGCGCAGTGCGCATCGAGGACATGCGCGACGGCTACTGGTCGCGTCGATTCACCGGCGCGCGCCGGGCCGACCTCACCGCGGCCACGCCGCAGTTGCAGACCACCCGCTGAACCCGGCCCCGGGCCGGCCCGAATGGCCGGCTGCAAGACCGGGCCGACCGCTCACGGCACAATCAGTCCCATGGGCGAAACCATCATCCCGCTGGCCGACTTGCGCTACGCCGCACCGGTGCCGGCCATCCCCGCGCAAGCCATCCCCGCGACTGGTCTGCTGGCCGACCGGCTGGGCCGTCCGCTGCGTGATCTGCGCATCTCGGTCACCGACCGCTGCAACTTCCGCTGCAGCTATTGCATGCCCAAGGAGATCTTCGACCGGGACTATGTGTTCCTGCCGCAGACCTCGCTGTTGAGCTTCGAGGAGATCACCCGGCTGGCGCGCCTTTTTGTCGGCCACGGTGTGCAAAAGATCCGCCTGACCGGCGGCGAGCCCTTGCTGCGCAAGGGGCTGGAGTCGCTGATCGCGATGATGGCCGCGCTGCGCACGCCCGACGGCGCAGCGCTGGACATCACACTCACCACCAACGGCTCGGTACTGGCGCGCAAGGCCGCATCGCTCAAGGCCGCCGGGCTGCAGCGGGTTACCGTCAGCCTGGACGGGCTGGACGACGCGGTGTTCCGGCGCATGAACGATGTCGACTTTCCGGTGGCCGATGTGCTGGCCGGGATTGCAGCGGCACATGCCGCCGGCCTGGGCCCGATCAAGGTCAACATGGTGGTGCAGCGCGGGGTCAATGCACAAGAAATTCTGCCGATGGCGCGCTACTTCCGCGACCACTTTGACAGCCGAATCGTGTTGCGCTTCATTGAGTACATGGACGTCGGGGCCAGCAACGGCTGGCGCATGGACCAGGTGCTGCCCTCGGCCGAGGTGCTGGCGCTGTTGCAGGCCGAATGGCCGCTGCAGCCGCTGGACGCCAGCGCGCCGGGCGAAACTGCCGAGCGCTGGCGTTACGCCGACGGCCGGGGCGAGATCGGCCTGATCTCCAGCGTCACACAGGCGTTTTGCCAAGACTGCAACCGGGCCCGGCTGTCGACCGAGGGCAAGTTGTTTCTGTGCCTGTTTGCCACCCGCGGCCACGACCTGCGCAGCCTGCTGCGCAGCGGCGCCAGCGACACCGACATCACCAGCGCGCTGGCCGGCGTCTGGGGCGGACGTGATGACCGCTACTCCGAACTGCGCGCCGCACTGCCCACGGCCGCCGGACCGGCCCCTGGTGAGCGCCGCGTCGAGATGCACTACATCGGCGGCTGACCGCACGCTGCCCACCCCACTGACCTGAACCGAGCCCATGCCCAGCCTTGCCGACATTGCCGCCAGCATCCAAGGCTACGACCCCAACCTGTTGCCGGTGGCGCACGCCCAGGACTTCATCCAACAGTTGGTGCCGCGGGTGCAGGCGGTTGAAAGCCTGGCGCTGCGCAGTGCGCTGGGGCGGGTGCTGGCCCGGGATGTGGTCTCGCCGATTGCGGTACCGGCGCATGACAATTCGGCGATGGACGGCTATGCGTTGCGCTCGGCCGACCTGCTGACCGGCGGCGATACGCTGATCAGCGTGGTCGGCACCGCTTTTGCTGGTGGCCGCTTCAGCGCTGAGGCACTGCCCGGCCAGGGGGTGCGCATCATGACCGGCGCGGTGATGCCGGCGGGCCTGGACACTGTCGTGCCGCAAGAGCTCACCCGCAGTGAGCCCGACGGCCGCATCCGCATCCCGGCAGGCACCGTGCGGGCGGGCGACAACCGTCGGCTGGCCGGCGAAGACCTGGCGCTGGGCGAGCCCGCGCTGCTGGCAGGCCGCATCCTGACGCCGGCCGACCTGGGTCTGCTGGCCTCGCTGGGCCAGGCTGAAGTGCCGGTGTACCGGCGCCTGCGGGTGGCGTTTTTCTCGACCGGCGACGAACTGCGCTCGATCGGCGAACCGCTGGACACTGGCTGCGTTTACGACAGCAACCGCTACACGATCTGGGGCATGTTGACACGGCTGGGCGTCGAAGTGATCGACCTGGGCGTGGTGGGCGACGAGCCGGCTGCCCTGGCGCAAGCCTTCACCCACGCTGCGGCCTGCGCTGATGCGGTGATCACCTCGGGCGGGGTCAGCGTGGGCGAAGCCGACCACACCAAACGCATCATGGCCGAGCTGGGCGAGGTGCTGTTCTGGAAGATCGCGATGCGGCCGGGCCGGCCGATGGCGATTGGCCGCATTGGCGCCGGGACGGGCAACGGGCCAAGCAGCCCGCCCGCCATGCTGTTCGGCCTGCCCGGCAACCCGGTAGCCGTGATGGTGACCTTCTACGCCTTTGTGCGCCAGGCGCTGCTGGCGATGAGCGGCGCCACGCCGCAGCCGCTGCCGCTGCTGCGCGCTGTCAGCGAGGCCGCGCTGCGCAAGAAGCCCGGCCGCACCGAGTACCAGCGCGGCATCGTCAGCTTGGGTGCCGACGGCCGCCAGACGGTGCGCATCACCGGCGCGCAAGGCTCGGGCATATTGCGCAGCATGAGCGAGGCCAACGGCATGGTGGTGCTGCACCATGGCCAAGGCAACGTGGCCGCGGGCGAACTGGTTGACGTGATCCCGTTCGACGGGTTGATCTGACGGGCTGATCCTGCCAGGCAGCGCGACCCGGCTCGGCCCGCGCGCCTGGCGCCCGCCAGCTAGACCCTGCCGCGCAGCGAATCCACGCCGCGGTTGGCCAGCGCATCGGCGCGCTCGTTGCCCGGATCGCCCGAATGCCCCTTGACCCAGTGCCAGGCCACGGTGTGCTCGGCCACCAGGGTGTCCAGCCGCTGCCACAGCTCGATGTTCTTGACCGGCTTGTTGTCGGCGGTGCGCCAGCCCCGTTTTTTCCAGCCGTGGATCCAGCTGGTGATGCCGTTCTTGACGTACTCGCTGTCGGTATAAACCGCCACCGGCGTGCGGCGCTTGAGCAGCGCCAGCGACTCGATCACCGCCGTCAGCTCCATGCGGTTGTTGGTGGTCAGCGCCTCGCCACCGAACAGTTCTTTTTCGTGGTCGCCCCAGCGCAGCCAGGCGCCCCAGCCGCCAGGGCCGGGGTTGCCCTTGCAGGCGCCATCGGTGTAGATCACCACTTGCTCGGTCATTGACAGATTCACTCCAGGGTTTCGACAGTTTCAGTTTGGGAGGCCATTGCGGCAGTCATGGCGCGACCGATAACAGGCGCCCTGGCGGGCGCAACGGTGGCCAGCGCCGTCCAGCGGGGCGCCAGCTGCGCTGCCGTACCGTCCGGGCTGACGTCCAGGCCAAGGCGGTTGGCCACCACCGCGGGCGCCGCCTGCCGGGCGTGGCTGCTGCGCCGTGCCAGGCCCAGCAGCCGCATGCCGCGCACCCGTTTGACGGCTTCGACCAGGTAGACCGCGCCCAGCACCGGCCAGGCCCGTGCGCCGGCGTCGTCCAGCCAGGCCGTACGCGCCAGTCCCCGTTCAGACCGCAATGGCGGCCGCCACAGCCCGAAGCGGCCCCGCTCGACCTCGAAGCCCAGCAGCCGCAGCCAGTCGCGCACCCGGCCATAACCAATCAAATCACCGGCATCGGGCAAGTAAAGGGGGGCGTTGCCGCCCAGGCGCTGGCGCAGCCGGCCCGCGCTCTGGCGCAGGCCCCACAGGCTGGCTGGGTTGAAGCCGACGATCACCAGCCGGCCCTCGGGGCGAAGCACCCGCTCGACCTCGCGCAGGGTGTCGTGCGGATCGCGGGTCAGCTCCAGCGTGTGCGGCAGCAGCACCAGGTCCAGGCTTTGGCTGGGAAACGGCAGGGCATCAAAATCACACAGCAGGGCATGACCGGGCAGCATCGGCTGCAGGCTCGACAGCGCTTCATCGACCGGCGGCAAGGGCAGGGGCTGAGGCTCTCGCAGCGAATCGCTGGCCACCCAGCGGTGCGGCATGCGGTTCGCGCGCAGGCCTTCGAGTTCACCCAGGCCCAGCTGCAAGGCATGAAAGCCGAACAGGTCGGCAACCGCGCGGTCAATCTGCGCCTGCTCCCAGGCCAGCAGGTAGCGGCCGGGCGGGCTTTGCAGCCAGCGGGCCAACTCTATAATCGAGGGATTGCGCACCATGAAACTTGTTGCCCTGCCCGCTTTCTCCGACAACTACATCTGGATGCTGCACGATGGCCGACAAGCCGTGGTGGTGGATCCGGGCGATGCGGCGCCCGTGTTGCAAGCGCTCGATGCCGAGGGTCTGACGCTGACGCATATTCTAGTGACGCACCACCATCCGGATCACGTCGGCGGTCTGGCCGCCCTGCGCCACCGGCTGCAAGGCCCTGTGTACGGTCCGGCGCACGAGACCATCCCGACACCGTTCGTGCCGCTGGAGGGCGGTGCCACCGTGACCGTGCTGGGGCTGGACTTCACGGTGATCGATCTGCCTGGCCATACCGCCGGCCACATTGCCTACTTTCACGCCTCGGCGCCAGCGGGCACGGCAGGCGTTGATGCAGCCGATGCCCCGATCCTTTTTTGCGGCGACACCTTGTTCTCGGCCGGTTGCGGCCGCTTGTTCGAAGGCACGCCGGCGCAAATGCACGCCTCACTTTCGCGCCTGGCGGCTTTGCCCGGCAACACCCGGGTCTGTTGCGCCCACGAGTACACCGAATCCAACCTGCGCTTTGCCGCAGCGGTTGAACCGGCCAATGCCGACATCGCCCAAGCCGTTGCCAGTTGCCGCAGCCTGCGTTTGCAGGGCCTGCCCACACTGCCGTCGACCATCGCGCGCGAGCGTGCGATCAACCCCTTCATGCGCTGCGACGACGCCGCTGTGATCCGCTCGGCCACGGCCCGCGGTGCTGCCGACCACGGCGGTGCTGCGGTACTGGGTGCCTTGCGCGAATGGAAGAACAATTTCAGATGACACTGTCTACCGCCTTGCCAACCTACCGGCTGCCACGAACGCTAGCGCGCTCCCCCTTTCGTTTGACCCTGCTGCTGCTGGCCGCAGGGGCACTGGCCGGTTGTGCCACCGCACCGGGGGTCGACGGCAACAGCCCGGCGGTGCTGGTCAGCAGCCAGAACATCTCTGGCGAATCACCGACCACCGCAGCGCCCTTGACCGGCGGCACGCCTGCGCCCGCTGTACCCGCACCTTCCACCGCCGACGTCGTCCCAAGCCCCGCTGTGGTCGCGATCGCAGTCGATCCGCTCAAACCCACCGAGCCCCTGGACCTGGACGCTGCTGCCGCCAAGATCGACCTCTGGGCCCGCGTGCGCCAGGGTATGGCGATGCCCGAGCTCGACAATGAGCTGGTACGCAAATGGGAGCAGTGGTACGCCGGCAAGCCCGACTACGTGGCCCGCATGACCGAGCGTGGTGGGCGCTACCTGTTCCACACCGTCGAAGAGGTCACCAAGCGCGGCATGCCCACCGAGCTGGCGCTGCTGCCCTTCATCGAGAGCGCCTACAACCCGCAGGCCATGTCCACGGCCAAGGCCTCGGGCATGTGGCAGTTTGTGCCGGCGACCGGACGGGACTTTTCGCTCAAGCAAAACATCTTCCGCGATGACCGGCGCGACGTGCTGGCGTCCACCCGCGCCGCGCTGGACTACCTGCAGACCCTGCACACGATGTTCGGTGACTGGCAGCTGGCGCTGGCAGCCTACAACTGGGGCCAAGGCAGTGTGCAGCGCGCCATCACCCGCAACCAGAAGGCCGGGCTGGCCACCGACTACGACAGCCTGAAGATGCCCGACGAGACCCGAAACTACCTGCCCAAGCTGCAGGCGGTCAAGAACATCGTGCTGCGGCCCGAGGCTTTTGCGCTGGTGCTGCCCACGCTGCGGAACCACCCGTATTTTGTGTCTGTAGCGATCGATCGCGACATCGACATCGACCTGGCCGCGCGCCTGGCCGGCCTGCCGCTGGACGAGTTCAAGCAGCTCAACCCGCAGATGAACAAGCCGGTGATCCTGGCCGCGGGCACGCCGCAGGTGCTGCTGCCTTTTGATGCCGCCGGCCAGTTTGTGCACGCCATCGGCCAGCACCGCGGCACCCAAGCCAGCTGGACCGCCTGGGTGGCACCGCGCACCATGAAGCCGGCCGAGGTGGCGCGCCTGCTGGGCATGCCCGAGGCGCAGCTGTGTGAGCTCAACAGCATCCCCAAGGGCATGCTGGTCAAGGCAGGCTCAACCTTGCTGGTGCCGCGCAGTGCCCAGTTCACGGCCGACGTGACCGGTCACATCGCCGAAAACGCGATGCTGGCCTTGTCGCCCGACCTGCCGCCGCTGCGGCGCATCAGCTTTGCAGCCGGCAAAAAGGGTGACAGCGTGGCGGCCGTGGCCAAGCGCTATCGCGTCAGCGTGACCCAGGTGGCCGCCTGGAACAGCACCGGTACCGCAGCGCAATTCAAACCCGGCCAAGCCGTGGTGGTGATGGTGGCCAACCGGACAGCGCACCCTGTTCGCGTCGCCAGCGCCAGCAGCCCTTCCAGCAGCGCAAAGGACGTGCGCAAGGGCGGCAGCGTCAAACGCATCGTCCGGCCCGGGCCGACGGCGCGCACACGGGCGTCGCAGAATTGATCAGCTGATCGGCTGATCGGCTGATCGGCTGATGGGAGGATAGCGGCGCGCGCAACCGCGCTGCCAGCCGCTGCAACGCCAGCGCGTGCCGATAAACGCGGATCAGCGCCGGTCGGTCAGGGCGTGGGCCAGGGTGGACAAGTCCACATACTCCAGCTCGCTGCCCACCGGCACACCGCGCGCCAGGCGGGTCACTGTCAGGATCTCACCGGCATCACCGCGCAGCGTGCGCAACGCCTGCGCCAGCACATGGGCGGTGGCCTCGCCTTCGGCTGAAAACCCGGTAGCCAGGATCACCTCCTGCACCACGCCGTCGTTGGCACGCGCCAGCAGCGCGTGCACACCGATGTCTGCCAGCCCCACGCCATCGAGCGGCGAGAGCCGACCCATCAGCACGAAGTACAGGCCGCGGTAGCTGCCACTGCGCTCCATTGCGGCGTGGTCGGCCGGGCTCTCGACCACCAGCAACTGCAGCGCATCCCGTGCCGGGTCGCTGCAGGTGGCACAGACATGGGCCTCGGTAAACGTGTGGCAGCGGGCGCAGTGCTGCACCACGTCGGTCGCCGATTGCAACGCCAGCGCCAACCGCTGCGCGCCCTCGCGGTCGTGCTGAAGCAGGTGGTAGGCCATGCGCTGCGCCGACTTCACGCCCACACCCGGCAGCCGCCGCAGCGCGTCGATCAGGCCTTCGAGGCTGCGCTCGGCCACTGCGTCAGAACGGGAACTTCATGCCGGGGATTTGCGGCATTCCCGCGCTCAGCTTGCCCATTTTCTCCTGGGTGGTGACCTCGATGCGGCGCACCGCGTCGTTGAAGGCCGCGGCCACCAGGTCTTCGAGCATGTCCTTGTCGTCCGCCAGCAGGCTGGGATCAATGGTGACGCGCTTGACGTCGTGTTTGCAGGTGATCTGTACCTTGACCAGACCGGCACCGGATTCACCGGTGACCTCGATCGTCGCCAGTTCGTCCTGCGCCTTCTTGAGGTTGTCCTGCATGGCCTGGGCCTGTTTCATCAAGCCGGCGAGCTGGTTTTTCATCATGGTGTGGGTGTCCTGGGTGCTCTGGGTTGGGGTGAGTTCGCGCTGACGGGTTTGATCGAGCCGGGCACGATGCGCGCCGTTCGGAACTGTGCCATCAGCGCCCGCACGGCCGGGTCATTCTCGATGGTCGACTCGGCGTCGCGCTGGGCAGCGTCCCGAGCCTGCGCGTCGCGCCGGCCGATCGAATCCTGCGGTGCACCGGGCTGGACGCGCAATTGCACGGGCTCACCCCGGGCGTTCTCGAGCGCAGCCGTCAGCTTGGTGACGAGTGCGGGCGCCCGCAGGGTTTCACGCTCAACCAGGAGCGTCCAGCACGACCCGCCGCCATCCAGTGCCTGCAGTGCCGTCGGGCCGGCCTGCAGCGCCAGCTCCCGCACCATCGCGGCAATGCTGCCGGCAGCCACCAACGGCCGGATCAACGCCGCCCATTGGTCGCCCAGCGCGCTGGTGACCAAGGGCAACAACGGGGACGGCACAACCGCGCTTGCGGCGACGGTGAACGCGGCGTCGGTGCTTGCAGCGGCGGTGTCCACGGCGACAGTGCTGGCGGCGGTAACGTGCGCGGCGACAGCGCCCGTGGCCCGTGGCGCGGCCGGGCCGTCGTCGTCCGGCACCTCGTCGTCGATCCAGGGCGGCGGCTCTTGCGCACTGACCACCCGGACCGGCGCGGGCGGGCTGAAATGCATCGGCGCCGGGGCTGGCGCCGGGGCTGGCGCCGGGGCTGGCGAGGGGGATGGCGAGGGGGAGGGCTCGGGGAGCGCAAGCGGCGGCGCAAGGCGTGGCGGCGGTACCGACACCGGCATTGGCACCGGCAGCGACACCGGCACCGGCAGCGACACCGGCAAGGGCGTGGGCGTGGCTGATCCCGCAAGCCGCACAGGCGCCGTGCTGCGGGCCTCGCGCGCAGCTGCCACCAGCGGTGCGGCACGCGGTACACCGCTGGCCGCCGGGGCGGCGCCGGCCGGCGCAAACGCCAGCAGGCGCAGCAGCACCATCGTCAGCGCGGCGTATTCATCGGACAGCAGGCTCAACTCGGCGCGGCCGTGCACGACGATGCTGTAGAGCAGCTGGGTCTCATCAGCCGGCAGCTCGGCGGCCAGGGTACGGGCGCCCAAGCTGTCCGGATCGGTCTCGTCGAGGGCACCGGGCACGGCCTGTTCAACCGCCATCTGCTGCAGCAGCGATGCCATTTCTTCGAGCGTGCCGGCGGCTGACAGGCCGAGCTGGCGCAACGCTTGCACCGTGGCCAGCACGGCCGCACCGTCGCGCAGGGCCAGCGCACCGACCAATGCGCTGGCGTGGCTGCGGTCTACCGTGCCCAGCATGCTGCGCACGCCGGCCTCGTCCAGGCTGCCGGCGCCAAAGGCGATGGCCTGGTCGGTGAGCGACAACGCATCACGCATCGACCCCCGCGCCGCCCGCGACAACAGCCGCAGCGAGCCGGCATCCGCCGCCACGCCCTCGGCCTGCAGCACCTGCTGCAGGTGTTGCTGCACGGTCTCAGGCGCCATCGGCCGCAGATTGAACTGCAGGCAGCGGCTCAGCACCGTGGGCAGCATCTTCTCGGGGTCGGTGGTGGCCAGCACAAACTTGAGGTAGTCGGGCGGCTCTTCCAGTGTCTTGAGCAGCGCGTTGAAGGCGTCCTTGGTGAGCTGGTGTGCCTCGTCGATCATGAATACCTTGAACCGGCCGACGCTGGGCTTGTAGGCCGCACGCTCGATCAGGTCGCGGATCTCGTCGATGCTGCGGTTGCTGGCGGCGTCGAGCTCGATGTAGTCGATGTAGCGGTCGGCATCGATCTCGGTGCAGGCCTGGCAAACCCCGCAGGGGTGAGCCGTGACGCCGCCGGTGCCATCTGGCCCGGTGCAGTTCAGGCTTTTCGCCAGGATGCGGCTGACCGTCGTCTTGCCGATGCCCCGGGTGCCGGTGAACAAATAGGCATGGTGCAGCCGGCCACTGGTCAGTGCATTGCCCAAAGCCTGCACCACATGCGCCTGCCCCACCATTTGCTCAAAGCTGCGGGGCCGGTATTTGCGGGCCAGGACGACATGACTCATGGCTTCATTCTACGGGCCGACCCGGCCGCCGGCGGCCCGCAGGCCCGGCGCGGCCGGGCTGGCCAGCCGCTGGCGCAGGTGCCGGCTGGCGGCCCTGTTGACGCCACTGCGGCTGGCGCTGCAAGTCGCACCAACGCCGGCAGCTCGCGGATAATCCGGGGCATGAGTGCCTCGTCTACGCCGCCCCGTACGGCCCCCCACCCGTCCACCCCCGACACCCTCAGCTACGAGCAGGCGGGTGTCAACTACGACCTGATCGACCCGCTCAAGGTCAGCGCGCAGCGGGCAGCGGCGGCCACGGCGGTGCACTTGGCGGGCCACGGTTTCAGCGAGATCCTGGCGTCGCGCGGTGAGTCCGCGTATGTGGTCGATGTCGGGCCGTTCTACATCGCATCGATCGTCGAATGCTTGGGGTCGAAGGCGCTGGTGGCCGACGAGATGGCCAAGCTCACCGGCCGCAGCTGGTATGCCGGCATCGCGCAAGACACCATCGCCATGGCGGTGAACGACCTGATCACGGTCGGCGCCACGCCACTGGTGGTGCAGGCCTACTGGGCCGCGGGCGGCTCGGACTGGTTTGGCGACGCCGCGCGTGCGCAGGCCCTGGTCGCCGGTTGGAAGGCCGCCTGCGACGCCTGCAAGGTGGCCTGGGGCGGCGGCGAGACCCCGGCGCTGGCCGGCATTGTCGAGGCCGGCCGTATCGACCTGGCGGCGTCCTGCACCGGGCTGATCAACCCGAAAGCGCGCTTGAGCGTGGGCGACAAGCTGGCCGCGGGCGACGCCATCGTGCTGCTCGACTCCAGCGGCATCCATGCCAACGGCCTGAGCCTCGCCCGCAAGCTGCTGGAGCGCCTGCCCGGCGGCTGGTTGACCGAGATCGATCCGGTGGGCCACCCCGGCCTGAGCTACGGCGAGGCGCTGCTGGCGCCCACCACGCTGTACTCGCCGGTGACCGAGGCCCTGTGGGCCGGCGGCATCGTGCCTCACTATTGCGCCAACATCACAGGCCACGGCTGGCGCAAGCTGCTGCGCCACCCAGGCCAGTTCACCTACCGCATCCACACCGTGCCGCCAGTCACCCCGGTGCTGCAGTTCATCCAGCGCCATGCCGGGCACGATGACCGCGAGGCCTACAGCACGCTCAACATGGGTGCCGGATTCGCCATTTTTGTCGCCCCCGGTGATGCCGAGCGCACTGTGGCGATCGCTCGGGGCCTGGGCATTGGCGCCCGGGTGGCCGGCGCAGTCGAGGCCGGCGACAAGCAGCTGCTGATCGAGCCGCTGGGCATCCGGTTCGGCGACGACGACCTGCGGCTGCGCTGATCGCCCAGTGGCCATGGCACCGCGGCCCGCTTCAAGCGTCATGTCCCGCGCTGCTGCGCATGGCGGGACAGGCGCCCTGCGGGCACTGCGGGCATTGCAGACATTGCGGGCATTGCAGACATTGCGGGCACTGCAGACATTGCGGGCACTCCGTGGGGCAGTGGGCGCGCTCGCCATGCTGGGCATGTTGGGCCTGGCCGGCTGCGCCAGCCCGCCGCTGCGCAGTGCGCCACCGCCGTCAAGCTTCCGCATCGCGCCTGACGACACACCGCTCGGCGGTTTGGCTGTGGCCAACCAGGTGCCGGTGGGCCGCTCGGGTTTCCGGCCGCTGCTGGTGTCGGGCATCGCCTTGCAGGCGCGGCTGAACCTGATCAACAGCGCCCGTGTTGGCGTAGATCTCCAGACCTACCACCTCGGCAACGACCCCACCGGCCTCCAGATCCTGCGGGCCTTGCGCGATGCCGCCGGCCGGGGCGTGCGGGTGCGGCTGTTGATCGATGATTTCTACACCACCGGCATGACCGACCTGTTGCTGGGCTTGGCCGCCGAGCCCCTTGTCGAGGTGCGGCTGTACAACCCGTTTCCGGCCGGCCGCGACAGTACCGCGCTGCGGCTGGTCAGCTTGTTGGCAGATTTCAGCCAGCTCAACCGGCGCATGCACAACAAGCTGCTGGTGGCCGACGGACGGGCGGCCATCGTCGGCGGGCGCAATTTGACGGACGCCTATTTCATGCGCAGCAGCGAGGGCAACTACCTCGATTTCGACCTGCTGGCAGTGGGCCAGATCGCCGCCGACCTGGGCCCGGCGTTCGACCCCTACTGGAACAGCCGCTTTGCGGTGCCGCTGCAGGCGCTGGCCGACAACGGCCTGGACACTGCGCAGCGCCGCGCCAGTTTCGAGCGCCTGACCGCGCCCGCGACATCGGCTGCCGGGCCACGCTTGCCCGCCGGCACACGGGCTGCCAGCGCGGCCCTGGCAGCCCTGCCGCTGGTGGTGGCCGACGCCAAGGTCTACTTTGACAACCCTGAGAAAACCGGCGGCGGTGTGGGCAGCCCAGGTGGCGGCCCGGCGCTGCCGGTGGCCCGACTGGTCAACGGCGCCCAAGAACGGCTGATCGTCGTGTCCCCGTACTTTTTGCCCAGCGCTACAGGCATGAAGCTGCTGGCGCAGGCGCGGGCGCGGGGGGTGACGGTGCAGGTGCTGACCAACTCGCTGGTCGACAGCGACGAGCCGCTGGTCAGCCTGGCCTATGCCGAGCTGCGCCCGTCCCTGCTGAAATCAGGCATCCAGCTGTTCGAGTTGTCCTCCGAGCGCATGAAACGCGAAGGCGTGTTCCGCCAGTCGCTGGGCGGGTCGGTGGGCCGGCTGCATGCCAAGCTGGGCTTCATCGACGACCGCCTGATGCTGGTCGGCTCGATGAACATCGACCCGCGCTCGGCCGCCACCAACACCGAGCTGTCGATGGTGATCGACAGCGCCGACCTGGTGCGGGTGGTGCTGGGGCAGTTCCAGCCCACCGCCTCGGGCGTGGTGTTCGAGGTGCAAATGGCAGCCGACGGCCAATCGCTGCAGTGGGTGGGCCGCGGCAACATCGCGGGCCTGACCGGCGCCGATGCCAACGGCGAGTTACGCCTGGACGCCGAGCCCACGCCACCCTGGTGGCAACGCCTGCGCCTGTGGTTGTTGTCCCGGCTGGTACCGACCGACCTGCTGTGAGGCCTGGGCCACTGGCCTACAATTGCGCCTGACGGGCCTCCTCGCATGGAAGCGCGGCCAATCGGGTCAGGTCGGGAACGAAGCAGCCCCAACCGTTGCGACCAGTGCCGAGGGCAAGGCTCGTCACCCTACCCCACCTGTTCACCCGGTGGAGCTGGATTGTCGAAACGCCATCACGGCCTGGTTTCGCAAGGTGCGCAGCAGCGCCATTTCCCGCTCACCCACCTGCAGCCCGCCGGGTTTGGCTTGGTCCGCGTAGATCAGCGCAAATGGCGCGGCCTTCATCACCATCGGCAGCAACATGAACGACGGCGCATTGAAATGCTGGCGGTACCAGCCGGGCAAGCGCTGATCCACTGCCGCCTGCCGGCTGTCGGCGATCAGGGTGTCGCGGGCTTTGAGGCACACCGCACCGAACAAGTCCGGCGTCTGGCCCGCCGGCCACTGCAGCAGCACCTGGAACACCGGGCTCAGTTCGGCAGCACGGTCACCCAGGCCAAACCGGCCCACCAGCCGACCGTTGGCCGGGTCGCGCAGGCAAAAGATGATGCGCTGGAAGCGCAGGGCGCGGTACATCGTCTCCAGCACCATGCGCAACACCTGGTTGAGGCGGAACGCATCGCCCGCCAGCGTGTCGGTGATGTCGTGGATGCCCGCCGTCAACAACTCGGCCACGGCCGCCAGGTTGCTGAGGTGGGCGTCGTCAACCGGGGCTGGACTGGCACCAAGATGCGCCAGCAGCACAGTGGGTGCGTCGGGGTTGCTCTCGCCGCGGGTCTGGCCGCGGGTCTGGTCAGGGCCGGCGCGGCCCGCCATGACCGCCGTCACGGCGCTTGGATGCGGCGCCAGCGAATCGGCTGCAGGCAGTGGTGTCGCCTCGACCAGCAGGTGCTGGCCCTTGCTGCCGGCGGGCAAGGCCAGCCCCATGGCGGGCGCCATCTGCGCCAATGCCAGCCTGGCCTCGCCCGCGGTCCGGCGCAGGTCACCCAGATCCAAGCCCAGCGCCGTGCCATAGCGCTTGACCAGCGCATCCAGCCGGGCCGGCATGCCCGGCTCGTCGGCCTGCCACAGGGCGTCGGCCAACTCATTGGCCGCAATCGCCATCCAGCGCAGGCGTTCCGGTCCGACCGGCAAGCGATGCGAGGGCGGCGGCGTGTCGGGCCGGCGCATGCAGCGCTGCAGTGATTCAGACAAGCCCCAGTGGCGCGCCACGCCCACACCCAAGGCCTCGAAACCCAGGCCCAACACCACGTTGGCGGCGCGGTCGGCGATCAGGTCAGGGTGGACCCGCGCGACCGACTTGGTTGCGACGGTCGCCTGGTGCGTCAAGTGCATTTGCGCCCGGATCGCCTCGGCCTCGTCCGGAAAGTAGTACTCGGTCAGCAGCTTGCCGAGGTTGTAGAACATCGCGCCGAGAAAAGCCTCCTCGGCATCCCGCGAGGTCGGCGCCATGGCGTGGGCCAACTGGGCGGCCAGCAAGGACCGCAAGAACTCTTGTTTCAGGCGCTGGGCATGGCCCTTGTCCTTCATGTGCTCGACCAGCACCAGCGACAACGCCAGGTTGCGGATGCCGGCCAGGCCCATCAGCGCCACCGCCCGCGACACCGTGCTGACGCCATGGCCATCGCGGCGGAAATGGGCGGTGTTGACCAGGCGCAGCAGCTTTTGCGTCAGCGCCACGTCCTTCAGGATCTCGTCGGCGAGATCGTTGAGGTTTTCGCTCTCCGAGTCCGCCATGCGCTGGATGCGCAGCACGTGCGCCGACAGTGCCGGGAAGTCACTCTTGTGGCGCATGCGCCGCAGCAAGAAGTCGAGCGTGCCGTGTGCGCCGCCGGTTTCGGGCCGCGATTCGTCGGCCGGCGCCAGCCACTGCATCAATGCGTCACGCAAGCTGGCCGCGCTGTCGTAGCGGTCGGCCGGCACGCGCGCAATGGCACGCTGCACCACCGCCCGCAGGCGGTCATCGGCGTCGGCGTGGTCGGGCAGCAGCAGGTTTTCGCGCTGCACCCGGCGCAGCGCGGCGTGGGGATCGCGTTCGGCCAGCAGCGGCGCGCCGCACAGCATCTCGCCCAGCACCATACCGGCGGCAAACACATCCATCTGGGCAGACGGCGCGCCGCCCGCGGCTGCTTCGGGCGAAATATAGCCCGGTGTGCCGACGATGCATCCCACCAGCGGATCGCTGCCCGCATCGACCGGTCCGGCGTTGCGCCGACCCGGCACTGCCGGCATGCGCACGGCAATGCCAAAGTCCATCACCCGGGCCCGGCCCTCGGCGTCCAGCAAGATATTGGACGGCTTGAGGTCGCGGTGCACGATGCCCAGCGAATGGGCAGCGCGCAGGGCGTCGACCACGCCCAGCATCATTTCGACGGCCTCGCGCGCGGGCATCGCGCCACTGCTGCGCAGGGCTTGTGCCAGCGTGCGGCCGGACACCAGTTCAAACACCATGCACGGCTGACCGTCGATGTCGTCGGCCTCGAACACCGGCACGATATGCGGGTGCGACAGCCGGCTGACCGCTCGCGCCTCATGCAGCCACTGGCTCAGCGGTGGGTCAGCAAGATCGAGAGTCAGCAGCTTGAGTGCGACGTCACGGTCCAGCCGCTCGTCGTGAGCACGCCAGACGGTGGCCTGCGCGCCCCGCCCCAGCTCATCCACCAGCCGGAAGCGCCCGATGCGCTGGCCTGCGCGGTGGCGGGTGGCCGGCCGCGCACCGAGTGCCGTGCTCACGACGCCGCACCCTGCTGCACCACAGTCGGCGCGGCACCGGGCTTGGGCGCGACGGCGGCCTTGTCGGCAGCACCGACCGCGTCGCCTGACTCGGCCTGCTCGGGCGCCACCCCTTGGGCGGCCAGTTGCAGATCGCGCAGGCTGACGCCCAGCAGGCGGCCATAGCGCTGCATCACCCGCTGCAGAAACGCCGCACGGTGGTGCTCGGGCACGCTGCGTGAATCGACCACCTCGTTGGCGCAGCTGGCCGACAGGCGCAACAAGTCCTCGTCGGTGTCAGCGTGGTGCACCGGCGCCGACAGCGGCAACCGGCGAAACATCAACAGCACCGTGTCCTCCAGCCCCCAGTGGCGGCCCACCGCCGTTCCCAGCGCCTCGATGCCGACGCCCAGCACCGCGAACGACGCGCCCTCCTCGCTCATACCCTGCTCCTCGGGCTCGCCCGGGCGGACCGGTGGCGCGGGCAGCATCAGGCGGCGGATCTGCGCGGCCTCCTCTGGAAAGTGGTACTGCACGGCCAGGCGGCCCAGGTTCTGCAACATCGACAACAGGTAGACCACCTCGCCGTCATAGCCTGCCGGGCGCAGCCACTGCGCAACCTTGCCGGCCAGCCGCACACGGTCGATCAGGCTGGCCAGGTCTGCCGCGTGAGCCTCGCTCAGAGGTCCGGGCCAGGGCCGCAAGGCCTGAGCGGCTCGGCGTACGCCGTCCATGCCCACCATCGCTATCGCCCGGCGGATGGTCAGGATCGGCCCGTTGCCCGCACCCATTGCACCGCGCACCTTGGGGCCGTTGACGTGGCGCAGCATCTCAAAAGTCAGGCCCACGTCCTGCAACACCACCTCGGCCAGCTCGACGGTGCGTTCGCGGTCCATCGTCGCCATGCGGGCAGCTCGGGCCGCGCCGCCCGGCATCGCTGGCAGCAAACCCGCTGCCCGCATGCGGTCAAGCAGCAACAGGATCGGACCGCCCCCGGGTTCGCCGTCGGTCTTGAGCCAGCCCCCCAGCGCCCGCTCGAGGGTGCGCGCATTGCGGTAGCGCTGGCGTTCCTGGCGGTCGGTGGCGCGGTTGACGATGGCACGCAAGGCCTCGGGAATCGGGTGAGCGCCGGTCCAGGGCAGGCGCACGATGTCGCGGCCCAACGGCGGCATCCGTTCGATCACCGCGTCGACGTCCGCCAGTTCGAGCGCCGGCACACCGGCCAGCGCCTGGTGCAGTACCAGACCGAAGGCCAGCACGTCGCGCTCGGCGGCCTTGCGCTGTGCTTGCAGGTCGGGTGCGTCGCCATCGGGCGGCAGCGCCACGCCCAGGCCGATCAAGCGGCAGCTGCCACTCTCGGCCAGCAACAACATGCTGGTCTGCAGGTCGTGGTGCGCCACGCCGGCCTCGTGTGCAAAGGCCAGCCCGGCCAGCACCTGTAACGCCCAGGGCACCAATTCGGCCGGCGGCAGGCCTTTACGGCTGAGGCGCTCCGCCAGCGTGACGGCGGTGCCGCGGTCGTAGGCCACATAGGGCCAGCGGTCATGCTCACCCACCTCGACCACGTGGGCCAGGCCGGGGTGGTCGATGCGGGAGGCCTTGCGCGCGGCATCCAGCCAGCGCTGCAGCCCGACGGCATCGGCCGGCTGCACCCGCGGCAGTGCCAGCACCAATTCCTGCCCCACCCGGGGGTCGGACACCAGCCAAAGCATGGTGCGCGCACTCTTGCCCAACAGGCGCAGCAACTGAAAGCGGCCCAGATGTCGGACGGCGTTGGACGGTTGGGATCGTGGCGGGGGCGCTGCGGCCATCGGGAGGCTCTTTCGGTTGCTTGCGATTGGACACACGCCAGCGGCCGGCAAAGCAGTGAACAAGTGCGGCTTGGCAGCGCAGTTCGGTGCCGCGGGCTGCGGCGCGCCTGTTGGCCCTTTGTGCGAAACTCTTAAACAAGCGCTGCCAGCGCTCTAGCCGCGTCATGCCACCATGTCATGCCGCCCTGTCACATGCCGCCATGCCACGCCGCACCCGCAGGCGCCCCAAGGAACAACGATGAGCAGCGAACTGATCAAGCACACCACCGATGCCACGTTTGAAGCCGATGTGCTGAAATCCGACGCCCTGGTGCTGGTCGACTACTGGGCCGAGTGGTGCGGGCCGTGCAAGATGATTGCCCCGATCCTGGACGAAACCGCCAAGGAACTGGGTCCTCGCCTGAAGATTGCCAAGATGAACGTCGACGAAAACCGCGAAATTCCAGCCAAGTTCGGTATCCGCGGGATTCCGACACTGATGTTGTTCAAGGATGGGCAACTGGCCGCCACCAAGGTCGGTGCCTTGTCCAAAGCCCAGTTGTCGGCCTTCATCGCGCCGCACCTATAATCTGTGTTGTTATGAAGCTGGCGCAGCCCAAAGCGCGCCGCCTCAGTCCAGATTCCGCCCAGCCCCCACCCGACCCGAGTCACACCGCCTGCCGGCGAAATGCCGGTCCAGTGCGAGGCGCGGGATCCTCACAACCCACAGTTTTGTTGTTTCAGCCTGCCCCGGCAGGTGATGTCCCAACGGCTTAGTCACCCTGTGCCGCCGTTCCTTGGCCCGTACCGCACACCAAGTCAGCAGCTTTTTGCAGATTTCGGTGTTCATGACCGCCGCCATCCGACCTGAAACCCTCAGGCCGGCAAGCTGACCCCACCCCCCGGTGAACCCCCAAATGCATCTCTCAGAACTGAAGGCGCTCCACGTCTCCGCACTCATCACGATGGGCGAGGAGTTGGAGATCGACAACGTCGCCCGCCTGCGCAAGCAGGAATTGATGTTCGCCATCATGAAGAAGCGCGCGCGGGCCGGCGAGCAGGTATTTGGCGACGGTGTGCTTGAGGTGCTGCCCGACGGCTTCGGCTTCCTGCGGTCGATCGAGGCCAGTTACATGGCGTCGACCGACGACATCTACCTCTCGCCCAGTCAGGTCCGCCGCTTCAACCTGCACACGGGCGACATGATCGAGGGCGAGGTGCGGGTGCCCAAGGACGGCGAACGCTACTTTGCGCTGGTCAAGGTCGACCGGGTGAACGACGTCACGCCCGAGGAGAGCAAGCACAAGATCATGTTCGAGAACCTGACGCCGCTCTTTCCGAAAGAGGCGTTCAAGCTCGAGCGTGAGATCAAGGGCGAGGAAAACATCACCAGCCGCATCATCGATCTGGTGGCGCCGATCGGCAAAGGGCAGCGCGCCCTGCTGGTGGCCCAGCCCAAGACCGGCAAGACGGTGATGATGCAGCACATCGCCCATGCGCTGGTGGCCAATCACCCCGACATCCACATGATCGTGCTGCTGGTCGACGAGCGGCCCGAGGAAGTGACCGAAATGCAGCGCACCGTGCGCGGCGAGGTCATCTCGTCCACATTTGATGAGCCCGCCGCCCGCCATGTGCAGGTGGCCGAAATGGTGATCGAGCGCGCCAAGCGTCTGGTCGAGATGCGCAAAGACGTGGTGATCCTGCTCGACTCGATCACCCGCCTGGCCCGCGCCTACAACAACGTGCTGCCGTCGTCGGGCAAGGTGCTGACCGGCGGTGTGGACGCCAATGCCCTGCAGCGGCCCAAGCGCTTTTTTGGCGCGGCGCGCAATG
>JBKJKU010000301.1:0-7609 GCA_046597355.1 Aquabacterium sp.
GCGCCGTGCTCGGCCATGGTCTGCGCCCAGCGCAGCGCATCGAGGCCGGTGTTGCGCCGCCCGCCGTGGCTCCAGACGTCCCAGCCGGGGCCGACCTCAAGGCCATCCACCAATCGCTTGGCATCCGCGACGGAACGTCGCTTCGCATCGATCGCCACCACGATGCACTGCGCACCGTATTTGGCCGAGGCTTCCTGGATCACCGGCGGGTTGGCGATGGCCGCCGAATTGAAGCTGACTTTGTCCGCGCCGGCGTTGAGCAGGCGCCGCACGTCGGCCACGGTGCGCACGCCACCGCCCACGGTGAGCGGGATGAAGACCTGCGAGGCGACCGCCTCAATGATGTGCAGGATCAGGTCGCGGCCGTCGCTGGTGGCGGTGATGTCGAGGAAGGTGAGCTCGTCGGCGCCTTGCTCGTTGTAGCGGGCGGCGATCTCGACCGGGTCACCAGCGTCACGCAGTTCAAGAAAGTTGACCCCCTTGACGACGCGGCCGCCGGTGACGTCGAGGCAGGGAATGATGCGTTTGGCGAGCATGGTCTGGGTCTGTGCGGTGGCCTAGTATTATCCCGGCCCCCAAGTTGAGGGGCCAGCGGTGGATGCCAGAGGACATATCAGCCGTATTGTCTGAACATCAGAGTTGTCCTTCGTCCCATCAGGAGAAATTTGTCATGCGTCTTGTTTCCACCTTCCTTGCAACCGCGGCGGTTCTGGCGCTGGCCTTGCCGACGGCCTCGCAGGCCCTGGATATCTACTCGATCAACTTGAGCGGGCCGAATGAATCGCCGGCGAACACCTCGCCGGGTACGGGCAGCGGGACCATCACGTTTGACATGTCTGCCAGCACCATGCGTGTTGAGGTCACCTTCACAGGCTTGTTGAGCAATGTGACCAACGCGCACATCCACTGCTGCACCGCTGTCGCCGGTGCCAGTACAACCGGCGTGGCAACCGTCACACCCACGTTCACGCTGTTTCCGGCCGGGGCTACTTTCGGAACCTATGACCGCACCTTCAACATGACTGCGGCCACCGGCTCTTGGAACAATGCCTTTGTGACCGCCAATGGCGGCACGACTGCCACGGCATTCGCGGCGCTGACCACCGGTGCCGCAGCGGGCAAGGCGTACTTCAACATCCATACGTCGAACTTCCCTGGCGGTGAGATTCGCGGCTTCCTGGCGCCCGTACCAGAGCCCGAAACCTACGCGTTGATGCTCGGCGGCTTGGGTTTGCTGGCCGTGGCCGCGCGGCGCCGTCAGCGCACTTGATGCGCAGGCTGGCGGGCGCTCACACCGCCAGTTCGTCCGCCCGCCGCTGGGCCGCGGCAAAGTCCAGCGCGCCGGAGTAGATAGACCGGCCGCAAATCACGCCCGAGATACCCTCGAACTCGACCGCGCAAAGGCGCTCGATGTCGGTGATGTCGGACAGCCCGCCGGAGGCGATCACCGGGATGGTGAGCGCTTGCGCCAGTTTGACGGTGGCCTCGATGTTGATGCCGGTGAGCATGCCGTCGCGGCCGATGTCGGTGTAGATCACGCCCTCGACGCCGTAATCCTGGAACTTGCGCGCCAGGTCGATCACCTCATGGCCGGTCAGCTTGCTCCAGCCGTCGGTGGCCACCAGGCCGTCTTTGGCGTCCAGGCCGACGATGATGTGGCCGCCAAAGGCGGTGCAGGCGTCCCGCAGGAAGCCCGGGCTCTTGACCGCAGCGGTGCCAATGATGATGGTGCTGATGCCGTCGTCCAGATAGCGCTCGATGGTGTCGAGGTCGCGGATGCCACCACCCAACTGCACTGGAATCTCGTCGCCGACCTCGCGCAGGATGGCCTTGATCGCCGGCTCGTTGACCGGCTTGCCGGCAAAGGCGCCGTTCAGGTCGACCAGGTGCAGGCGGCGGGCGCCGGCGTCCACCCAGCGGCGCGCCATTGCGGCGGGGTCCTCACCGAAGGTGGTGGACACGTTCATGTCGCCTTTTTCAAGGCGAACGCAATGGCCGTCTTTCAGGTCGATGGCGGGGATCAGCAGCATGGCCGTGGCAGGGGGTGGTGGGGGATGGAGGGAAAACGCAGCTCGGGCAGCAGCAGCGCGTCACAGGCGCAGCGTCAGGGACACCAGGCCAGGAAGTTGCGGTACAGCTGCAAACCCTGGTCAGCACTCTTTTCGGGGTGGAACTGGGTGGCAAAAATGTTATCCCGTGCCACGGCGCAGGTAAAGCGGTCGCCGTAGTCGGTGGTGGCCGCGCTGTGATGTGCGTCAATCGGTGCGGTGTAGTAGCTGTGCACAAAATAGAAGTAACTGCCATCGGGCACGCCGGCCCAAATCGGGTGCAGGCTGCCGCCGTGAGGCGTTGGATTGACCTGGTTCCAGCCCATTTGCGGCACCTTGAAACGGCTGCCGTCGGGCTGCAGCCGGCCGTCCAGCCGAAAACGCTTCACGTGGCCGGGGATCAGGCCCAGGCCGGGGGTGTCTTGCTCCTCGCTGTGGTCGAGCAGCATCTGCATGCCCACGCAGATGCCCATCAGCGGCTTGCTGGCGGCGGCCTCCAGCACGGCGTCCTGCAGGCCCGAGTCGTGCAATTCGCGCATGCAGTCGCGCATCGCGCCCTGGCCGGGCAGCACCACCCGCTCGGCAGCGCGCACGTCCTCGGGCCGCTGGGTCACGATCACCCGGTAGCCCGACTGGGCCGCGACATGCATCACCGCCTGCGACACCGAGCGCAGGTTGCCCATGCCGTAGTCGACGACGGCGACGGTTTTGGACATGTCAGTACCGCCCGGCCGCCCGAAGGTACTGAGACGCCCCCTCGGGGGGCAGCGAACGAAGTGAGCGTGGGGGCTTCATGTCAGTACCGCCCGGCCGCCCGAAGGTACTGAGACGCCCCCTCGGGGGGCAGCGAACGAAGTGAGCGTGGGGGTTTCATGTCAGTACCGCCCGGCCGCCCGAAGGTACTGAGACGCCCCCTCGGGGGGCAGCGAACGAAGTGAGCGTGGGGGTGTCATTTCAAAGCGAGCCCTTGGTCGACGGGATCACCCCGGCCGAGCGCGCATCGGGCGTCAGCGCCATGCGCAGGGCCCGGCCGAAGGCCTTGAACACCGTCTCGGCCTGGTGGTGGGCGTTGTCGCCCTTCAAGTTGTCGATGTGCAGGGTGCACAGCGCATGGTTGACAAAGCCCTGGAAGAACTCGTAGGTGAGCTGGGTGTCAAAGGCCCCAACCATGCCTGATTTGAACGGGATGTCCTGGTGCAGGCCGGGCCGGCCTGAAAAATCAACCACCACCCGGGACAACGCCTCGTCCAGTGGCACGTAGCTGTGGCCGTAGCGGGTGATGCCGCGTTTGTCGCCGACCGCCTGCGCGACCGCCATACCCAGCGTGATGCCGACATCCTCGACGGTGTGGTGGCCGTCGATGTGCAGGTCGCCCTGGCATTCGACGGCGATGTCGAACAGGCCGTGGCGCGCCACCTGGTCGAGCATGTGGTCGAAAAACCCGATGCCGGTGGCAAATTGGCCCTGGCCGCTGCCGTCCAGGTTGATGCGCACCCGGATCTGGGTTTCTTTGGTGTTGCGTTGCACCTCGGCAATGCGGTCTGCGGGGGGGGCCATGGGCGCTTTCAGGAGATCAGTGAACGGGGCGGCGGTTGGCACGGTCACAGGCTGGCCGCCAGCGCGGCCAAAGTCAGCTTATTTTCCTCGACCGTGCCCACCGTGATGCGCAGGCAGTTGGCCAGCAAGGGGTGCATCGCCGAGATATTCTTGACCAGCACGCCCCGTTGCTTCATGCCGGCAAACGTGGCCGCTGCATCCGGCACCCGCGTCAGCACCATGTTGGCCTGGCTGGGGTAGGGCCGCACGCCGGGCAGTTTGGCCAGTTGCGCCAGCAGGACGTCGCGCTCGCTGCGGATCAGCACGGCCTGGCGGCGGTATTCGTCCACATGCTCCAGCGCAAACAGGCCGGCCTCGGCATTGAGCACGCTGATATTGAAGGGCGGGCGCAGTTTGTCGACCTGATCGATCAGCGCCGTCCGGCCCATCAGGTAGCCGATGCGCACACCGGCCAGGCCAAATTTGCTCATCGTGCGCATCACCAGCACATGCGGGTGGCGGCGCAGCCGGTCCATCGAATCGCGCTCGGCAAAGGGCTGGTAGGCCTCGTCCATCACCACCAGGCCGTGGTGGCGGCCCACGGCATCGATCAGGCGTTCGATCACGCCGTCGTCCCACAGGTTGGCGGTGGGGTTGTTGGGATAGGCCAGGTAGAGCAGTGCAGGCTGGTCCGTGGCTATGGCGGCCAGCATCGCGGCCTCGTCCAGCTCGAAGTCGGTGGTCAGCGGTACGCCGACAAAACGCACACCCTGCAGCGCGGCGGACAGCCCGTACATCACAAAGCTGGGCAGCGGCGACATGAACACCGCACCCGGCAGGGCGCAGGCCAGGCTGAGCAGCGTGATCAGCTCGTCCGACCCATTGCCCAGCATCAGCGAATTGCCCTCGGGCAACTGGGCATGCTGGGCCAGTGCGGCTTTCAGGTCGTCGCCGCGCTCGGCCGGGTAGCGGTTGATGGCCACCCGGCCCAGGCGCTCGCCCAGCGCGTGTTGCAGCGCTTCGGGCAGGCGGTAGGGGTTCTCCATCGTGTCGACCTTGACCAGCCCGGCGCTGGCTTGCACGGCGTACGCATGCAGGCCCTGGATGTCGGGGCGGATCACCCGGCGCATGCAGGCATCAAGTGGGGTCATGGTGCGGGCTGGGCCAGTGTTTCAGGCCCGAGGATGAAGGGGTTGAGGATGTGCACGCCGTCGATCTGCTGCCCGTGCGGCAACGCGTCGGTCAGCAGGCTGTCGCAGCCCTGTTGCTGTGCGGATGAAACGATCAAGGCGTCCCAGAAGCCGAGCTGGTAGCGGGCTTCGATCGCCCAGGCGGCCTCGACGGTGGGGTGGTCGATCACCCAAGGCCGCCAGTTTTGGTAACGCCGCACCTCGGCGCGGGCGTCACCGGCCGACACGGCTGACGGAAACTTCTGGCGTGCCTGCAGATAAAACTCGGTGAGCACCTGGTGGCTGAGTCGGCCGCATCGCCCGGTCCAGCAGGTGGCCAGCCACCGCCGGGCCTGGTCGCGCTTGGCCAGATCCTGGTCGTCCACTGCGTACAGGAGCACGGCGGTATCGACAAAGACGGTCCGGCTCATGCCGAGCGCTGGCCGGTTGGGCGCAGGTGCAGGTCGCCACGGCCGGGGTAGCGGCCCTCAGACGCGCCGAAACTGCGGAACTCCAGCGCTTCGCGCATGGCGCGGGCATAGGCGTCGTCGTGCTGCATCTTTTCAGCCAGCAACTCGCCCAGCAGGCGCGACACGCTGGTGTTCTGGCGCGCCGCCTCCATGCGGGCCCACTCGGCCACACTGTCCTGCATCGTGACGGTCACGTTTTTCATCGCCCCTCCGTGGTCAGCTGAATAGTACACGAAGTTCGTGTAACACGAACTCTGTGTCTCCCGGCAGGGTTTGGGGCTGTGTCGCAGCGCGTTGAGCGCCGCAGCGGAATGCGGTTCAATGTCGCCATGGCCCCGACCGCGTTGGCGCGGGGAGGTTTTCCACATCTCAGTCGGGGCATGTAGTCATGGGCAAAGCAGCGGGTTGGGCTTTTTATCGCGGGGGGGTCGCAGCGGCCGCGCTGGCCGGGCTGGTGGGCTGCAGTTCTCCGCCGCCGGGCCCGCCACTGCCCACGGTGGCGGCGGTTGATCTGGACCGTTACCTGGGCACCTGGTATGAGGTTGCGGTGGTGCCGAACCGGTTTCAAAAGCAGTGCGTGGCCGACACCCAAGCCCGCTACCGTTTGCAAGGCGACGTTATCGAGGTCTTCAACCGGTGCCGCCAGAGCGATGGCACGGTGTCGGAGGTCACGGGTGTGGCCAAGCCGGTGGTGGGCAGTGCCAATGCCAAGTTGCGGGTGAGCTTTTTTCGGCCGTTTTACGGTGATTACTGGGTGCTGGCGCTGCCCGATGATTACCGCTGGGTGCTGGTCGGCGAGCCGTCGCGCAGCTATGGCTGGGTCTTGTCGCGCACCCCGCAAATCGCACCCGCCGATCTGGCCGCGGCGCTGGCCCGCGCCGAGCAACTGGGCTACAGGGCCTCGGCCTTCCAGCGCACGCCCCAAACCCAGGCCTTGCCCTGAGTTCGTGCCCTCGGCGGTGCCAGCCCAGGGTTCAACTGCGGCTGCCAGCCGCAGGCATCGGCAGGCCGTAGGACGTGGGTGCAGCCCGAGGCATTGCCGTCGGCGCACGCGTCACCCGCACCTTGCTGCCGGTGGTGACGATGATCACAGGCTCACCCGGCAGGAAGTTCTCGCCGCCCTTGGCCTGCACGATGGCGCGGCGCTCGCCGCTGCGCAGTTGCACCATGATTTCAAGGGATTCTTCGCGGGTGCCGGTGCGCTCGATGACATTGCCCAGCATCGCCCCGGCGACCGCGCCCAGCACGCCAGCCACGGCCGAATCGCGGCGTCCACCGACTGACGAGCCGGCAATGCCGCCCACCACGCCGCCCGCCATGGCGCCAGCGCCGCTTTGGCTGCCGTCCACCGTGACCGGCCGGGTGGACAGCACGGTGGCGTCGATCACGCTGGACATGCGTTGGGCGTCGTTGCGGCTGATCACGTCCGGGCTGCTGGTGGCGCAGCCCGCCAAAGTCACGGCAAGCGCGGCACAAATAGCCAAAGCGATCTTGGAGTCAAGCATGGTCATCCTCGGTGTGGGGTGCTGGTACAACGGTCGCACCAGCGTGGCCGTTGACGCGCAGGTTCGAGTTCAACGGTGTGGCTGAGGTTCCGTCGCCCGTCATCAGCCACATGTGAAGTTGGAGTAAATCGCGACGGCAGCCTCATCCGCAGGCGCCACTCAGCGCGCCAGCAGCATGTCCACCGCAGACACCGGCGCGGCGCGGTGGCCAGCGCGGCATGGGACAAATCAAACACCGGCAAGCCGCCTGGCTGCGGCTGGGCAGGGATGGCGGCCGCAGCGCCGTCGCGAGTTGACCTCTGCGGTGCCGCACGCGTGGCGCGTGGCGTCAATCGTGCAGGCGGCTGGAGCGCGGCACGCTGGCGAGCAAGAACTCCATCTGGTCGGCCACGATGCGGCGCCCGCGCAGGATCATGTCCTCATGCAGGCTGGGCGTGTAGGGCAGGTAGAGCAGGCTCATGCGGGCCTCTTCGGGCAGACGGTTGCCTTTGCGGCCATTGCAGGCCTTGCAGGCGGTGATGCAGTTCATCCAGGTGTCGCGCCCGCCGCGGGACGTGGGGATGATGTGCTCGCGGGTCAGGCCGTCGAAGCCGCTGCGGTTGCCGCAATAGGCGCAAATGTGGCGGTCGCGCACAAACAGCTTTGGGTTGGTCATCGCCGGCGCGGCCCGCCAGGCCCGGCTGGGCATGATGCCGCGCACCGCAATGATCGAATGCACCTCAATGCGCGACTGCAGTCCGGTGCTGCGCTGTATGCCGCCGCGCAGTACCTGGCTGTTGCGGCCCAGCGTCCAGGCCACGCCGTCGCAAGCGTGGATCACTGCCCGCGAGGCGGCCGTGCTCTACGCCTGCGACGGCGTGGCCTGGACGCTGGGCCGCAAC
>JBKJKU010000046.1:0-2726 GCA_046597355.1 Aquabacterium sp.
CAACGAGATCGAGGACGTGCTGTCGCAGTTGCCCGGCATCCTGGAATGCGCGGCCGTCGGTATCCCCGACGACAAGGCCGGCGAGGCGGTCAAGGTGGTGATCGTCAAGAAAGACCCCAAGCTGAGCGAGACCGACGTGCGCGCCTGGTGCGAGGCCAACCTGACCGGCTACAAGCGGCCCAAGGTGGTGGAGTTCCGCACCGACCTGCCCAAGAGCACCGTGGGCAAGATCCTGCGCCGCGAACTGCGTGAGGCGCGCCGTTGAGCGAGCCAACTTTACCGGCCGACATGAGCCTCTGGCTCGGCCTGGCGCTGGGCAAGACCGAGGCCGGGCGGCGCGAGATCACCGAGCGTGCGCTGCCGCTGTCGCGATCGGCCCGCAACCTGCTGTTCAGCATCGACCTGAACCGCAACGCTGGCGAGTGGCTGGCGCTGGTGCGTGGCAGCGGGCCGGTCGAGCTGCAGCAGTTGCTGGCAGCGGGCCTGATCGGCCGGGCGGCCGGCCCGGCTGCCCCGGCGCCACCGGCTGGCATCGGCACGCCTGTGCAGCCGGCCGCCGCCGAGCCGCCGCGGACCACCGCCCGCATGAGCCTGGCCGACGCGCTCGAGGGCCTGAACTACCAACTGCTCTATGACCGCCTGACCTTGGAGGCGCGGCAGCAGCTGGGCCTGTTCAAGGGCTACAGGATGATCCTGGACATCGAAAAATGCAGTGGTCCGGCCGAGCTGCGGTCGCTGGCGCTGCAATTTGTCGAGCAAGTGCGTCTGGGCAAGGGCGATGCCGACGCACGCGCGCTGGCGCAGCGCCTGGCCGATCCGGGCTGACCGGCCCGTTCACCCGTTGCCTCGACCCCAGTCCAGCCCGGCGCACGCAGCGCATCCCGCCGCCGACCCGCGCAGCGCCGGCCCGCCGGCCTACGCGCCCGCCAGCCCACCCGCAGGCCGTGCTGGCGGTTGTCCAGACCACTGCCCACCCAACCCAGCCGCCTGCCAGTCCCATGTCCGCCCGACTCCACGTTGACCTGATCCTGGCGCCCGGCGCCGTGCTGGTGCTGCCGCCCAACGCCAGCCGCCATGTGCAGGTGCTGCGGCTGCAGCCGGGCGCGCAGATCACGCTGTTTGATGGCCGCGGCGGCCAATGGCAGGCCGAGGTGCTGGAGATGGGCCGCAAGACTGTCAGCGCCAGGGTGCTGGCGCACCAGCCGGTGGATTGCGAGCTGGCCTGCCCGGTCACGTTGGCGCCCGGCATGCCAGCCAATGAGCGCATGGACGCGCTGGTCGAAAAAGCCACCGAGCTGGGGGTGGCCCTGATCGCGCCGCTGGTGTGCGAGCGGTCGGTGCTGCGCGTTGCTGGCGACCGTGCCGAGCGCAAGGCGGCGCACTGGCAGGCGATCGCGGTGGCGGCCTGTGAGCAGAGCGGGCGCAATCAGGTGCCGCTCGTGGCGCCGCCGCGCAACCTGCGGGATTGGCTGGCCGGCCTGCCACCAACGTGCCCGCCGGAGTTGCGCCTGCTGCTGAGCCTGTCGCCCGATGCAGCGCCGCTGGCACGCCTGCTGATGGACCGGCCCCAAACCGCGGCGCATAACACGGCCCACAACGCGGCCCACAACGCTGCGGTTACCGTGCTCAGCGGTCCCGAGGGCGGGCTCAGCCCGGCCGAGATCGCGCTGGCCGAAAGCCTGGGCTTTGTGCCGGTCAGCCTGGGCGACCGCGTGTTGCGCGCCGACACCGCGCCACTCGCTGCCCTCGCGGTGATAGCGGCGCTCTCGGCGCTCTCGGCCGCCCCATCGGCCGCCCGATCAGCAGCCCGATCAGCAACTCGTTCGACACCGCCGCCCGCACCCCCCGCCCCCGATCGGACGCCATGAACCCCCGCCTGCTGCTGTTGACCCTGTGCCAGGGCCTGCTGATGGTGAACAACGTCGTGTTCATCGCGGTCAACGGCCTGGTCGGCCTGGCGCTGGCGCCGGTCGGCTGGATGGCCACGCTGCCGATCACCGCCTACGTGGCGGGCGGCGCGCTGGCCACCGGGCTGGTGGCACGCCACCAGCGGCGCTGGGGCCGCCAGCGCACCTTCCAGCTCGGGCTGTTGGTGGCCATCGCCAGCGCCGGGGTCTGCGCCTGGGCGGTGCTGTCCCGCAATTTCTGGCTGCTGACAGCCGCCACGCTGGTGGCCGGCTACTACAACGCCAACGGCTCGCTGTACCGTTTTGCCGCGGCCGAACTGGTGAAGCCCGAGTTCAAGGAGCGGGCGATCTCCTGGGTGCTGGCGGGCGGCATCATTGGCGGCGTGGTCGGCCCCAACCTGGCCAACTGGAGCCGCAATGCGATGGACCAGCCCTTTGCCGGCGCGTACCTCGCGCTGATGGGGGTGGCGGCACTCAGCCTGGGGCTGATGGCGCTGATCCCGTTTCCACCGCTGGCCGGTCAGGGCAGTACCGGCCTGCAGGGCCGGCCGTTGTCGCAGATCGTGCGCCAGCCGGTCTTCATCATCGCCGCCGCCGGCTGCGCCATCGGCTACGGCGTGATGAACCTGCTGATGGCCGCCACGCCGATCGCCATGGCGCAGTGCGGCCACCCGTTTTCAGCGGCCGCGCTGGTGCTCGAATGGCATGTGCTGGGCATGTTTGTGCCCAGCTTTTTCACCGGTCGGCTGATCAAGCGCTTCGGGGTGCTGCCGATCATGAGCACCGGGCTGGCGCTCAACATCGCCTGCGTGCTGTTTG
>JBKJKU010000102.1:0-7200 GCA_046597355.1 Aquabacterium sp.
CGCCACCCTCGGCCCTGCCAGCAGTGATCCCGAGGTGCTGGAGCGCCTGCTGCGCTTTGCCGTGGCTGAAGTTCAAGCGCACCACGTCCACGCCAGCGCGCAGCAGGCGCTCCAGCACCTCGGGATCACTGCTGGCAGGGCCAAGGGTGGCGACGATCTTGGTGGCACGGTTCATGGGGGCAGTCCAGCGAGCAGAGGAGACGGAATTATCGGGGCCGGGCGCCCCTGCCGGGTTACAGCGCGGTTACTTTCGCGGCAGTCAGCGCTGCGCTTCCGGCAGCGGCTGTTGGGGCGGTGTCGTCCCGCAACTCGGCTGCATCGGCCACCGCCAGTGCCGTCATGTTGACCAGCCGGCGCATCGTCGCTGACGGCGTCAGGATGTGCACCGGCGCGGCCGCGCCCAGCAGGATCGGGCCGATCGTCACGCCGTGGCTGGCCACGACCTTGAGCACATTGAACAAGATGTTGGCAGCGTCCAGGTTGGGCAGCACCAGCAGGTTGGCCGCGCCGGTCAGTGAGTTGTCGCTCAGCGCGCTGCCGCGGATCGCCTCAGACAGCGCGGCGTCGCCCTGCAGCTCGCCATCGCATTCGATCTCGGGTGCGCGCGCCACAAACAAATCACGCGCCGCCCGCATCCGGCGAGCGGACGCCCGCTGCGAGCTGCCATACATCGAGTGCGACAAGAACGCCACCTTGGCCGGCATGCCAAAACGCCGCACCTCGGCCGCGGCCATCAGCGCGATGTCGGCCAACTCTTCGGCGCTGGGCTCCTCGTTGACAAAGGTGTCGGTCAAGAACAGCGTGTGCGCGTCCAGCATCAGTGCGTTCATCGTGGCCATGGTGCGGGCGCCGGCTTTTTGGCCGATGACACGGCGCACATGGTCGAGGTGGGCATCAAACCGGCCCACCAGCCCACACAGCATCGCGTCCACCTCGCCGCGCTTGAGCATCAGCGCGGCAATCAGCGTGTTGCTGCGCCGCACCGTGGCCTTGGCGGCTTCGGGCGATACGCCGTCCCGGCCCATCAACTGGTGGTACAGCACCCAGTAGTCGCGAAAGCGAGGGTCGTTTTCGGGGTCGCAGACCTCGAAGTCGACGCCAGCCTGCAGCCGCAGCCCGGCCCGCTCGATCCGCATCGCAATCACCGCCGGCCGGCCGATCAGCACCGGCTTGGCCAGCCCCTCGTCCAGCACCACCTGCACCGCACGCAGCACCCGTTCGTCCTCGCCCTCGGCGTACACCACCCGGGCGGCTTGCTTTGCACAGGCCGCGCGCGCCGCATCGAACACCGGCCGCATCACCATGCCGGTCTGGTAGACGAACCGGGTGAGCTGCTGGCGGTAGGCCTCCAGGTCGGCAATCGGGCGCGAGGCCACGCCAGTGTCGGCGGCTGCTTTGGCCACGGCCGGCGCAATGCGCAGGATCAGCCGCACATCAAACGGCGTGGGGATGATGTAGTCGGGGCCGAACTTCAACTCTTTGCCGGCATAGGCAGCGGCCACCTCGTCGCTGGGTTCGGCCTTGGCCAGCGCGGCGATCTCGCGCACGCAGGCCAGCTTCATGGCCTCGTTGATGGTGGTGGCGCCGCAGTCCAGCGCACCCCGAAAAATGTAGGGGAAACACAGGACGTTGTTGACCTGGTTCGGGTAGTCGGACCGGCCGGTGGCGACGATGCAGTCGGGCCGCGCCGCCTTGGCCAGTTCGGGCCGGATCTCGGGCTCGGGGTTGGCCAGCGCCAGGATGATCGGCTGGCGGGCCATCGTGCCCACCATCTCGCCGGTCAGCACACCGGCCGCCGAGCAGCCCAGGAACACGTCCGCCCCAACGATGGCATCAGCCAACGTGCGGGCCTCGGTGCGTTGGCAGTAGCGCTGCTTGGACTCGTCGAGCTTGCCAGCGGCCACGTCGGGCCGGCCCTCGCGGATCACGCCCTTGGAGTCGCAGACAAACACATTGCCCAGCGTCACGCCCAGGCTGACCATCAGGTCCAGGCAGGCGATGGCCGCTGCACCGGCGCCCGACACCACCAGCTTGACCTCGCCAATCTGCTTGCCGACCAACTCCAGCGCGTTGATCAGCGCGGCCGACGAGATGATCGCCGTGCCATGCTGGTCGTCGTGGAAGACCGGGATCTTGAGCCGCTCACGCAGCTTTTTCTCGACCAGAAAACACTCGGGCGCCTTGATGTCCTCCAGGTTGATGCCGCCCAGCGTCGGTTCGAGCGCAGCGATGATCTCGACCAACTTGTCGGGGTCGCGTTCGGCGAGTTCGATGTCGAAGACGTCGATGCCGGCAAACTTCTTGAACAGGCAGCCCTTGCCCTCCATCACCGGCTTGGCGGCCAGCGGGCCGATGTCGCCCAGGCCCAGCACGGCCGTGCCGTTGGTGATCACGCCGACCAGGTTGCCGCGGGAGGTGTACTCGGCCGCCAGGCTGGGGTCGCGCGCTATGTCCAGACAGGGGTAAGCCACGCCGGGCGAATAGGCCAGGCTCAGGTCGCGCTGGTTGGACAGCGGCTTTGTGGGGGTGACGGCGATCTTGCCGCGGGTTGGCGAGCGGTGGTACTCGCGGGCGGCTTCACGCAGGGCTTGTTCGGCGGGGGACAGGGGGGTGGTCATGGCGGCGTAACCTCGAACGGTAGAGACACGGTGTCTCGCCGAAGGTTACGCCCGAATGCGGCCCTGTCCGGTTGGGGACAACCACAAGCAACGCGCAGCGGCCGCCCGGACGTCGGTCAAGGCTCAACCGGCTGCGCGTTTCTCCAGGATCTCGAAGGCCGGCAAGGTCTTGCCCTCCAAGACCTCCAAGAACGCGCCGCCGCCAGTGGAGATGTAGCCCACATCTTTTTCGATGCCGTACTTGGCAATTGCCGCCAGCGTGTCGCCGCCGCCGGCGATCGAAAACGCCGGGCTGGCCGCAATCGCCCGGGCGATCGCCTCGGTGCCGTGCGAGAAGGCCTCGAACTCGAACACCCCGACCGGACCGTTCCAGACGATGGTGCCGGCTGCCGCCAGTTGCGCGGCCAGGATCGCCGAGGTCTTGGGCCCGATATCGAGGATCAGGTCGTCGTCTTCCACTTCGGTCGCGCCCTTGACGGTGGCCTCGGCATCTGCGGCAAAGCGCTTGGCGCAGACCACGTCCACGGGGATGGGCACCGCCGCGCCGCGCGCCTTCATCTCGGCAATCACCGAGCGGGCGGCGTCCAGCAAATCGGGCTCGGCCAGGCTCTTGCCGATTTTCAGGCCCGCCGCCAGCATGAAGGTGTTGGCGATGCCGCCGCCCACGATCAGACCGTCCACCTTGGACGCCAGGCTTTTCAGGATGGTCAGCTTGGTGCTGACCTTGCTGCCGGCAACGATGGCCACCAGCGGGCGTTTCGGCTGGGCCAGGGCTTGGGTGATCGCGTCGATCTCGGCCGAGAGCAGCGGGCCGGCACAGGCAACCGGCGCAAACTGGGCGATGCCGTAGGTGGTGGCCTCGGCGCGGTGGGCGGTGCCGAAGGCGTCGTTGACATAGATGTCGCAAAGCGCGGCCAGCTTGCGGGCCAGCGCCTCGTCGTTTTTCTTCTCGCCTTTGTTCAGGCGGCAGTTTTCCAGCATCACGACCTGGCCCGGCGCCACCGCCACACCGTCGACCCAGTGGGCGACCAGCGGCACGTCCCGACCCAGCAGCTCGCCCAAACGCCGGGCCACCGGTGCGAGCGAGTCGGCCGGGTTGAACTCGCCCTCGGTGGGCCGACCCAGGTGCGAGGTGACCATCACCGCAGCACCGGCTTTGAGCGCCATCGCGATGCAGGGCACCGAGGCGCGGATACGGGTGTCCTCGGTGATGGCGCCGTGACCTTGCGGTGAATGGTCCTGCGGCACGTTCAGGTCGGCGCGGATGAACACCCGCTGGCCCGCCACCTTGCCCTGGGCCACGAGTTGGTCGAATCGGAGGATGTTCATGGCGGGCTGCAGTGGTTGGAGGGGGGCGGCGGGTGATTTCAGCCCCCAATTTTGGCAGATCACCAGCCCAGGCCCAGGCGCAGGATCAACATCACGCCGGTGCCCACCACGATGGTGCCCAGCATGCCGCGGCGCCAGATGTACCAGGCGGTGGCGGCGGCGGCGCCGAACAGGCGTGGGTCCTGCCAGGTGGTGATCAGGTGGCCCTGGCTCATCAGCAGGTCGGGCGCGACCACTGCCACCAGCGCGCCGATCGGGGCGTAGCGCAGGCCCTCACGCAGCCAGTTGGGCAACGGCAACTCCCGCGAGGGCAGGATGAAGAAGCCGCGCGTCAGCAAAGTTACCAGCACCATGCCGGCAATGGTCAGCAAGGTCTCGGCAGTGCTCATCGCGTTGCTGGGGGCGAGACGGCAGGTCGGGTGGCCGGCCGCAGCGCCCGGCTGTGGTCGATGACGGTGCCCACCACCACCGCGGCGGCAATCGCCACCAGCATGTTCAGCCGCAACGGCAGCGCATAGGCTGCCACCGCCGCGCCGCCGGCCACCACCGCGGGCAGCCAGGTGGCGCGCTCGACCAGCATCGAGTAGACCATCGCCAGGAGCGCCACCGTGCCCGCAAAACCCAGGCCCCATTCGGGCGGAATGTGGTGGGCCAGGGCAATGCCGACCAGTGACATCAGGTGCCAGGCGCCGGCGTTGACCGTCACGCCACCCCAGAAATAGGGCGCTTGATCGGGGCTGGGCACGGGATCGGGAAAGCGCCGCATGAACAGCACATAGTTCAGGTCGGCACAGAAATACGCCATCAGCGCGCGGCGCCGCAGCGGCAGGTGGGCCAGGTAGGGCCGCCACTGGACAGAGAACACCAGGAAGCGCAGATTCAGGCAAGTGGCGGTGGCCCAGACCACCCAGACCGGTGCGCCGGCAGCGATCAACGGCGCCACCGCCAACTGGGCGGTTCCCGAGAACACCAGCACCGACATCAGCACCGCCAGCCAAGGGTCGAGGCCACTTTTGACCATCGCCACGCCAGTGACCAGGCCCCAGGTGCCGATGCCCAGCGCAACGCCCGACATGTCGCGCGCGCCACGGCGGTATTCGGGGTGCCGTACCCCCGTTCGCCAGTGGTTCATGGCCGTGATTGTCGGCGGCACCTGCCGGCGGGTTTGCAGCCGGGCTGTGCATTGCCGCCATGTTGAGTGCTGTGCGAGAGTCTGTTTCACGGCGCCGGTCAGGGCCTGGGCCGGCGATCAACGCGGCAAACAACGCGGCAAACAACGCGGCAAACAATGCGGCAAACAACGCGCAGGTCAACGCGCAGGTCAACGCGCAGGGCAACGCGGAGATCAGCGCCGGGGTCAGCCCCGGATCAAGGCCCGGAGGTCGTCCTCCCAGCCCTTGAGCTTGCTGGCGGCGTGCTGGCGTTGCTCAGGCGTGGTGATGTTGTGCAGGCCGGCCAGCATGCTGCAGTTCGACAGCAGCAGCGTGCTGGCGTAGCTGCGGAAGTCGGCGCGTGGGCTTTGCACGGCGTCCTGGCCAAACCGGCGCAAGCCGGCTTGCACCGTGGCGCTGTCGCTGGCGTCGGCCTGCCACTGGCGCAGGTTGCGCACGGTGTCGGCATTGCGCAGGCTGCGCTCGTTGAGCCAGCGCTCGGGGTTGAACGGCGAGGCCAGCAAGTCCGCCGCCAAGCGCCGCCGCTGGCTGTCGTTGAACTTGCCGTACAGCGACTCGGCCCGGTCCAGGGCGCGCTCGTAGTTGGCCTTCTGGCGCTCGGCCGGTTCGGCCTGCAGGAAGTCGGCAACGGCTTCCTTGTGTTTGCGGACGTACTGCCGCTCGATATGGCGGATCTGCTCGGTCGTCAGGCTGCGCACCAGGTCGGTCATGGCCGGCACGGCGCGTTCGTAGGCCCGCAGCCCGCGCTGCTGCCAGGCGCCGATCGTGCTGCAAACCTGCGCCGGCGTGACTTTGTCGGCGGCCATCGACCCCATCGCCGCCAGTGCCTGCGCATAGTCCGGCAACTGGCTGACGCGGTGCCAGGCAAACCAGTCGTCGAGTGCGGCCTTGACGCCGGACGACTGCTCAGCGTTGAAATCGACATAACCGTCCAGCCACCAGTAGGCCAGCGTCGGCGCCTGGTTGTAGCTCAGGCGCACCGCGCTGCAGGCCACGACCAGTGGCAACAGGGCCACGATAATCCAACGACTCCACCGCATCGAAACAGGCTCCAAAATGGTTCTGGACATCGTGATCATGGCCGCGGGCAAGGGCACCCGCATGAAATCCCGCCACCCCAAGGTGTTGCACCGTCTGGCCGGCAAACCCTTGCTGGCCCATGTGCTGGCGACCACCGCTACGCTGGGCCAGCACCCGACCTGGGTCATCACCGGCTGGGGCGCCGAGGCGGTGGAGTCTGCCATTGCCGGCACCGGCGCGTCGTCGGTGCGCCAGATGCCGCAGTTGGGCACGGGACATGCGGTGGCCCAGGTGGTGCCGCACCTGGGTGGGTCTGACCCGACCGGCCAGGGCACCACGCTGATCCTGAACGGCGATGTGCCGCTGATCGAAGCCGATACCGCGCGTGCGCTGGCCGAGGCCTGCGGTGGTCAGCGCCTGGCGCTGCTGACGATCAAGTTGGATGACGCCACCGGTTATGGCCGCATCCTGCGCTCGGGCGACCCCGAGGGCGGGCGGGTGCTGGGCATCGTCGAGCACAAGGACGCCACGCCCCAGCAGCGCGAGATCCACGAGGTCTACACCGGCATGATGGCCGCGCCCACCGCCGCGCTCAAGCGCTGGGTGGCTGCGCTCAACAACGACAACGCCCAGGGTGAGTACTACCTGACCGACATCGTGGCGATGGCCGTGGCCGAAGGTGTGCCGGTGGTGGCCACCCACGCCGCAGACGACACCGAGGTACTGGGGGTCAACAGCCCGCTGCAACTGGCCGACCTGGAGCGCCGCTTGCAACGCCGCCAGGCCGATGCGCTGCTGGAGGCCGGTGTGCGGCTGGCCGACCCGGCGCGGTTTGATTTGCGCGGCACGCTGGCCGCCGGCCAGGATGTCGAGATCGACGTCGGTTGTGTGTTCGAGGGCGCGGTGACACTGGGCGACAACGTGCGCATCGGCGCGCACTGCGTGATCCGCGATGCCGTGATCGGCGCCGGGGCGGTGATCCAGCCGTTCAGCCACATCGACGGCGCCACGGTGGGCGCGGCCTGTCTGGTGGGCCCGTTTGCCCGCTTGCGGCCTGGGGC
>JBKJKU010000166.1:0-6698 GCA_046597355.1 Aquabacterium sp.
CCGCATCGCCACCCACATCCTGGCCGCCGAGGGCGACAGCCAGTGGGTCTTCTTCGACGGCAACTACCAGGAGTACGAGGCCGACAAGAAGAAACGCCTGGGTGAAGAAGGCGCCAAGCCGCACCGGCTGCGCTTCAAGGCGCTGAAGTAACCCGGACCCGGGCGCGGGCAAGCCCTGAGGAACCCGGGGCTGGCCGGGCGCCTCATACTCGGCGTCTCCCAAACCGGCCTGCCGATCTGATGCTCTCCTTGCCATCCCTGTCCTGCGCTCCCCACGCCCTGCGGGCCACCACACTCGCCGGCCTGATGGCCCTGGCGGGCTGCGCGGCCCTGGCCCCTGCAACCGACACCGGCCAGGGCCCGGCGTCCGCGTCAGGCACCAAGCCGCCGACCGCCACCCCCGCGCCCGCCAACGCCGCCGCCGTGCCGCTGGCGCGTGCGTCTGCACCGGGCACGCCCGCGTCGGCAGTGGCTGCCGCCCTGATCGGACCTACCGCCGCAGCACGCCCGGCCAGTGGGGCCTCTTCGCCGGCCAGCCCGCCGATGCCGCCCACGCCGGGCCAACCGCCGGCGTTTGCCGTGGTGATCAAGGACGCCCGCAAGATCGACGGCCTGTTCACCGCCTGGCAAAAAGACGAACGGGTCTGGTTCGAGCTGCGGCCCGAGGATTTCAACCAGACCTTTTTCTTCTCGCCCAAATTGTCCAGCGGCATTGGCGAGGCCGGCCTGTTCGGCGGGCTGATGCTGTCGTCGCCGCGCCTGCTGCAGTTCCGCCGCCTGCACAACGTGGTGCAACTGGTCGCCATCAACCAGCAGCAGGTCGCCAAGGCCGGCACGCCCGAGGCCCGGTCGGTGGCATCGGCCATCTCGCCCAGCCTGCTGGCCGCCAACCCGGTGGCCAGCCTGCCCCACCCGGAGCGCAAGACCGTGCTGGTCGACGCCAGCGCCATGTTCATGACCGACCTGCTGGGCCTGGGTGCGCAACTGCAGCGCACCTACCGCCAGGGCTATGGGCTGGACGTGCGCAACTCGGCCATCACCGCCGTGCGTGGCAAGCCCGACCTGTTGGTGCTGGAGGCGCTCAACCACTACGCCACCGCTGCCATCGCGGTGCCGCAGCCCGGTGGCCCGCCCGGCGCGCCGGCGCCTACCGTGCCCACCGGCCTGCCCGACCCGCGCAGTCTGTTCTTAGGGCTCCACTACTCGCTGGCGCGTCTGCCGGCACAACCGATGGCGCCGCGGCTGGCGGATGCCCGCATCGGCCATTTTGTCTCGCTCAGTGACGACTTCAGCGACGACCTGGCGCGCAGCCCGCGCCAGCGCGTGGTCAACCGCTGGCGGCTGGACAAGGCCGACCCGGCGGCCGCGCTGTCCGAGCCGGTCAAGCCGATCACCTTCTGGCTGGACCGCAACATCCCGCTGCGCTACCGCCCCACCTTGACCGCCGGCGTGCTGGAGTGGAACAAGGCGTTCGAGGCCATCGGCTTCAAGAACGCGATCGTCGTCAAGCAGCAGCCCGACGATGCTGATTTCGACACACTGGATGTGGGCGTGGCGTCGGTGCGCTGGATGGTCAACCGCGAGCCGATTTTTGGCGCCATCGGCCCCAGCCATGTCGACCCGCGCAGCGGCGAGATCCTGGACGCCGACATCGGCATGGAGAGTTTGTCGTCGCGCAACCGGCGCAGCTTCAAAGCGCAGGTGCTGGGCGCATCACCGCAGGCCTGGGCCGACTTGCTGCAGGTGGGCGGCGCGCCCACCGCCAACGCCGCCGCCTGGGCCGGCAGCCCGCTGCACGACAGTCTGGCCTGCCGCGCCGCCGATCTGGGCGCCGACCAGCTGAACTATGGCCTGGACGTGATGGAGGCGCGTGGCGAGATCGAGCCCGACAGCCCGGAGGCCCAGGCTTTTGTGCTCGACTACCTGAAGGACGTGATGATGCACGAGGTGGGCCACACGCTGGGCCTGCGCCACAACTTCCGCGCCTCGCATGCGTTCTCGGCCAAGCAGGTGGCGGACACCGAGTTCACCCGCAGCCATGCCTTCACCGGCTCGGTGATGGAGTACGCCGCCATCAACCTGCCCCGGGTCGGTGAACAGCCGGTCGCGCCGTTCCAGACCACGCTGGGGCCGTACGACTACTGGGCCATCGAGTACGCCTACAGGCCGTTGGCGCCCGGGCAAGAGGCTGCCGAGCTGGGCAAAATCGCCGGCCGCAGCGGCGAGCCGGCGCTGGCCTTTGGCACCGACGAGGACAACTTCCTGGGCATTGATCCCGACGCGTTGCAGTCGGACCTGGGCAACGACGTGCTGGCCTTTGCCGCCCGGCGTTTCGACATCGCGCAAGACCTGTTCAAGCGCCAGGAGACACGGACGCTCAAGCCCGATGAGGACTACGCCAAGCTGCGCCGGGCGCTGGCCTTTGCGGTGCGTGATGCAGCCCAGGCAGCGGGCATCCTGCTGCGCCAGATCGGCGGCGTGCGCACGCTGCGCGACTTCCCCAACACCGGGCGCGACCCGCTGCAGCCGCTGCCGGCGGCCGACCAGCAGGCGGCGTTGACGCTGCTGTCCAAGCGGGTGCTGTCGGCCGACAGTTTTGCGGTCAGCCCGGGCCTGCAGCGCCGGCTGGCGCCCAACTACTTTGAGCGCAGCGAAGCCGGCGGCGCAGTGCCCACCGAGTACTCGCTGAGCCAGGCCGTGCTGGACATGCAGCGCGCCCTGCTGACCCGGCTGATGAGCGACGCACTGGCGGGGCGGGTGCTGGACAGCGAGGCCAAGGTCAGCCCGCCCGCCAAAGCAATGCGGCTGAACGATTTGTACCGCCAGCTCGAAACCGATGTCTGGAGCGAACTGGCCGGCAAATCGGCGGACACCCGCGACATCCCGCAGCCGCGGCGCGAGCTGCAGCGCGAGCACCTGAACCGGATCACCGCGCTGGTGCTGCGACCGGGCGCGATGTCGCGCGCCGACGCCCGCTCGCTGCTGCGCAGCCGGGCCACTGCGCTGGCCGGTCGCATCGAGGCGGCGCAACGCCAGACCGGGCTCAGCGACGAAGCCCGCGCCCACCTGCGCGACAGCGCCGAGAGCCTGCGCGCCGCGCTGGCCGCACCAATGGCACGCGCTGGCGTTTGACGCCGCAGACCGGCATTTGAGCCTGAGCCTGCGGGCCGGCCTCCGGGCTGGCCCGCAGCGCTTTCAGGCCGTCAAGCCGGGGGCGCGTCCCAGCCAGGCGGCACCGCGCACGCCGGAGGCGTCACCGTGCGCGGCCGGCAGCAGCCGGGTCCGCACCGGCTCGCGCAGGCCCTCCGAAAACACCCAGCGGTGCCAAATCGCCGGCACGCGGGTGTAGGTATCGGCCAGCCGCGACAAACCGCCGCCCAGCACGATCACATCCGGGTCCAGCAGGTTGATGACACTGGCCAGCGCCCGTGCCAGCCGGTCGCACCAGCGATCGATGCTGGCCTGGCACAACGCATCACCGGCCGCGGCGGCCTGGGCAAGCTGCAAGGCCGTGAGCGCCCTGCCGTGCCGGCGCAGGTGGTCGGCGGCCAGCCCAGGGCCGCTCAGCCAGGTCTCGATGCAGCCGGTCTGGCCGCAGTAGCAGGCGGTACCTGGCTCGTCGGCACGCGCCCAGGGCAACGGGTTGTGGCCCCATTCACCGGCCAGCCGGTTCGGCCCGGCAAGCACCCGGCCGGCCACGGAGATACCGGCGCCGCAGCCGGTGCCCAGGATCGCGGCAAACACCACGCTTGCTGCCCGACCCGCGCCGTCCGTGGCCTCGGACAAGGCCAGGCAGTTGGCATCGTTGGCGATGCGTACCGGCTGGCACAACCGCGCCGCCAGGTCCGACGCCAGCGGCCGGCCGTTCAGGCACTGGGTGTTGGCATTTTTGATCAGCCCGGCGGCCGTCAGGCTGCCCGGCGTGCCCAGGCCCACGGTGGCGCCGCAACCATCAGCCGGCCCGGTGTTGGTCGGCAAGGCGCACAGCCCGACCGCCTGGCGCGCGCCAGCCACCAAGCCGGCGATGCTGTCGACCATGGCCGCATAGCCTTGGGCCGACGGCGTGGCGACGCGCTGGCGCCAGCACTCGGCGCCCGCTGCGTCCAGCACAACCGCCTCGGTCTTGGTGCCGCCCAGGTCGATACCGATGGCGAAGGCTGCAGCAGCGCCCGTTGAACCCGTTGCACCGGTTGCGGCGGTGGCGGGCGCCGGCGCCGCCCCCGCCATCAGATTGCCGCGGTGCGCAGCAGCAGCCAGTCCAGCGCTGGGCCGTCCACCAAGGGCGACAACCGCGTCCGCACCGTGGCGTGGTAGCCGTTGAGCCAGTCGATCTCGTCGGGGCGCAGCAGGCTGCGGTCCAGGCAACGGGCATCGATCGGGCACAGCGTCAGCGTCTCGAACTCGAGCATCTCGCCAAACGCGCCGTTCTCGGGCGTGTCCGCGGGCACGTTGAGCAGCAGGTTCTCGATGCGCACGCCCCACTGGCCCGGGCGGTACACGCCCGGCTCGTCGGAGGTGATCATGCCGGGCTCCATCGCCATGTGGGCCTCGGGCACCGCCTTGCTGATGGTCTGCGGACCCTCGTGCACATTCAGGAAGTAGCCCACACCGTGGCCGGTGCCGTGGCCAAAGTCCACGCCGTGCGCCCACAGCGGTGCGCGCGCCAGCGTGTCGAGAAACGGGCTGAGCGTACCGCGCGGAAAGCGCGCCCGGGCCAGGTTCATCATGCCCCTGAGCACCAGCGTGAAATCGCGCCGCTGCGCTGCCGTGATGTTGCCGATCGGCCAGACCCGGGTGATGTCGGTGGTGCCGCCCAGGTACTGGCCGCCCGAGTCGATCAGCAGCAGGCCGTCGCCTTCGATCCAGGCATACGACTCGGGCAGCGCCCGGTAGTGCGGCTGCGCGCCATTGGCGTTGAAGCCGGCGATGGTCGAAAAACTCAGGCCCACAAATCCGGGGCGCCGGGCGCGCTCGGCGGAGAGTTTTTCATCCACCGTCAGCTCGCTGATGCGTTCGCCCCGGGCCAGCGCGGCCTCGAACCAGGCGTAGAAGTGACACATGGCTGCGCCGTCCTGCGCCATCGCCTGGCGCACAAAAGCGGCTTCAGCACCCGACTTGCGGCTCTTGAACAGCGTGCTGGGGTTGATCGCCTCGACCACTTGCACACCCGCCGGCACCTGCTGGCGGAAGCCCAGCGTGATGCGGCGCGCATCCACCAGCAGTGTGCTGCCCGACGGCAGCGCGGCCAGCGCGGGCGCGGCCTGGGCGTAGTCGGCCAGCAAAAAACCGTCCGCCGCCAGCTCGGCAGCCAGCGCGGCGGGCACCTTGCCGGCGCCGACAAACAGCGTGGCGCGGGTGGCGTCGATCAGCAGGTGGGCCAGGAACACCGGGTTGTACTCAACATCGGCACCGCGCAGGTTGGTGAGCCAGGCGATGTCGTCAACGGTGGAGACAAAGTGGTGGCTGGCGCCGTGGCGCAGCATCGCCTCACGCACCCGGGCCAGCCGGTCGGCGCGCGGCTCGGGCGCCTCGGGGCCGGTGTGGGCATAGACCGGCGCGCTGGGCAGGCCGTCGCGGTCTGGCCAGACCTCGGTCAACAGGTCGTGGCTGGTGCTGAGCAGGATGCCAGCGCCGTCCAGCGCCGTGCCCAGTTGCTGCGCCGCCGCCAGGCCCAGCACCTGGCCGTCGGCCAGCACGGTCTGGCCGCGCGACAGCTGATCAACCAGCCAACCGATGTGGTGGGTCGCCGCGCCGGTGGGGATCTTGACCAGGCTGATGCCGCTGCCCGCCAACTGCACCTCGGCCTGCTGCCAGTAGCGGCTGTCGGCAAACAGCGCGGCGGCGTCCACGGTGATCACCAGCGTGGCCATCGAACCGGTGAAGCCGGACAACCACTGGCGGCCTTGCCAGCGGCCGGGCAGGTACTCCGACAGGTGCGGATCGGCGCTGGGCACCAGCAAGGCCTGGGCACCGTGGCGGACCAGGGCCTCACGCACACGGGTGATGCGTTCACGAACGGGGTTGACGCGGGTGTCCATGGGCGGGCTCCGGGGGGGGGGGGGGGGCGGGGGGTCGCCGGTGACGGGGGCGCCGGATGGGCGCCCTGCCTCCGGCGGCAGTGCGCAGATTCTAGGGAATCAGCGCCACGGGTATGCTCGACTGAAACCCGCCCGCCCCACCCGCCTCACCCCCAGGATCCCACCCCCGATGCGACTGCTGCTGGCTGAAGACGACCGCATGATCGGCGACAGCCTGCGCCTGGCGCTGCGACTGGAGGGCCATGCGGTGGACTGGGTCTACGACGTGGCCGCGGCGCAAGCCGCCTTGGCGGCCGAACGCTTCGATCTGGTGCTGCTCGACCTGGGCCTGCCGGACAGACCGGGCCAGCCCACCCGGCCGGCTGCCGGGCTGGATGTGCTGCGCGCCCTGCGCGGCCGCAGCGATGCCACGCCGGTGATCGTGCTGACGGCGCGCGACGCCACCGCCGACCGGGTCGCCGGGCTGGACGCCGGCGCCGACGACTACCTGGTCAAGCCCTTCGAGCTGGACGAACTGGCGGCGCGCATGCGTGCCGTGGTGCGGCGCCACGCCGGCCGCGCCGACCCCGCGCTGGTGCATGCCGGCCTGCGGCTGGACCCCGCCACCCGGCAAGTCACCCAGGACGGTCGGCCGGTGCTGCTGTCGGCGCGTGAATTTGC
>JBKJKU010000244.1:0-5714 GCA_046597355.1 Aquabacterium sp.
CTGTCGCATGTGCTGTTCAAGATCATGGGCCTGATCATCAAGCTGGCGCCGCTCGGCGTGCTGGGCGCCATCGCGTTCACGGTCGGCAAGTACGGCGTGGGCTCGCTCAAGCAGCTCGGCATGCTGGTCGTGCTGTTCTACGGCGCGGTGCTGGTCTTCGTGTTCGTGGTGCTCGGCGCGATCATGCGCTTCAGCGGCTTCTCGATCATCAAGCTGCTGAAATACCTGCGCGAAGAACTGGCGGTGGTGTTCGCGACCACGTCGTCAGACAGCGTGCTGCCGCAGATCATGAGCAAGCTGAAGCGCATGGGCATCCGCGATTCCACGGTCGGCCTGGTCATCCCCACCGGCTACTCGTTCAACCTCGATGCCTTCTCGATCTACATCACGCTGGCCGCCGTGTTCATCGCCCAGGCCACCAACACGCCGATCTCGATGACCGATCTGCTGACGATCCTGGCCATCTCGCTGGTCACCAGCAAGGGCGCGCATGGCGTGCCCGGCTCGGCCATCGTGGTGCTGGCTGCCACGCTACAGGCGATTCCGGCCATCCCGGCCATTGGCCTGGTGCTGGTGCTGTCGGTCGACTGGTTCATGGGCATCGCGCGTGCCCTGGGCAACCTGATCGGCAATTGCGTGGCCACCGTGGCCGTGGCGGCGTGGGAGGGCGATATCGACCGCGAGCGTGCGCATGCCGTGCTCGACGGCCGCAGCCTGCCGCCCACCGAGGACGATCTCGACGTCGTCGTCGCGCCGGTGCCAGCGCCGGCCTGAGAAGTTCTGCGGCTACAGTCTCACGATGGCCACCCAATCAGATATTGCCCACCGCGTCGTCGAGGCCATCCTCGGCCAACGCTTGAGTCCTGGCGAGCGGCTTGGCGAGCAGGCCTTGGCCGATTTGTTCGGCGTCAGCCGAACCCTCGTGCGCGAGGCGCTGATGCAGCTGCAGGCGCGCGGTTTTGTCGAGGTTCGCTCGCGCAAGGGCTGGTATGTGGTTGAACCTTCGATCGACCAGGCGCGCGACGCCTTTGCCGCGCGGCGGGCCGTTGAAGGCGGCATGCTGCGCCAGACCGAGGGCCGGCCGCTGCAGGCCGTGATCCGCAGGCTGCACCAGCATATCGAGGACGAAGAGCGCGCGCTCGACGGCAGCGACGCCGCAACGCGCGCCTTCCTGCTGGCCGATTTCCACGTCTGCCTGGCCGAGTGTCTGGGCCACCGCCTGCTGGCCGACATGTTGCGCGACCTGACCGCGCGCACCACCATCGTCGCCACGCTTTACCAAAGCTCGCACGATGCCCGGGCGTCCTGCGCCGACCATGCCCGCATCGTCGAGATGCTGGCCGTCGGCGATATCGCCGGTGCCGAGCGTCTGATGCTGGCGCACATCGGCAGTGTCGAAGCGGCGCTGGACAAGGCGATGCCAGGCAAGGCCGATGCCCGTGAGCAATTGCGCGCCACGTTGGCGCCGGTGCCTCGCCCCAAGCTGGTGCGCGTCTGAGCTATTGCCGCGGGTCAGGGCGCCTGGCGCCACCAGCCCTCGGCCAGCGCCTGCTGCAAGAACGCGATGAAGCTGGTGACCTTGGTCGACACCAGCTTGGGGGAGGGGTAGACCGCATGCACGTCCTGCGCCGGCAGCAGATGGTCGGTCAGCACGGGCACCACGCTGGCATCGGCCACCGATTCGCGCGCCACGTACCACGGCAACACGGCCAGCCCCATGCCGGCCCGCGCAGCCGCCAGCACTGCCGACAGGTTGTTGGTGCGCAACCGGCCGCTGACGGGCACCGACACTTCCTGGCCGCCGGGCCCCGTCAAGCTCCATCGATCATCGCCCTGCACGCTGCTGTAGATCACGCAGCCGTGGTTGGCCAGGTCGGACGGCAGGCGTGGCGCAGAGTGCTCGCGCAGGTATCCGGGTGAGGCCACCATCACCCACGGATTGGTGCCGAGGTAGCGCGCGCCCAGGCTTGAATCGGCCAGCCGCCCCATGCGGATCGCCAGGTCGACGCCCTGTTCAACCAGGTTGACATAGCGATCATCAAAGCCAAGATCGATGTCCACGCCCGGGTGATCGCGCATGTAGCGCAGCACCAGCGGCACCATCACGCGGCGGCCGAAGGCCAGAGAACTGCTGACGCGCAACTGACCGCCCACACCGCTCTGCAACAAACTGGCCAGATTCTCTGCGTCCTCGACATCGCGCGAGATGCGCTTGCATTTCTCGAAGTAAAGCGCCCCCACCTCGGTGGGCGTGACGCCGCGCGTCGATCGATGCAGCAGGCGTGCACCCAGTCGCGCCTCGATGGCAGCTACCGCCTTGGTCGCAGTCGGTTGCGCAATGCCGAGATCTTCGGCAGCCTTACTGAAGCTGCCGGTTTCAACGACGCGGATGAAGAGGTCCAGTCCTGCTAGTCGATCCATACCGCAACTGTATCGCCGCGCCCGCGTCATTTATAGCGCCTTGGAATATTGCTTATCACCAGACTGCTGTTCTCAGTCGGCGCTGAAGCGACGAACATCCTACCCATCGTAATGAGGAGACCTTGATGGCAAAGATGAAGGCCGCGATGGCCGCGGTGTTGGTGATGGAGAAGGAAGGCGTGACGCAGGCTTTCGGCGTGCCGGGTGCGGCGATCAACCCGCTATACGCACAGTTGCGTGAGCGCCAGTCCATCGGCCACATCCTGGCTCGGCACGTGGAAGGCGCATCCCACATGGCAGAGGGCTACACGCGCGCCAAGGCAGGCAACATCGGTGTCTGCATCGGCACGTCCGGCCCTGCCGGCACCGACATGATCACCGGCCTGTACTCTGCTCAAGCTGACTCGATCCCCATCCTGTGCATTACCGGCCAGGCGCCGCGCGCCCGCCTGCACAAGGAAGACTTCCAGGCGGTGGACATCGCGAGCATCGCCAAACCGGTGACCAAATGGGCCACGACGGTGATGGAGCCAGCGCAGGTGCCACGCGCCTTCCAGCAAGCGTTCCACCTGATGCGCTCGGGTCGCCCCGGGCCGGTGTTGATCGACCTGCCGTTCGACGTGCAGATGGCCGAGATCGAATTCGACATCGACACCTACGAGCCACTTTCGGTGTACAAGCCCACGGCGTCGCGCAAGCAGATCGAGAAGGCTATCGAGATGCTCAACGGCGCCGAACGCCCGTTGATCGTCGCCGGCGGCGGCATCATCAACGCCGACGCCTCTGATCTGCTGCAGCAGTTCGCTGAGATCGCCGGTATTCCGGTGATCCCGACCTTGATGGGCTGGGGCACCATCCCTGACGACCACCCGCTGATGGCCGGCATGTGCGGCTTGCAAACCAGCCATCGCTACGGCAACGCCACCATGCTGGCCAGCGACTTCGTGCTCGGTATCGGCAACCGTTGGGCCAATCGCCACACGGGGTCGCCCGAGGTCTACTGCAAGGGCCGCAAGTTCATTCACGTCGACATTGAGCCGACTCAGATTGGCCGCGTATTTGCACCCGACTACGGCATTGTCAGCGATGCCAAGGCGGCGCTGCAGCTGTTCGTCGAGGTGGCCAAGGAGTGGCATGCCAGCGGCAGGCTGCGCGACCGCAGCGCCTGGGCTGCCGAGTGCTTGGCACGCAAGTCTGATGTGCAGTACCTGCGCAAGACCAACTTCGACAGCGTGCCGATGAAGCCGCAGCGCGTGTACCAGTGCATGAACAACGCTTTCGGCAAGGACGTCACCTACGTCTCTACGATCGGGCTGTCGCAGATCGCGGGCGCGCAGTTCTTGCACGTCTACCATCCGCGCCACTGGATCAACTGCGGTCAGGCCGGCCCGCTGGGCTGGACGATTCCGGCGGCGTTGGGTGTGTGTGCTGCCGACCCAACGCGCAAAGTGGTCGCCTTGTCTGGCGACTACGACTTCCAGTTCATGCTCGAAGAGCTGGCGGTGGGCGCGCAGTTCAAGCTGCCCTACATCCACGTCGTCGTGAACAACAGCTACCTCGGCCTGATCCGACAGTCGCAGCGCGGCTTCACGATGGACTACTGCGTGCAGTTGGGCTTCGAGAACATCAACACGCCAACGGATGAAGTGACCCAGAGCTACGGCGTCGATCACCTGAAGGTGGTCGAAGGCCTGGGCTGCAAGGGCATCCGGGTCTACAAGCAGGAAGAGCTGGCACCGGCCATCAAGCAGGCAGAGGCCTGGATGGCCGAGTTCCGGGTGCCGGTGGTGATCGAGGTCATCCTGGAGCGCGTTACGAATATCGCTATGGGCACCGAGATCGACAACGTCGTCGAATTCGAGGAACTTGCTTCGGGGAAGGCCGATGTGCCCACCGCCGTGGCCATGCTCGACTGACCCCACGCAGAGCCCAACCAGGAGCACCGCATGCCCAAGTTCGCCGCCAATCTCACGATGCTGTTCAACGAGGTTCCGTTTCTCGATCGTTTCGAGCGGGCCGCCAAGGCCGGCTTCACCGCGGTGGAGTTCCTGTTCCCCTATGCAGTTGCAGTGGGTGACATCAAGGCTCGTCTCGACGCCAACCGGTTGACACTGGTGCTTCACAACCTGCCGGCAGGCGATTGGGACGCAGGCGAGCGTGGCATTGCCTGCCTGCCCGGGCGCGAAGACGAGTTCCGCGCGGGCGTCGGCAAGGCCATCGAGTACGCCCGGGCCCTGGGCGTGAACCAGCTCAATTGCCTGGTCGGCAAGGCCCCGGCGGGGGTCCCTGATGATCTGTTGCGCCGCACTGTCGTCGGAAACTTGAAATTCGCTGCGGCGGAGTTGAAGAAGGCGGGTCTGCGCTTGCTGATCGAGCCGATCAACACCTACGACATTCCGGGCTTCTACCTGAACCGGACGGCACAGGCGCTGGAGATTCTTGACGACGTGGGTGCCGACAACGCCTACGTGCAGTACGACATCTACCACGCGCAGCGCATGGAGGGTGAGCTGGCCGCCACGATGCAGAAGCACCTGGCGCGCATCGGCCACATCCAGTTGGCCGACAACCCAGGCCGCAATGAACCCGGTACGGGCGAGATCAACTACCCGTTCCTGTTTGCCCATCTCGACCGCATCGGCTACAGCGGCTGGATCGGTTGCGAATACAAACCTGCGGCAACGACCGAAGCCGGCTTGACTTGGCGCCAGCAACTTGTGTGCTGAGCCCAGGAGCCGGCTACCCCAATCACTCCAAATCCAAGGACGTATGCAATGACTTCGCAACCACTCAAAATCGGTTTCATCGGCCTGGGCATCATGGGCGCGCCCATGGCTGGGCATCTGTTGAAGGCCGGTCACCAGCTCTTTGTGTTCACGCTGGGCAAGTTGCCCGAGGACATCGCGTCGAGCAGTGCGACGAAGTGCGTGAGCGCCAAGGGCGTCGCAGAACGCGCCGACATCATCTTCGTCATGGTGCCTGATACACCGCATGTGCAGTCTGCGCTGTTCGACGCGAACGGCATTGCCGAAGGGTTGACGAAGGGCAAGACCGTTGTCGACATGAGCTCGATCTCGCCTATCGCCACCAAGGGCTTCGCGCAGAAGATCAATGCACTGGGCTGCGACTACCTCGATGCGCCCGTCTCCGGCGGCGAAGTCGGCGCCAAGAACGCTACGTTGTCGATCATGGTCGGCGGCTCAGAAGCGACGTTCGGACGCGTCAAGCCGCTGTTCGAGTTGATGGGCAAGAACATCACGCTGGTCGGTGGCAACGGTGACGGCCAGACTGCC
>JBKJKU010000002.1:0-9661 GCA_046597355.1 Aquabacterium sp.
CCGCCGCCGCGGTGGCGCCGGCCGGTGCCGCTGGCGCGGCCGACGCCGCGCCGGTCAAGACCTCGCAGCGCCAGACCGATTTCCTCAAGCGCCACGACGCCGCGGCGCGCGACGCCGAGCAGCAAAGCGGCATCCCGGCCGCCTTCATGCTCGCGCAGGCGGCGCACGAATCCGGCTGGGGCCGGCGCGAGATTCGTCAGGCCGACGGCAGCAGCGCGCACAACCTGTTCGGCATCAAGGCCGGCGCCAGCTGGACCGGCCCCACGGTGGATGTCAAGACCACCGAGTACATCGGCGGCCGACCCCAGCAGTTGGTGCAGAGGTTTCGCGCCTACGCCAGCGAGGCCGAGTCCTTCGCCGACTATGCCAAGCTGATGAAGAACAGCCCGCGTTACGCCAATGTGGTGGCGCAGGGCAGCGATGCCAAGCTGTTTGCCCAGGGCCTGCAAAAAGCCGGCTACGCCACCGACCCGGCCTACGCCGAGAAGCTGGGCAAGGTGATCAACACCACGCTGCGCCTGCAGCGCAGCCTGGCCTGATCGCGCCGCGCCGCCCGGGCTGATCCACCATGTCCAGCACCTCCCTGACATCCTTGGGCACCCAGGCGGTTTTTGCCGCCTATGCCCAGCTGCAGGCCACCGGCAACAACATTGCCAATGCCAACACGCCGGGCTACTCCCGCCAGTCGGTCGAACTGGCCACCGCCGGCAGCGACTACAGCAACTCGGGCTTCATGGGGCGGGGTGTCACCGTCGCCACGGTGTCGCGGGCGTCCAACATGTTCCTGACCCAGCAGGCGGTGGCCACCGCATCGGCTGCCGCCGCCGACGGTGTGCACCGCGACATGCTGTCGCAACTGGAGAAGGTCTTCCCGGGTGGCGCGTCTGGCCTGGGCCAGGCGGCCACCCAGATCTTCAATGCCTTTGCCGATCTGGCGGCCGCACCGGCCGACCTGTCGGCACGCCAGGCGGTGCTGGGCCGCTTGAATGACTTTGCCTCGCTGGCGCGTTCGTCCAGCGACCAGATCGAGGCCCTGCAGGCCAACCTGCAGCATGACGTGGCCGGTGGCATCAGCGAGGTCAATGCCCTGGCCGCGGCGTTGGCCAAGCTCAACAACAGCATCGCGATGTCGGGCCAACTCGGCCACACGCCCAATGAGCTGCTGGACCAGCGCGACCAGCTGATCCAGCGCATCGGCGCGCAGATCCAGGTGCACAGCTTCCTGGCGCAGGACCAGACCGCCAGCCTGTTTATCGGCACAGGGCAGACTCTGGTGCTGGGTTCGTCCAGCAACCGCTTGATGTCCACCGCTGACCCGGACGACTCCGGCCGCGTCGGCGTGGCGCTGTTGGTCGGCGGCCAGACCACGCACCTGCGTGCGGCTGATGTCGGCGACGGCATGGTGGGCGGATTGCTGAAGTTCCAGGGCACCGACCTGGCTGTGGCGCGAAACCGGCTGGGCCAAATGGTCACCGGCATGGCCAGCGCGCTCAACCAGCAGCAGGCCTTCGGGCTGGACATGCAGGGCAACGCCGGCGCACCGCTGTTTGCGTTTTCAGCGCCGCAGGCGCTGCCGGCCTCCGGCAATGCCCGCGATGCCAGTGGCGCCTTCATCGCCACGGTCAGTGTGGCGGTGAAGGATGCGGCCAAGCTCAAGGCCAGTGACTACCGGCTGGAACCCGATCCGGCCAACGGCGGCCAATACATCCTGACCCGCCTGTCCGACGGCCAGGCCTTTCAGCCGGTGGCTGACGGCCAGGTGGTGGACGGCTTTGCCTTCACCATCGGACCCAACCCGCCGGCCGCGGGTGAATCCTTTGTGCTCAAGCCGGTGGGCCGGGCCGCTGCCGATCTGTCGGTGGTGCTCAAGAACCCGCGTGGCCTGGCGGCCGCCGCGCCGGTCACTGCGGTGACCGCTGCAGTCAATACCGGCACGGCATCGGTGACGTCGCTCGACATCGTGGCGCCGCCGGCCGCGCCGTACGCCGCATTCAGCCTGAACTTCACTGACAACGTCGGCAGTTACCAGATTCTGGACGCCAGCAATGGCGTGCTGGCCAGCGGCAGCCTGAGCGCCGGCCAGCCCATCGTCTTTGACGGCATCTCGCTGTCGTTGTCCGGTGTGCCCCGGGCCGGCGACCGCATCGATGTCGCGCCCACCACCCATCCGGCGGGCAACAACGGCAATGCGCTGCACATTGACGGCATGGCCGCCAGCCTGCTGGTCGATGGCCAGACCCTGTCCGACGCCTATGCCAACACCCTGTCCGATGTGGGTGTGCGGGTGCAGGGCGCGGTGGCTGCGGCCGACACCAGCAGCACGGTGTCGAGCCGGGCCAAGGCCGAGTTGACCGGTGAGGTCGGGGTCAACCTGGACGAAGAGGCTGCGCGCCTGCTGCAGTTCCAGCAAAGCTACCAGGCCGCAGCCAAGATGCTGCAGACTGCGCAGTCGCTGTTCGACTCGATCCTGGCCCTGTCCCGCTGACACCCACGCCAGCGCAGGGCCCCACTGACCTTGCCCGCCCAGACCCCGCCCCGTTCCGCCGCCTGACCCAGGATCTGCCATGAGAGTGTCCACCGCCAACCGCTACGAAACCGCCGTCGACAGCCTGCAACGCCGCCAGCAGGACATGGCCGAGTCGCAGACCCAGATGACCAGCGGCAAGCGCATCAACCGGGCCAGCGATGACCCCACCGGCGCGGCCCGAGTCGAGCGGGCGTACATCAGCCAGCAGCGTATCGAGAGCGACCAGCGTTCGGTCAATGTCAGCCGCAACGTGATGACCCTGACCGAGTCGGCGCTGGGCCAGGCCGGTGAGGTGCTGCAGAACCTGCGCGAAACCCTGGTGGCCGCTGGCAACGGCAGCTACACCCCGGCCGAACGGTCGAGCCAGGCGGCCCAGTTGATGCAGTACCGCAGCCAGCTGATGGCATTGGCCAACCAGGGCGACGGCAACAGCGGCTACCTGTTTGGTGGCCAGGGCGCCAGCACCATGCCGTTCCTGGATACGACGGGCGGCGTGGTGTCGGCCACCACCGGCGGCCAGATGCAGCTGTCGAACCGCGAGCAACTGCCCATCACCGCCGACGGCGCCGCCATCTGGTTGTCGGCACGCAGCGGCAACGGTGTGTTTGTCAGCGCCGCCGATGCCGCCAACACCGGCACCGGTTGGATCGACGCGGGCAATGTCAGCGGCCCGGCGGCGCTCACCGGCGACACCTATGCCCTGGTGTTTGCCGGCAGCGGTGCCGGCACCACCTACAGCGTGCTGAAGAACGGCGCCGCCACCGGGCAGACCGGCGCGCCGTACGCGGCGGGCGGGGCCATCACCGTGGACGGCATGACGGTGCATGTCAAGGGGGCGCCCGCCAGCGGCGACACCTTCAGCCTGAGCCCGTCCACGACCGACCTGAACCCGTTTGCCGCGATCGACCGTGTGGTGAACACGCTGAAGAACCCACTGTCCAACGCCGGCCAGGTGGCGCAGGCGGTCAACAGCGGCCTGCGTGATGCCGACGCCGTCATGGGCCGGATGCAGGCAGCGCGCGCCGAGGCCGGCAGCGCGCTGATCCGGCTCGACGCCATCGACGGCCGCAACCAGGACCGCAACCTGTGGGCCAAATCGGTGCAGGCCGACACCGAGGACGTGGACATGGTCCAAGCCATCAGCGATTTCAAGAACCAGCAGAACGGCTACCAGGCGGCGCTGCAAAGTTATGCTTCCGTGCAGCGCATGTCCTTGTTCGACTACATCAAATAGGCCGCTGCCCGTGGGCGCGCTCTCCCCATGACAGAACACCCCGTACTGGGCCAGGTGGCCCTGGGCTACTCGCCGATGATCGACCGCCACCGCGCCATCACGGCGCTGCGGTTGACGGTGTTCCCGATCCGCCCCGAGGTCACGCCCGACGCCGCCGACCTGCTGGCCGCCCTGGTCGAGGTCTGGCCCGAGGACGCCGGCCGCATCTCGCTCAACATCGTCAGCGAAACCCTGCTCGATGGCCTGATGCGCGCGGCCCTGCCGCTCAACCTGATGCTGGAGGTGCCGGCCTTCATGGCCAGTGACCTGGCCTGCACCGACGCGCTGGCCAAGCTGCACCACAACGGCAACACGCTGTTGATCAAGGGCCGGCCGCTGGCGCCGCTGCCGCGGGAGGTGCTGCCGTGTTTTGCCTACTCGATCATCGACCTCACGGATGAGCGGCGCGACGGCATGCCGCCGCCCGGCGGGGTATCGCGCAACATTCCGCATGTGCAGGCCGGTGTGCGCACCCTGGTCGAGATGGCCGATTCGTTTGGCCGCGGCGCAATTGCGGTGCTGGGCTGGCCGATTGACGACGTGGCACCGGCGCGCAGCGCGACCGGCCGGAGTGGCCAGCCAGAGTTGTCGGCGATCGTCGAGCTGATCAACCGGGTGGACCGGGCCGAGCCGATCGACAGGCTGGAGGCGGTCATGAAAAACGACCCGACGATGGCCTTCAAGCTGATGCGCTACATCAACTCGCCGGCTTTTGGCTTGCGTGTCGAGATCACCAGTTTTCGCCACGCCATCATGCTGCTCGGCTACCAGCGGCTCAAGCGTTGGCTGGCGTTGCTGTTGACGTCCGGCAGCCGCGACGGCAACTTCAAGCCGGTGATCTACGCCGCAGTGCGGCGGGGGCTGGTGATGGAGGAGCTGGGCCGCGACAGCGGTTGCGATGACGACAAGCGGTCCGAGCTGTTCATCTGCGGCGTGTTTTCGCTGCTGGACCGGCTGATGCAGCAGCCTTTCGACGAGCTGCTCAAGAGCATTCCCACCAGTGCTGCGGTGTCTGCCGCGCTGGTGCACCGCAACGGGCCGTTGTTGCCCTACCTGACGCTGGTGCAGGCGGTCGAGGCTGCCTCGATCTACGACATCCGGGCGGCAGCCGAGGACCTGCTGATGGCCGTGCCGGCGGTGAACCGGGCGGTGCTGCGGGCCTTGGTGTCGGCGCGGCAGCTGGACTGACGGCGCGGGCGGCGCCCGCACCTGGGCGTCATCACCCGGCGCCCCACTGCGTCCATTCCGGCCCCGGCGGGGCTTGTACGGTGAGTGCCAATCCGGTGGCGGGGTGCGGCACGGTCAGTGCCAGCGCGTGCAGCCACAGGCGGGCATGGCCGATATGGGCGGCGATGGCGCGGTTCAGCGGCCCCTTGCCGTGCGTGGCATCACCGATCAGCGGATGGGCCAATGCCTTGAGGTGGCGCCGGATCTGGTGGCGCCGGCCGGTCAGCGGTTCAAGCGCCAGCAACGCCAGCCGGGTGTCAGCGTGATGGCCGTCGGTGCTGAGCGGCAGTTGCAGCCGCTGCAGCACCTGCCACCGGGTGCAGGCGGGCAGCTGCAGCTGCCCGGTGGAGGGCAGCTCGGGGTCGCGCGCCAACGCCAGGTCGATCTCACCGGCGTCCGCCGGCCAGCCGCGCACCAGCGCGATGTAGCGTTTGGTGACCGGTCGGTCGGGCGAGTCAGGGCCGGCAGCGCTGGCGGCGGCAAAGGCCGCACCCAGTTGTCTGGCGCTGTGCACGTCGCGCGCCAGCAACAGCACGCCGGACGTGCCTTTGTCCAGGCGGTGCACCGGCCACACCGGGGCGCCGGTCTGGGCCCGCAGCTGGGTGACGACGTCGTGGGTGGCATGGGCGTCCATGGCGCTGCGGTGCACCAGCAGGCCGGCAGGCTTGTGCACGGCCAGCAACCAGTCGTCGGCATGCAGCAGGGCCAGCGGCTGGCTCACCGCTGCGACCTTGCCGGCCGGCCAGCACAGCCCGGTAAATACCCCGCAAATGAGCGCATTGGCCCTGGCCTCGCCGCTGAAAAATGCTTGTCATAGAGCGCGGTCATCATCGCGCCGGATGGCGGGTCGTTGGCCTGTCCATCAAGCCGAAGGGGATCAGCTTGACGCAGACTTTCAACGTGGGTGCGCGGTCCGTGTTTGTCACGGTGACCGCCTGGGTGTTCATCGTGCTGGGGGTGCTGGCATCGGTCTCGGCGCTGGTGCAAAACGCCACGGCCTCGTCCTTGCCCAGCCAGGTGGCTTTGACTGCCGCGCCGCTGCCCCATCCGCTGCTCACCGGCTGGCTGTTGGCCTACCTGCCCTGGGTTGTCGGGGCCGGCTTGGCGGTGTCGGTGGCCACGCTGGCCGCGGCGATCGGCCTGCTGCTGCGCCTGGAGTGGGCGCGCCGCACGTTCATTGTGCTGATGGGAGTGGCGATCGGCATCAACCTGGGCGGCCTGTGGCTGCAGCAGGAGCTGATGCTGTCGCTGGTCGACGCCACGCTGCAGCAGGCCGCGATGCCGCCAGTGCTGGCGGGTGTGTTTGGCGGTTTTGTTGCCGCCACCCGGTCGATGGCGGTGCTGGTCACGCTGGCGGGCTGCGTGACGCTGGGCTGGATTGCCTGGCGCCTGACGCTGCCGCCGATCCGCCAGGAATTTGCCTGACCCGCGGCTCATGAGCGCTGCTGGCCGTCGAGGTAGAACCAGCGGCCGTCCTCGCGCACAAACCGGCTGATCTCGTGCAGCCGGTGGGCCCGGCCACCCAGCTTGCTGCGCGCCACGAATTCGACGCTGGCGTGGCAGTTGTCGATCACCTGGTGCGCCAGCACCTGCAGGCCGAGCCAGCGCAAGCCGGGCTCGAAGTCCAACGCCGCCGGCCGTGTGCTGGGGTGCCAGGTCTGGCGCAGGTAGTCGGCCTCTTGCCCCACAAACGCGCTGTAGCGTGAGCGCATCAGGCTTTGCGCGTCCGGCGCCTGCAGGTGCCGGGGGCCCGCCATCCAGCGGCCGCAACAACCCGCCAGGGTGTGCGGCAGACCACAGGGGCAGGGTGCGTCGGCCGGCAGGCTTTGGGCTGGGGCAACGGTGGGTTGGCGCGCTTGCATGGGGCGATGATGCGTGATGATGCGCCGGCGTGACCGCTACACTTTCCCGGTGTTTGCGGTCAGGTCGGGCAGCGCCCGTACCGCCACAAGGCAGGTCAGCCCCGCCCCACCATCCGCCAGTCAGGCGTCCGCAGGCGCCGCAGGAGACACCATGCTCGATCCGCAAGCCCAGAAACTGCTCAACCTGATCGCCGAGCGCGGCGTGCCGCCGACCCACACCCTGACCCCGCAAGAGGCGCGGCGTTTCTACCTGGAGCGGCGGTCGGTCACCCAGCCGCCACCCAGGCCGGTGGCCGAGGTGCGGGACCTGAGCGCCACCGGTGCGCATGCCGACATCCCGCTGCGGCTGTACCGGCCCGCCGGCGTTGCCAGTCCGGCGCCCACGCTGGTCTACTACCACGGCGGCGGCTGGACCATGGGCGACCTGGACACCCACGACTCACTCTGCCGTGACCTGGCCGACGAAGGCCGCTGCGTGGTGGTGTCGGTCGACTATCGCATGGGCCCCGAGCACCGGTTTCCGGCGGCCGTGGACGATGTACTGGCCGCCACCCGTTGGCTGCAGGCGCAGGCCGGCGCACTGGGGCTGGATGCGCAGCGCTTTGCCGTGGGCGGCGACAGCGCCGGTGGCAACCTGGCGGCGGTGGTGGCACTGGCGTGGCGTGATGCCGGTGAGGCCATTCCGCTCAAGCTGCAATTGCTGATCTACCCGGCCACCGACATGCGGGCGGTGGCGCCGTCGCACACCCACAACGGCCAGGGCTACATGCTGACGTCTGACACGATTGCCTATTTTCGGGGGCACTACGTCGACCCGGCCGACTACAGCGACTGGCGGGTCTCGCCGCTGCTGCATGGCAACCTGTCCGGCCTGCCGCCATCGCTGGTGATCACCGCCGGCTTCGACCCGCTGCGTGACGAGGGTCGGCAGTACGCCGACGCGCTGTCTGCCGCCGGCAGCCCGGCGCAGTACGTCTGCTTCGAGCGGCAGCTGCACGGTTTCATCACGATGGGCCGGGTGATCGACGAGGCCAACACCGCGGTGGGGCTGTGTGGGGTGGCGCTGCGCCGCGCGCTGGCGTGATCGTGGGGGCGGCCGTGCCCTCAGCCGGTCTTGGCGGGGCCTGAGCATCCGTCCGGCGGGTCGGTGCAGTGGCCGGCGGGCGGCTCCGGCTGGCGGCTTGGGCCGGGGTGCCGGCTGCCTACAATGAGGTTTCAGCGCTTGTGCCACCCTGCAGCAGGGGCAAGCTTTCGTGAAACCTTTCGGCACCTGCGCCACTCCACCCCACTGATGCCGACCATCCGACGCTTTTTCCTGCTGTCCCTGGCCGTGGCTGCCGCCGCTGCGGGTTTGGGCCTGCCCAGCGCGGCGCTGGCGCAATTCAGGGTCGAGATCTCCGGCATCGGGGCCACCCAGTTGCCGCTGGCCATCACCCGGTTTCGCGACGAGGACCGCAGCGGCCAGCCGATTTCGGCCATCGTGCGTGCCGACCTGGAGCGCAGCGGCGCGTTTCGCATCGTCGAGTCCAGCGGCGCGATGGACGAGCGCAGCAGCCCGCAATACCCCGACTGGCGTGGCCGCGGCGCCGATGCGTTGGCGGCAGGGTCGGTCACCCGGCTGGCCGATGGCCGTTTCGACGTGCGCTACAAGCTTTGGGACGTCGTCAAGGGGGAGGAACTGGTCGGGCAGGCGCTGGCGGTGCCGGCAGCGGATCTGCGGCTGGCCGCGCACAAGATTGCCGACGCGATCCAGGACCGGCTGACCGGCGAGCGCGGTGTCAACGCCACCCGCATCGCCTATGTCACCCGCGCCGCCAACCGCTACACGCTGCGCATCACCGACGCCGACGGCGAAGGCGGCCAGGTGGCGCTGGCCAGTCCGCAGCCCATCATCTCGCCGGCCTGGTCGCCCGACGGCCGCAAGCTGGCCTATGTCTCGTTCGAGTCCGGCAAGGCCGTGGTGATGGTGCAGGACGTCATCACCGGCGAGCGCAACAGCGTGGCCAGTTTTCGCGGCAGCAACAGCGCGCCGGCCTGGTCACCGGACGGCCGGCGGCTGGCGGTCACGCTGTCGCGCGATGGTCCGGCCCAGCTCTACCTGATCGACATGGACGGCGGCGGCCTGCGCCGCCTGACCACCAGCAGCGCCATCGACACCGAAGCGGCTTTTTCGGCGGATGGCCAGCAGGTGTACTTCGTCAGCGACCGGGGCGGCGGCCCGCAGATCTACCGCATTCCCGCAGCCGGTGGCAATGCCGAGCGGGTCACGTTTGCCGGCAGCTACAACATCAGCCCCACGGTCAGCCCGGACGGTCGCACGCTGGCCTACATCAACCGCGGCAGCGGGTTCCGGGTGATGGTGATGCCGCTGGACGGTAGCGGCCCGCCGCTGGCAGTCACCGACACCAACGATGACGAAAGCCCCAGCTTTTCACCCAATGGCCGCCTGTTGATCTACGCCACCCGCAGCCAGGGTCGCGATGTGTTGATGACGACCACCCTGGATGGCAAGATCCGCACCCGGTTGCTGTCGTCGGGCGTGGATGTGCGGGAGCCGGCTTGGGGGCCGTTCAACCGGTGAGCCTCCGGCGCGCTGGTCGCAGCATGTACAGGCGGGCCGTGATGGCCGCCCCAGTCTGACCTGCCGGCAGGTTGCCGGCGCCGGGTGGCCTGCGGGCCGCCGTTGATCGAGGAGTGATGACGATGATGGGACTTCGCACAGGCCTGCGCATGGGCATCCGCACGGGCATCGATACGGGCCTGCACACAGGT
>JBKJKU010000035.1:0-13371 GCA_046597355.1 Aquabacterium sp.
CGGTGATGATGCCCAGCGTGCCCTCGCTGCCGATGAACAAGTCCCGCAGGTCGTAGCCAGTGTTGTCCTTGCGCAAGCCGCTCAGGCCGTTCCAGATCTCGCCCGCGGCCGTCACCACCTCCAGGCCCAGGCACAGGTCGCGGGCGTTGCCGAAGCGCAGCACCTGGGTGCCACCGGCATTGGTCGCCAGGTTGCCGCCAATGGTGCAGCTGCCTTCGGCCGCCAGGCTGAGCGGAAACAGCAGGCCCGCGCTGTCGGCAGCCTGTTGCACCGCCTGCAGCACACAGCCGGCTTCAACTGTCATCGTCAGGTTGGCGCGGTCGATGGCGCGCACCCGGTTCAGCCGCGCCAGGCTCAGCAGCACCTGCCTGCCGCTGGCATCGGGCACGCCGCCGCCTACCAGGCCGGTGTTGCCCCCTTGCGGCACCAGCGCCGTGCCGTGCCGGGCGCAAGCCTGGACCACCGATGCGACTTCGGCGGTGCTGCCTGGCCGGACGACTGCCAGGGCTTTGCCAACCCAGCGTTTGCGCCAATCGATTTGCCAGGCCGACAAATCGCCTTCGGTCAGCACCTGCTGTTCACCCAGCAAGGCGCGCAGCTCGACCAGCAGCGCGTTCGATGTCATGCAGCAGGCTCAAGGGGCCGGGTGGGATGCTTCAATCGCCAACGCACGTTGGCCGCACAAGCCGCGAACAAAAGCGTGCACAGCACCACCTCGCCCCAGGCCAACATCTCGCCGGTGCCCAGCGGTGCCCCTGTGGGCAGGCCGGTGGCGCGCACGATTCCCTCGGTGAAGTACAGCCACACCAACAGGCTGACCCAGCGGTAGGTGTAGAGCCGGTGCTTGAGCAAACCGGCCAGCGGCAGCACCAGCGGCAGCACCTTGAAGGCCAGCCAGCGCGAGCCTGTGGGCGCCAGCCACAACTCCCATGCCAGACCCAGCACAATCAGCCCCAGCAAGGCGCCTACCGCCAGGGCGCGGGTGGCCTGTACGAAGGCGTGGGGGGCGTGCTGCAGGTCGGCGGCGGCAGGGGCGCCAAGCGCGGTCGCCACTGGGGCGCTGGAGGGGTTGTCAATCACGGCTGGCATCATAGACGGATGAACCTGCCCACCCCGGCTACCGGCCGAACCCCCTTGAGCCTGGCGGGTCTGGCCCATGTGCTGCGCGACTGGCCCTGGCTGGCGACACTGCGCACGCTGCGCCGGCGCTTTCGCGAGGACCACCTGGCCCTGACCGCCAGCAGCCTGACCTTCACCACGCTGATCAGCCTGGTGCCGCTGGTCACAGTGATGCTGGCGCTGTTCACCGCATTCCCGATATTTGCGCGTTTCCAGGTCACGCTGCAGCAGTACTTTTTGCAAAGTCTGGTGCCCGACAACATTGCCCGACCGGTGTTGATGGCGCTGACCCAGTTCGCCGGCAAGGCCAACAAGCTGGGCGGTGCGGGCTTGGTGGTGCTGGGGCTGACAGCGCTGGCGTTGGTGTTCACGATCGACCGCACGCTCAACAGCATCTGGCGCGTGCCCAAGCCCCGGCCGCTGGCCCAGCGTGTGCTGGTGTACTGGACCGCATTGACGCTTGGCCCGCTGTTGCTGGGCGCCAGCCTGTCGCTGACTTCGTTCGCCTTGTCGGCGTCCAGCGGCCTGATCAAGGGCTTGCCTGGCGGCCTGGGCCTGTTGTTGGGTGCCGTCGAGTTCGCATTGCTGGCGGGCGGCATGGCTGCGCTGTACCGTTTTGTGCCTAACACCCATGTGCGTTGGCAACATGCCTGGGCGGGCGGGGTGTTTGCCGCGACCGGCTTTGAGTTGGCCAAGCGCGCGGTGGTCTGGTATGTCACCCTGGTGCCGACCTTTTCGGTGCTGTACGGCGCCTTCGCCACCTTGCCCATCCTGTTGTTGTGGGTCTACCTCAGCTGGGTGATCGTGCTGCTCGGGGCCGTGATCGCTGCCTACGCGCCCAGCCTGGCGATGCGGGCGGTGCGCCTGCCAGACCGGCCGGGCGAAGACTTTGCGCTGGCGTTGGCCCTGCTTCAGCTGTTGAACCAGTCGCGCAGCAGCGAGCAGCCGGGCCTCAGCGCCGAGTCATTGGCGGGCGGTTTGCGGGTCGATCCGTTGCAGGTGGAACCGGTGCTTGAAGCCTTGCTTGCCCTGGGCTGGTGCGGCCGTCTTGACGAGCCCGGCGCGCAGCGCCATGTGCTGCTGATCAACCCGGTCAACACCATGGCCTTGCCCCTGATCGACACCTTGCTGCTGCGCGAGCAACGTGTTTCGCAAGCCTTCCGGCGCCGTGCCGGTCTGGTCAACCTGACGGTGGCGGACCTGCTGACTTGAATCGCCGCGGTGGGGCACGGCAATCAAGTCCGCTTGCCGTCCTGGCTTGACGAGCCGGGGATAATCCCCCGTCTGTGAACCCGCCTGCCGCCCCGGCGCGCCCACCCCGACCCGATCACCCTGACCGCCCGGTCAGGCGCGAGCGGCCACCGCGGGTAGCAACGCCCATTCCCCCCATCACCTACCCCGAATCGCTGCCGGTCTCAGCCCGGCGCGAGGAGATTGCGCACGCCATGCGCGACCACCAGGTGGTGATCGTCTGTGGTGAGACCGGCTCGGGCAAGACCACACAGCTGCCCAAGATCGCGCTCGAACTCGGGCGCGGCATCGGCGCCGGTGGCCGCGGCCTGATCGGCCACACCCAGCCGCGCCGGCTGGCCGCCACCAGCGTGGCCAAGCGCATCGCCGACGAGTTGAAGTCCACGCTGGGCGAGGTGGTGGGCTACAAGGTGCGCTTCCAGGACCGGCTGCAGCCGGGCGCCAGCGTCAAGCTGATGACCGACGGCATCTTGCTGGCCGAAACCCAGGGCGACCCCGACCTGCGCCAGTACGACACGCTGATCATCGACGAGGCGCACGAGCGCAGCCTCAACATCGACTTCTTGCTGGGCTACCTGCGCCAGTTGCTGCCGCGCCGGCCGGATTTGAAGGTCGTTGTCACCTCGGCCACGATCGACGCCGACCGCTTTGCCAGGCACTTTGCAGGGCGCAACGGGCCGGCGCCGGTGATCCAGGTGAGCGGCCGCCTGTTCCCGGTCGAACAGCGCTGGCGCCCATTCGAGTGGGACGCTGCCCCCAGGCCGGCTGCGCCGTCCGCCCCCCAAGGGGAGGCGCCGTCCTTGGGGCGGCCCGGCGGACGGCGCGCGGACTATGGCCTCGACGAAGCCATTGCCGATGCGGTGGACGAGCTTTGGCGCGACGGCTCGGGCGACATCCTGGTGTTCCTGCCCGGCGAGCGCGAGATCCGCGACGCTGCCGACCACCTGCGCAAGCACCTGGCGCAGCAACACCGGGGCGGCCCGCAGCCACAGATCATGCCGCTGTTTGCCCGCCTGTCGCAGGCCGAGCAGGAGGCGGTGTTCGAGCCAGGCAACGGCAGGCGCATCGTGCTGGCCACCAACGTGGCCGAGACCTCGCTCACCGTGCCCGGCATCCGCTACGTCATTGACAGTGGCTTGGCCCGGGTCAAGCGCTACAGCTACCGCACCAAGGTCGAGCAACTCCAGGTCGAGGCCATCAGCCAGGCGGCGGCCAACCAGCGCGCCGGCCGCTGTGGCCGCGTGGCCAACGGCATCTGCATCCGGCTCTACGGCGAGCAGGATTACACCAGCCGGCCCAAGTTCACCGACCCCGAGATCCTGCGCTCGTCGCTGGCGGGCGTGATCCTGCGCATGAAGAGCCTGCGCTTGGGCACGGTCGAGCAGTTTCCGTTCCTCGAGGCGCCGCGCCCCAAGGCGATTGCCGACGGCTACGACCTGCTGGGCGAGCTGGGTGCAGTGGACGACGACAACGGGTTGACAGCCATCGGCCAGGAGCTGAGCCGCCTGCCGCTGGACCCGCGGGTGGGCCGCATGATCCTGGAAGCACGCAACCGCGAGGCCCTCAACGAGGTGCTGATCATCGCCAGCGCGCTGAGCGTGCAGGATGTGCGCGACCGGCCGATGGAGGTGGCCCAGGCGGCGGACGAGCAGCACAAGAAGTTCGACGACGAGAAGTCGGAGTTCATGGGCTATTTGAAGCTGTGGGACTGGATCGAGGAGGGCCGGGGCGTGCATGGGCGCAGCGGTCAGGCGCCAGATGCCCCTGCGGACAGCCGGCCCCGCGCAGCCGGTGTGGCCCACGCGCCGGGTCATCTTCCGGGCCATCCGCCAAGTCATCCGCCAGGCCGTGGGGCCAGGGGCAGCTCGCCCGGGCAGGTGCCGACGGCCGTCCACAAGCTCAGCAACCGCCAGCAAGAACAGCGCCTGCGCGACAGCTTTGTCAACCCACGCCGGGTGCGCGAATGGCGCGACATCCACAGCCAGCTGCACACCGTGGTGGCCGAGCACGGCTGGCGGCTGAACAACAGCGCCGCCACCTTCGAGCAGATCCACCTGGCGATGCTGGCCGGGCTGTTGGGCAACGTCGGCTGCAAGAGTGACGACGAAGACTGGTACCTGGGCGCGCGCGGCATCAAGTTCTGGCGCCATCCGGGTGCGCATCTCAGCAAGAAGCCGGGCCGCTGGCTGATCTCGGCCGAGCTGGTCGAGACGACCAAGCTGTACGGCCGGGGCCTGGCGGCCATCGATCCGGCCTGGATCCCGGGTGTGGCCGGCCATTTGCTCAAGCTGCAACTGCTGGAGCCGCACTGGGAGAAAAAAGCTGCCGAGGTGGTGGCGCTGCAGCGTGCCACCCTCTACGGCATCGTGGTCTACAACAACCGGCGGGTCAACTTTGGCAACATCGACCCCAAGGCCGCCCGCGAGATTTTCATCCGCAGCGCCCTGGTCGAGCACGACTGGGACAGCCACCTGCCGTTTCTGGCGCACAACCGCAAGCTGCTGGCCCAGATCGAAGAGCTGGAGCACAAAAGCCGGCGCCAGGACGTGCTGGTCGATGACGAGTTGATCTACGCGTTTTATGACCAGTTGCTGCCGGCCGACGTGCACTCGGGCGCCACGCTGGAACGCTGGATCAAACACGAGAGCCGCAGCAACCCCAAGGTCTTGCAGCTCACCCGCGACGAGCTGATGCGCCACGAGGCCGCCGGCATCACTGGTGCCGCCTTTCCCAAGACGCTGCGCCTGGGCGGGGTGGACTGCGCGGTGAGCTACCTGCACGAACCGGGTGATGCGAAAGACGGCGTCACCGTGACCGTGCCGATCTACGCGCTGAACCAGGTCAGCGAGGAGCGCTGTGAATGGCTGGTGCCGGGCATGCTGTCGGCCAAGCTCACCGCGCTGCTCAAAAGCCTGCACCAGCGGCCGCGCTCAAGGCTGGTGCCGCTGCCCGACTTTGTGGCCGAGTTCATCAGCGCGCACCCGTTTGGCCAGGGCGCGCTGATGGACGTGTTGCTGAAAGCCGTGCGTGAGCGCAGCCAGATCGACGTCTTGCGCAACGACTTCAAGCTCGACATGCTGTTGGCGCACCAGTTCATGAACTTCCGCGTGGTCGATGACAACGGCCGGCAGCTCGGCATGGGCCGCCATCTGGCCACGCTCAAGGCCGAACTGGGCGGGCAGGCGAGGTCGGCATTCCAGGCGCTGGCCGCGCTCAAGCTGGGCAGCAGCCTGGCAGCCCCAGCCGTCTCCCCGGGCGCATTGACCGGCCCCGCAGGCGCTTCGGCGGGCCCAGCGCGGCCGTCAGCGGCGCCAAGCCCGGCCGGCCGGTCCGATCAAAAACGGCCAGGGCAGGGCGCCCAGACCGCCGCTGCAGCTCCGGCCGTCCGTGCCTCCCCTGCCGCCCCGGTCGGCTACACCGCCTGGACTTTCGGCGAGCTGCCCGAGCTGATGGAGATCCACAAGGCCGGCCAGGTGCTGATTGGCTTTCCGGCGCTGATCGACAAGGGCAGCCATGTCGAGATCGAGGTTTTTGACGAGCCTGAAGGTGCGGCCGCCAAACACCGCGCCGGCTTGCGCCGGCTGGTGGCACTCGCCATCAAGGAGCCGCTGAAGTTCCTGGAGAAAAACATCCCGGATCTGGTCAAGATGGCCACCGCCTTCATGCCGCTGGGCAGCGCCGACGAGCTGCGTGCCCAGATCATCGAGCTGGCACTCGACCGGGCCTTTCTGGCCGACCCGCTGCCGGCCGACGCGGCGGCCTTCGCCGCCCGCATCACCGAGGGCCGCAGCCGGCTCAACCTGATTGCGCAAGAGGTGGCACGCTTGGCCGGCGTGCTGCTGACCGACTTTGCCGCCGCCCAGCGCAAGCTCAAAGACAGCCGCCCGCCCAAGGAGGTGACGGATGACGTGGCCGGCCAGCTACAGCGCTTGATGCCCAAGCGCTTCTTGCTGCACGCGCCCTTTGCCCAGCTGCAGCACACGGCGCGCTACCTCAAGGCCATCACGCTGCGGCTGGACAAGCAGCGCGCCGACCCCACCCGCGACGCCCAGCGCACAGCCGAACTGCGCCCGCTGGAGCAGCGCTACCTGCGGCGTGTGGCCGAGCAAAAAGGCGTGGCCGACACCCGCCTTGATGAGTACCGCTGGTTGGTCGAGGAACTGCGCGTCAGCTTCTTCGCGCAGGAACTGCGCACGCCGCAGCCGGTCAGCGTCAAGCGGCTGGACAAGGCCTGGCAGCAGCTGACCAGTTGAGCCGTTGAGCGCTACCGGGCAGCCGCAGCGGCCAGCAGCCCGCGTTCACCGGCCACCGCGTCCGGATCAGGCCGGCACCGACGGCAAGCCCGACAGCGCCATCGCCAACTCTTCCTCGCTGTAGCTCTGGTCGGTCAGCTTGCCGGCAAAGTAGTTGCTGTAGGCCGCCATGTCGAAATGGCCGTGGCCGCAGAGGTTGAACAGGATCACCTCGCTCTTGCCCTCGGCCTTGCAGCGCAGCGCCTCGACGATCGCGCCCTTGACGGCATGGTTGGCCTCGGGTGCGGGCACGATGCCCTCGGCCCGGGCAAACAGCACACCGGCCTCGAAACACGCCACCTGGTGGTAGGCGGTGGCCTCGAGCAGGCCCAGCTCCCGCAGGTGGCTGACCATCGGCGCCATGCCGTGGTAACGCAGGCCGCCGGCATGGAAACCGGGTGGCGTGAAGGTGCTGCCCAGCGTGTGCATCTTGGTCAGCGGTGTCATGTGGCCGGTGTCGCCAAAGTCATAGGCGTATTTGCCGCGGGTCAGTGACGGGCAGGCCGCCGGCTCGACCGCCACGATGCGGCGCTGCTTGGTCTTGCCGCCACCGCGCAACTGCTGGCCGATGAACGGAAAGGCGATGCCGGCAAAGTTGCTGCCACCGCCGGTGCAACCGACGATAACGTCGGGGTCGTCGCCGGCCATCTCGAGCTGCAGCATCGCCTCCTGGCCGATGATGGTCTGGTGCATCAGCACATGGTTCAGCACCGAACCCAGTGCGTACTTGGTGTCGTCGTTTGTGGCGGCAATCTCCACCGCCTCGCTGATCGCGATGCCGAGCGAGCCGGGGTGGTCGGGCCGGCCGGCCAGCACGCTGCGGCCGTACTGCGTCTCCATCGACGGGCTGGCGATGCAGCGCGCGCCGTAGGTTTCCATCAGCGCGCGGCGGTAGGGCTTTTGGTCGTAGCTGACGCGCACCTGGAACACGGTGACATCCAGCCCGAACAGGTTGCCGGCAAACGCCAGCGACGAGCCCCATTGGCCGGCGCCGGTCTCGGTAGTGAGCTTCTTGATGCCAGCCTGGGCGTTGAACCAGGCCTGCGGCACGGCGGTGTTGGGCTTGTGGCTGCCGGCGGGCGACACCCCCTCGTACTTGTAGTAGATCTTGGCGGGCGTGCCGAGTGCCTTTTCCAGCCGGTGGGCACGGAACAGCGGCGCCGGCCGCCACAGCTTGAAGACCTCGCGCACCGGCTCGGGGATCGGCACCTCACGTTCGGTCGATACCTCCTGCATGATCAGTTCCATCGGGAACAGCGGCGCCAGGTCGTCCGGTCCGATCGGCTGCAGCGTGCCCGGGTGCAGCACCGCTGGCGCTGGGCTGGGCAGGTCGGCAGCGATGTTGTACCAATGCGTGGGCATGCGGCTGGCGTCGAGCAGGTACTGGGTGGCGCTTTGGCTCATGGGGATCCTTGCGGTGGGCGTGGGGTTGACGGTTCGGCAAGCGCCCATGCTAGGAGCGCTGATGGCAGAAGGGAAGCCCTGCCGGCAAGCCCATCGTCGGTTGCGGGGTGATCGCTGCGCACGCCCCGCGCTACCATGGGTCAGTGGGCTGGCGGTGCTGTTGGCCAGCCCGACGCGCCGCACACTGTCAAAAAAGGATCGACATGACCCTCAGCGTGATCCCTGCCGATGCCCCTTGCGGTGCTGCGGTGCGTGGCCTCGACCTGACGCAGCCACTCACCGCCGGCCTGGTGGCCGAGTTGCGGGCCCATTGGCTGGCGCACCAGGTGCTGGCGTTTCCGGACCAGGCGATGTCGGTCACCGACCTCGAGCGTTTTGCCGCGGCCATCGGCCCGTTTGGGCCGGACCCGTACTTCGAGTCCATCCCCGGCCATCCGCATGTGGCCCAGGTCAAGCGCGAGGCCGACGAAACCAGCTCGCTGTTTGCCGACAACTGGCACTCGGACTGGAGCTTTCTGGCCAACCCGCCGGCGGCCACGTTGCTGTTTGGCAACGTGATCCCGCCGGTGGGTGGCGACACCCTGTTTGCCAACCAGTACGACGCCTGGGACGCCTTGCCGGCGGACATGAAGGCGCTGCTGCAGGACAAACAAGGCGTGCACTCGGCGCGCCGCGGTTATTCGCGACAGGGCCGCTACGGCGAGCAGGATGCGGGCCGGTCGATGGCCATCCGCTTTGATGACTCGGCGCTGGCCACGCAGCTGCAACCGGTGGCGCGCCGCCATCCCGAGACCGGCCGCACGGCCTTGTTTGTCAGTCCGGGCTACACCATCGGCATTGACGGCCTGCCCGAGGCCGAGGCAGCGGCGCTGCTGTCTGTGCTGTTTGCCCACCTCGGCCGGGATGAGTTTGTCTACCGGCACCGCTGGTCACCGGACATGCTGGTGATCTGGGACAACCGCTGCCTGGTGCATGCCGCCACCGGTGGCTACGACGGCCACCGCCGGCTGCTGCACCGCATCACCGTGGGCGAGCAGGCCTGACTCAGCGCGGCCGCATCAGCACCCGCAGCGCGGCCAGCGCCAGCAGCGCAAACAGCGCCAGGCTCCAGAACTCGTAGGGCAGGCGCAGCAGGTCGGCCTTGGCGTCGGCGCAGGACGCGTAGGCGGCAAACACCTCGGGGAAGCGACTGTCCAGGCCGGTTGCGCCCATCACCCGGTCGGCCAGCGTCATGTTGCAGGATGCCGACGCGTTGGCCACAAAATGCTGCCACAGCGCGGCGGCCATGCCCAGGCCCGCCAGCACCAGCGCCAGACCGGCGCCCAGGCGCGTGCCCAGCACACCCGGCAGCAACCGGCTCGCCACCAGGCCCAGCAGCGACGCCGCGGCCACCGCGATAAAAATCAGCCGCTGCAGCACGCACCAGGCGCAGGGCAACATGCCCAGCACATGCTGGGTGGCCAGCGCGCCCGCCACTGCCAGCAATGCGGCAACGGCCATGCCGGCCAACAGCTGCTGCGGCCGGCGCGTCACTGCACTTCCGCGATCAGCTCGATCTCGACGCAGGCGCCCATCGGGATTTGCGCCACGCCAAACGCGCTGCGGGCATGGGCGCCGGCAGCGCCAAACACCTCGCCAAACAGCGCTGACGCGCCATTGGTCACCAGGTGCTGCTCGGTGAAGGTGGCGGTGCTGTTGACCAGGCTCATCAGCTTGACGATGCGCACCACCTTGTTTAAGTCGCCGACGGCGGCTTGCAGGGTGCCCATCAGGCCGATCGCAATGGCGCGGGCTGCGGCCTGGCCTTCCTCGGTACCCATCGTCAGGCCGAGCTGGCCGACCCACGGTTTGCCGTCCTTGCGGGCGATGTGGCCCGACACAAAAACCAGGTTGCCGGTGCGCACAAAAGGCAGGTAGGCGGCAGCCGGGATGGCCACCGGGGGCAGGCTGATACCGAGTTGCAGGAGCTTGTCGTGGACGGACATGGTGTGGTTTCGCGCGGTGGGTGGGGAGGGGTGCCTGCGGGCCGAGGGCGTGTCACCGGGCGGTCCGCGGCGGCTGATCCGGCCGCGGTCGCGTGCAGCGATGGGGCCGTCGGGTGATCCTACACTGCGGTCATGTCGGCACAGGCTCTGCAAAGCGTGCGGGGCCGGTGGCTGGACCCCGGCTGGTGGGCGGCCCTGTGCGCCTTGGCCTGGCTGGGCGGGCTGGGCTGGCAAATGCAGCAGGCCCAGTTGTGGTCCAAGGGCGGGTACGCCGGGCTGGCAGCAGTCTGCGCGGTCTGGCTGCTGACAGCCCTGGCATGGCGGCGCGCCCGGTTTCTGGCTGCGTGCCTGTTGGCGGTATTTGGACTGGCCGTGGCAGTGGCCGGGCTGCGTGCCGACGCCCGCCTGGCCGAGCGCCTCGCGCCAGCGCTGGAGGGCCGCAACCTGGTGGCAACCGGCGTGGTCGCCAACCTGCCGCAGCACGGGCCGTCGGGCCTGCGCTTCTTGTTCAAGGTCGAGCAGGCCGAGTGGCAAGACGCACCGCCGGCCCATGGCGACGGCAATGCGTCCAGCCCCGCCCCGGTGCTGCCACCGTTGATTTCGCTGGGCTGGTACAACAACTTCAGCGACGAGGTGGCGCTGGACGACCCCCGCAATGCGCTGCAGGCGGGCCAGCGATGGCGCCTGCCGCTGCGCTTGAAGCAGCCGCACGGCTCACTCAATCCGGGCGGCTTTGACGTCGAGCTGTTGTGGTTCGAGCAGGGCGTGGGCGCCACAGGCTATGTGCGCGTGGCCCGCGGCGGCCCACCGGCCGAGCGACTGGACGCCGCCGCCGGCTACCCGGTGCAACGGCTGCGCGAGGCGGTGCGCCAGGCCATCGCCCGCCAAGTGACCGACCCGCGCCTGGCCGGCGTGCTGGCGGCGCTGGCAGTGGGCGACCAGGCCGGCATCGAGCGGGAGGACTGGGATGTCTTTCGCCGCACCGGCATTGCCCACCTGGTGTCGATCAGTGGCGTGCACGTCACGATGTTTGCCTGGGCCGCGGGTGCGCTGGCCAGCCGGTTGTGGCGGCGCAGCCCCAGGCTGATGCTCAGGCTGCCGGCATCGATGGCCGGCCGCTGGCTGGGTCTGGCAATGGCCACCGGCTATGCCGTGCTGGCCGGCTGGGGCGTGCCGGCGCAGCGCACCGTGATCATGCTGGTGACCACCGGCGTGCTGCGCAGCGGCGGCCAGCGCTGGCCCTGGCCGCTGGTCTTGCTGGCTGCTGCGGTGGTCGTGACCTTGTTCGACCCCTGGGCGCTGCTGCAGCCGGGCTTCTGGCTGTCGTTCACCGCTGTAGGCTTGTTGATGGTGTCCGGGCCGGCCGACAGCGCCGCAGCCAAGCCGGAAGCTGACCCGCCCGATGCCGCAGCACCGGCCGATCGCCCGGGCCGCGCAGCGGCGCTGCCGGCTGCAGCCGCGGGCGCGAGCGGCTCCACCGTTGGCCGCCTGCTGGGTCAATTGCGGGGCTATTTGCAGGGGCATCTTCACGGTCACCTGCGGGCTCAACTCGTGGCCACGGTCGGCCTGGCGCCGTTGACGGTGGTGTTTTTCCAGCAGCTCAGCCTGGTGGGTGGGCTGGCCAACCTGTTGGCGATTCCGCTGGTCACGCTGGTGATCACGCCGTTGGCACTGCTGGGCATCCTGATGCCCTGGGTCTGGACCCTGGCCGCTGCGGTGGTGCAGGCGCTGGTCTGGGGCCTGAGTCTGCTGGCGCAATGGCCGTGGGCGGTGTACCAGGCGCCTGCGGCGCCAGCCTGGGCGGTGGCGTGCGGGTTGCTGGGCGCCGTGCTGGGCTTGCTGCCCGTGCCCTGGGCGCTGCGCTGGCTGGCCCTGCCGCTGGTCGTGCCGCTGCTGTGGCCGCCACTGGACCGCCCGCTGGCGGGCGGGTTTGATCTGCTGGCTGCCGACATCGGCCAGGGCACGGCGGTGCTGGTGCGCACCCAGCACCACCTGCTGGTCTACGACACCGGGCCGCAGTACAGCCGTGACAACGACGCCGGCCTGCGGGTGCTGCTGCCGCTGCTGGGCCACCGGGGCGATCGCCGCATCGACCTGCTGGTGCTCAGCCACCGCGACAGCGACCACGTCGGCGGCGCAGCCAGCGTGCTGGCGGGGCATCCGGTGGCGGCACTTCAAAGCTCGCTCGAACCCGGCCACGCGCTGCTGGCGCAGGCGGCGCGGCTGGGCGTGCCGGCATCGCGGTGTGACGCCGGCCAGCGTTGGACCTGGGACGGCGTGGCCTTCGAATGGCTGCACCCGACGCCGCAAGAGCATGCCGCCGCCCGCAAGTCCAACGCGCTGAGTTGTGTGCTGCGCATCGCCGACCACGCCGGCCGCAGCGTGTTGCTGACCGGCGACATCGAGGCGCCGCAAGAAGCGGCGTTGCTGCAGCGCCTGCGTGCGGGTATCGGTCCTGCGCTGGCCAGCACCGTGTTGCTGGTGCCGCACCACGGCAGCCGCACCTCGTCCAGCGCTGAATTCATCGATGCCGTGCAGCCGCGCACCGCCGTGGTGCAGGCCGGCTACCGCAGTCGCTATGGCCATCCGGCGCCCGATGTGGTGCAGCGCTACACCGACCGCGGCATTGAAGTGGTGCGCAGCGACCAATGCGGTGCGTGGCTGTGGCACGATGGCGTTGGCGTTTGCACCCGAGCAGTGCGCCGCCGGTATTGGCATTGGACCGCGCCCGTGGGTGGTGCGATTGTTGCTAACCCTGAGAGGCCAGGAGCCCACTCACGATGAAACCCACTTTTGACGAAATGCTGGCAAACGCCGGCGCCGTACGTGCGCACTACAGTGGCTTCGACCGCTGGCTGCAGCAGCAACCGCCCGAGCAGATGGCGGCCCGGCGCGACGAGGCCGAAATGATCTTCCGCCGCGTGGGCATCACCTTTGCCGTCTATGGCGCCAAGGACGAAGACGGCGCAGGCACCGAGCGGCTGATTCCGTTTGACCTGATCCCGCGCATCATTCCCAGCGACGAGTGGGCGCTCATGCAGCAGGGCCTGGCCCAGCGGGTGACGGCGCTCAACCGGTTCCTGCACGACGTTCACCACGGCCAGGAGATCCTGAAGGCCGGCATCGTGCCTTCGGAACAGGTGCTGAACAACGCGCAGTTCCGCAAGGAAATGATGGGCGTCAACGTGCCCGGCAACGTGTACTCGCACATCGCGGGCATCGACATCGTGCGCGCCGGCAATGTCGATGGCACTGGCACGTATTACGTGCTGGAAGACAACCTGCGCGTGCCCAGCGGCGTGAGCTACATGCTCGAAAAC
>JBKJKU010000108.1:0-6028 GCA_046597355.1 Aquabacterium sp.
GGCCAGACCCGCCGCACCCGGCACAGCCGCCGCACCCGGCACAGCCGCCGCACTCGGCACCTCCTCGACACCCACCACCACCAACACCGCGCCGCCCGCCCTGCCTGCCCCACCCGCCACCCGCGCCCACCGCGTACCCGGCGCGGCGCCAGCACTGGCCAACCCGTCCACCGGCCGCTGACCCGATGACCAGCGAACACCGCGTGAGGATGATCTTGTGGGGCGGGGCGACGCTGTTCGTCACCGCCGTGCTGCTGGCCGCCGCCGCCTTGCTGCGGTCCCAGCAGGCCGAAGCGCTGGCCAGCAACGAGGCCCGCGTCACCCGCTTTGTCAGCGGCGCCGAGGCGGCCATCAACCGCAGCTTCACCGGCACCGACCTGCTGCTGGCCGGCCTGGCCGAACCGTTGGCGGCGTTGACCGGCCCGACCACAACCGGCCCCCGCAGCGCCGCCGCCGACGCAGCGCCCAGCAAACTGCTGGCGCAGGTGATCCGCCAGAACCTGCAGCTGCGCGAAGTGGCACTGCTGGGCCAGGACGGCCAGGTGCTGGCAGCGGGCCAGGCCAGCACCCTGCGCCTGGGCGTCGCGCTGCCGCCCGGTTTTTTGGCCGAGGTGCTGGCCATGGCGCCGCCCGCGCTGGCCATCAGCGCCCCGGTCGTCAACCCCACCACCGCCGAGTCCGCGCTCTACTTTGCCCGGCCGGTTGGCCAGGGTGCCCAGCGCAGCGTGCTGCTGGCCGAGATGCCGGTCTCGCTGGTGGCAGGCATCGCGGCGCAGTCGGTGGACATTGCCGGCCTGACCGTGACGCTGGAGCGCAGCGACGGCCAGCTGCTGGTCAGCGTGCCGGCCGACGACCGCCGCGCCAACCGGGTGATGCAGCCGCGCTTGAGCGCGGCCTCGGCCACCGGGCAAGTCGGGCGTGCGCCGGGCCGGCTGGACGGCGCGCCGGCCATCCTGGTGGCACGGGCCACGCTCTACCCGGGCGTGTTGCTCGCAGCAAGCCTGCGGCTGGACGCGGTGGCCCGCGAGGGCGACCGCCACCGCACGCTGATCCTCGTGGTGGCCGGCGGTTTTTGCGCCATGCTGCTGGCCGCAGCGGCGCTGGGCCAAGGCCACTTCAGCCGCATCGCCCGGGCGCGTGCCGAGCTGGCAGCGTCCAAGGCCACACTGGACCAGGCACTGGCGTCGATGAACGATGGCCTGCTGCTGCTCGACAAAGACGACCGGGTGGTGGTCTGGAACCGCCGGTATGTCGAGCTGTTCCCGTGGTTGGCGAACGCCATCTGGGTCGGCATGCCGTTCCAAAAGCTGGCCGAAACCGCCGCCACCGCGCTGTTGCCCCACGGCACCGCCGACGAACGCGCCGCTTGGGTGGCGCTGCGCCGCGCGTCGCGCCAGCAGGCCGGCGCAGGCTACGCACAGCCGCTGATCGTCAGCAACCGGGTGGTGCACACGGTTGAGCGCCGCACCCCCGACGGCGGCACCGTCTGCGTCTACCGCGACGTGACCCGCGCCGAGCAGGAGCTGTCGCTCGCCAAGGCCACGGCCGAGGCCGCCAACGAGGCCAAGTCGCGGTTTCTCGCCACCATGAGCCATGAGATGCGCACCCCGCTCAACGGCGTGCTCGGGCTGATCGGCCTGCTGCTGGCCAGTCCGCTGGATGCGACCCAGCTGCGCCAGGCTCAGCTGATCCGCAGCTCCGGCCAGTCGCTGCTGGCGGTGCTCAACGACATCCTCGACCTGTCCAAGATCGAGGCTGGCCGCATGGAGTTGGACATCCTGCCATTTGCGCTGGCCGACACGGTGCGGGACGTGATCTCGCTGCTCGCGGTGCGGGCTGAGGCGCTGGGCCTGAGCCTGACGCTGCAATTGCCGCCCGGCTTGCCGCCGGTGCTGCGGGGCGACGCCAGCCGGCTGCGCCAGGTGCTGTTCAACCTGGTCGGCAACGCGCTGAAGTTCACCGAAAGCGGCGGCGTGCGGGTGGTGCTGGCCCACCAGGCGCAAGCCGACGGCCGGGTGGCGCTGACCATCAACGTGCACGACACCGGCATCGGCATCGCCGCCGACGCACTGCCGCGGCTGTTCACCCGCTTCAGCCAGGCCGACAGCTCCACGGCCCGCCGCTACGGCGGCACCGGCCTGGGGCTGGCGATCTCGCGCGAGATCATCGCGCTGATGCATGGCACGATCACTGTGCAGAGCACGCCGGGCCAGGGCAGCTGCTTCACGGTCGCGCTGGCACTGGAGCGCAGCGAGATAGCGCCGGCGTTGATCGAGGGCACCGCGCTGCCCGCGCTGTCGGTGCCGGGCGGGCGGCCGGTCTCAGAAGCGCCCCTGCGGCCGCTGCGCATCCTGGCAGCCGAGGACAACCCCGTGAACCAATTGCTGATCAAGGCGCTGCTCGACCAGTTCGGCCACTTTTGCGACATCGTCGGCAACGGCCTTGAAGCCTTGCACCAAGTACAGGCGGCGCACTACGATTTGCTGCTGCTGGACATCCAGATGCCCGAGATGGACGGCGTGGCGGCCACCCGGGCGGTCCGGGCGTTGGCCGGACCGGTGGGCGCCATCCCGATCCTGGCCATGACCGCCAACGTCATGGCCGAGCAGCAAGACCAGTACCTCGAGGCCGGCATGAACGGCGTGGTGTCCAAGCCGATTGATCCGCGCCGGCTGGCACTGGCAATTCGGGCGCTGATGATCGAAGCCCCGCCGCCGGCCGCACGGACCGCGCCGGCAACACCGGCCCCGCCGGCGCCGACGCCCTGAGCCCCTGAGTGCCGCGCCGCACTTCAGCGTATCGGCTGCGCCGGACACGCCTTTTGCGCTGGTCAACGCCCTCCACCAGCATGGACAAGCTGATCGGCAAGGATTTCGAGGCCGGGCTGGCCAAGTTGAAGGCCGCAGCTGAAAAACCCGGGACCTGAGTCTGCCGGACGGCTCCAGGGTAGGGGGTTGGCGTCCAAAGCGGATAACAAACGGATGACAAACGCAGCCTGATCGCTTAACTTCTTGACCTGCGATAAGAAGATCGCGCTCCGTTGCGCTGTGCATCACGGGCACAGACACGCCAAACCATCAGGGAACCCATGCGCAAGTCCACTTTCATCCCCACGGCGCTGGCCGCCGCCGGCCTGTTGGCCTGTGTCGGCAGCGCCCACGCGCTGGCCACCGCCACCGCCAGCCTGAGCAACTTCCAGGTACAGGTGTTCGACCTGAACCCGCTGGATGGCATCACTGCCGCCGTTACCTTCGCCAGCGGCGCCCAGGTTTATGCCTATTCGACCGACGTCACAACGGTCAACAACTACGACAGCAACGTGGCCGGTAGCGCGCTGTCGGTGTCCGCTTTGGTCGGCAACGCCTCGTCCAGCGCCAGCACCACGGCCGGCGACTTTTTCACCCCGGGCGCGGGCCCGGGCGCGTCCGCGTCGGTCTCGGTTGCCGGGCTTGGCGCCCAGTCCAACGGCTCGGGTTACAGCCTGCTGTCCGGTTTCACACTCACCCCGAACTCGCTGCTGATATTTTCAGCCAGCACCAGTGGCCTCACGGCGGCCCGCTCACTGGCCGGTGAAACGGCCCAGGGCTATGCCTCTGTCAGCTTGAACAGCGCCGACAGTTCACAGAGCAGCTACGGCCAGTCCTACACCTACGCTGACCAGAACGGCTCGTACAGCAACCTCAATCCGACTATTCAAGCGTCGTTCGTGAACCTGACGGCTGGCGACAAGACCGGTTACGCGTATGTCTATGCGGCCGCCTACGCCACCGGCGGGATTGCCCCGGTGCCCGAGCCCGAGACCTTCGCGCTGATGCTGGCCGGCATACTGGCTATCGGGTTGTTCTCCCGCCGCCGCAACAGCCGCTGAGTTTGCGCTGCGTCGCGGCGCAGTTGCTTGATTTTGGGGCGGCTTTGGCCGCCCCGCTGCGTTCAGGCGCGCGGTCGCGCGCGGCAGTCGCCGCGCCCTGCGACATCAGCCCCGGTACGACGGATCCACCCGGTCCACCAGCCGCTGCATCGCATCAAAGCCGTCTTGCCCGGCACCGAACTTGGGGTTGAAGTTGAGCGCGTCGCGCACGCAGGCTTCCAGCACCGGCACCGGTATCGGCCGCAGCTGGCCCAGCGCCTGGCTGGCCACCTGCACTTCGCAAGCCCGGTTCAGCAACCACATCAGGCTGAAGGCATTGGCCAGGCTGAAGCCGATGGCCACCGGCCCGTGGTTGCGCAGCAGCAGCACCGGTTTGCCGGCCGCGCTGGCCAGGATGCGCTGGCCCTCCTCGACGTGCACGGTGATGCCTTCGAAGTCGTGGTAGGCCACTTTGCCGTACAACTGTGCGGCGTAAAAGTTGGTGAACGACAGGCCCTCGTCCAGGCAGCAAACCGCCATCGTGGCGGTGGTGTGCACATGCATCACGCAGTGCGCGTCCGGCAGAGCCTGGTGGATCGCGCCGTGGAAGCTGAACGCCGCCGGATTGATCGGCCAGGGTGACTCGCCGACGGTGTTGCCGTGGGCATCCACCTTGACCAGGTTGGACGCGCACACCTCGGTGTAGTGCAGGCCAAACGGGTTGAGCAAAAAATGCCCTGGCTCGTCCGGCACCCGCAGCGAGATGTGGTTGTAGATCAGCTCGGTCCAGCCGAGCCGGTCGAAGATCCGGTAGGCCGCCGCCAGTTGCACGCGCGCGGACCATTCGGCCGGGGCGATGTGCAAGGGGCGAGGGTAGGCACTGTCGTCAATCCGCAAGATGTCAGCGGATTGCGTCGCAAATCGAGCAGATTCTGTCAGCGGCGCAGGATGCAAGGCAGGCTCCCATCACCGTCAGGTGCGTGATTTTGCCGTGGGTTGCTGGCGCGGTACTGCGCCGGGCAGCGACTCTGGCGTTGGCGCCCGTTCAGCCGACCTTGACTTCGCTGATCTGGATCACCGGTTGGGCGTCGGTGTAATTGGGGATGTCGCCCATGATCTCCGCGCCATGCTCGCCCATCGCCGCGCCGAAGGCCTCGACCGACGTGACCAGCAGCGTGCCGACCGCCACAAAGGGTGCGGCCTGTCCCGGAGCACCACCGGCCATGCCAGCGTCGACGGTGTAACCCGTGCAGGCGGCGCCGATCTTGGCCTGCACCATCGGCATGTGGCGGTCGACGTAGTACGCCATGTCGAACCGCACGCCGGGGGTGTTTGGATACAGGACATGGACTTTGATCATGGGAACTCCTGTTGGGGGTGGACAGGCCACCGCAGCGCGGCGCCATTGGCCATTACCGCACTTCCACCCACCGCTGGCGACCTAGGGTTAGCCCGGGTCGGCGTCCAACTTGAACCCGTTCAGGCCTGTTCAGCCCTTTTTGACCCAGGCCGTGCACCAACCGTTGGCGCTGACCAGCTTGCCCGCGACGATCGGGCACGCTGCCCAGGGCTCGCCGGCCTTGCCCGCATACAGCGCGCAGCCGCTGCAGACCTTGCCCTTGGCGAAAGTGGGGTACTTGGCCGCATCGACCTTGCTGGCGTCGTGCTTGTAGCCGATGCCTTTGGCGGCAGCGTCGTTTTCGTCGACCTTGGCCGGCTGGGCCAGGGCCTGCGTGGTGGCGCCCAGCGCCAGCGTGGCGGGGACCACGGTGATGATGAAGTGGCGGCGGCTGTTCATGGTGAATGTGTCCTTGTCCGGATCAAGTGGTCCCCCGTGCCGGCTCCGGCAACGGCACGGGGAAGAAAGCGGAGCCCGCCAGCGTAGCGCCAACAACAAGCCTCGACGAAGACGCGCTGGCAGTACGTTTGAGGGGCAGCGCGAAGGCCCGGAATGGAAACCTTGCACCGCCGCAGCGCCGCTAACATGACGCCGCTTTGCCTCAATCGTGACGCATTGTTGCACTTGCGAGTCATTTTTGCATCGGATTTGCGCATTTCAAACCAAATATCCTTAGACTAATGTGATGCAAAACATGTTCACCTCAGTCTCCAGCGAGCAACCGCGTTACCGCAGCGGTGCAGTGGCACGCATGGCCCAGATCCCCGTGTCCACGCTGCGCA
>JBKJKU010000149.1:0-5645 GCA_046597355.1 Aquabacterium sp.
TTCATTTAAATCAACAGGTTAGCGCGTGGAGATTATCTGTTGCGCCGATGATGGACTGGACCGACCGCCATTGCCGGTTCTTCCACCGGCTGATCACCCGGCGCACCCGGCTGTACACCGAGATGGTCACCACCGGCGCGCTGCTGCACGGTGATGTGCCCCGGCACCTGGACTTCGACGCTGCCGAGCATCCGCTGGCGTTGCAGGTCGGCGGCAGCGAGCCGGCCGACCTGGCCGCCGCGGCCCGGCTGGCCCGGCAGTGGGGCTACGACGAGATCAACCTGAACTGCGGCTGCCCCAGCGAGCGGGTGCAGCGCGGTGCATTTGGCGCCTGCCTGATGGCCGAAGCGCCACTGGTGCGTGACGGCGTGGCCGCGATGCGTGGCGTGCTGGGCAACGACCTGCCGGTGACGGTCAAGCACCGCATCGGCATCGACCGGATCGAGCGCTACGACTTTGTGCGCGATTTTGTCGGCACGGTGGCCGAGGGCGGTTGCAGCGTGTTCATCGTGCATGCCCGCAACGCCTGGCTGCAGGGCCTGAGCCCGAAGGAAAACCGCGAGCTGCCGCCGCTGCGGTACGCGCTGGTGCACCGGCTGAAACTGGACTTTCCGGCGCTGACCATCGCGATCAACGGTGGGTTCTGCACTGGCGATCAGATCGTTGGGCAGTTGGGGTCGGTGGACGGCGTGATGGTCGGCCGTGAGGCCTACCACCAGCCGGTGCTGATGGCGGACTGGGACGCCCGCTTCTTTGATAGCGGCCTGGCGCCGGTGGTGGACGACGGCTGGCGGCTGGCCATCGAAGCGCAGATGCTGGCCTATATCGAGCAGCAGCACGCGGCCCACGGCACACCGGGTTCGCACATCACCCGCCACATGCTGGGGCTGTGGAACGGCCAGCCCGGCGCCCGCCGCTGGCGCCAGGTCTGGAGCGACCACCGCCTTAAAACCCTGCCGGTGCGCGAGATCGCGCGCCAGGCCCACGCCGCCCGGCAGGCCCTGGCCGCCACTGCGTTGTCGGGCTGACGTGGCTGACGTGGCTGACGGGCTGACGGGCTGACGGGCTGACGGGCTGAGGTTGACGCGCTGACGGCGGACCGGCGGTCGGTGTTGTTGGCCTATTTGACCGGTGCACCGCCGCCTTTTCGGGGCTTGGCAAGATCTGATCCGGCCCATCATGGACCGGCCTCCAACTTCAAGATGTGGCTGCGCCCGCCGCGCCCGTCCCCTGCAACATGGCCCGCCTCCCCGACCGTGTCAGATCGATGTTCATCCCGCAGGGGCGCGCACCGGGTGCCCTTGCTTGGCCCGCAGCGCAGGCACTGGTGCGGACAGCGGCGTTGTCGGCCTGGCTGGCAGCCGGGCTCACAACCGGTCTCACAACCGCACTCACAGCGGGGCTCACAGCGGGGCTCACAGTCGGTCTGGCCGCAGGATTGTTGGCCGGGCCGGGCGTTGCGCACGCCGCCGACGACCCTGGCTACCGATTTTCACCAGTCAACCAGTACGGCATCAACATCACCGCCGCCTACTGGAACCCGATCATTGCCTACGTCAGTGAAAAAAGCGGCGTGCCGTTGCAGCTCAAGATCGGCCGCACCTCGGCTGACACCACCGCCTTTGTGCTGGCGCAGGAGGTTGAGTTTGTCTTCAGCAACCACCTGTTCAGCCCCGAGCGTGAGCAACTGGGCTGGAAGGTCTTTGGCCGACGCCTGACCCCGCCGGTGCGGGCACAGATCGTCGTGCCCCAGGATTCGGCTGTCACCGAACTGGCCCAGTTGCAGGGCCAGGAGGTGGTGTTTCCGGGCACCGAAGCGCTTGTGGCCTACAAGTTTCCGTATGCGCACTTGCTGGCCCAGAAGCTCGCCACCCGGCCGGTGTTCGCCGGCAACATGGATGCAGCGCTGGTACAGATGTTCAACCGCAAGGTGGCCGCGGCCGGTGCCAATTCGCAGCTGGTCGAAGGTTACGCCCGCCGCGAGGGCAAGGCGTTTCGGGTGCTGTGGTCGTCCGGGCCGCTGCACGACCTGCCGTTGATGGCTGCGGCACGCGTGCCTGAAAAAGACCTGCGCGCCGTGGCCAAGGCCTTCATCGGCATGCACCAGGACCCGCGCGGCCGTGACATTCTTGAAAAAGCCTCGCAGCAGATTGGTTTGACCGCCGAGGCTCACTTCATCGCCTCCGACGGCAGCGAGTACAGCGCCTACCGCGATTTCTACCGCACCGCTCCACCGTCGCTGCGTTAGCGGTTGAGGCAAACCGGTGGCTGCACGCTGGCATCTGTTGCCCCAGTCGCTGGTCGGCCGGGTCTTTGCGCTGTACTCGGTCACGCTGCTGGCTTTTGTCGGCGGCGGGCTGGGCCTGTTTTACTGCTTCCAGTTCAGCTTCGAGCTGGAGGCCGCGCAGACCCGCGCCGAGGCACTGGCGTCGGTGATTGCGCCCACCGTGTCCGACAGCGCGGTGATCGGCGATGACGACACCATCGCCCGCACGCTGGAGCGGGCGATCTACCACTCCAGCTTTGATTCGGCTGCCTTCATCGATCTGAAGGGCCGCAAGATCGATGCCCGGCGCCAGGACTCACCCGACATCCCGGCGCCGGCCTGGTTGGTGGACCAAGTGGCGGCCCAGCTGTACGACACCAACCTGCCGATCGCGGTGGGCGGGCGCGACTACGGTGTGCTGCGGCTGCGCTTTGCGCCCGAGATGATCGCCGGAGATTTTTGGCGGCCGGTGCGGGCTGCGTTGCTGCTGGGCGTGCTCAGCCTGATGGGGGGTCTGTTGCTGATCCGTTTGCCGCTGCAGCACTGGCTGGGCCACCTGGGCCGCTTGCGCAGCCTGGAGGAGGGGCTGCTGCGCGGCGGGTCAGACCGCCAGACCGCGCTGGACGACAGCGCGCCGATCGAGTTCCGTCAGACCTTCGAGGTGCTGCACCAGGCCGCAGAAAACCTGCATGCCCAGCGTGAGCAGGCGGCCGTGACACTGGGCGCCATTGGCGATGCCGTGCTCACGCTGGATGCCACCGGCCGGGTGCTGCTGGTCAATCCGGCAGCTGCAGCGCTGCTGGACCAACCGGCGACTGCGCTGCTGGGGCAGTCGGCCGCGACGCTGTTGCCCGATGCCTTTGGCGCGGGGCTGCCGGGCGACGCCGGGCTGGCGCCCTGGCGCGGCAGGCGGGTTGCGCTGACCGGCGCGAACGCCGGCACGCGGGTGCTGGACACCACGCTGTCCACCATTCCGGGTGCCCAGGGTGGGGCCGCTGGCCATGTGCTGGCTGTGCGCGATGTGACCGAGCAGCATGTGCTGGACCAGCGCCTGCATGCCGAGCTGAGCCGCCGCGAGGCCGCACTGGTGTCGCTGCGCGCGGTGCTGGAGGGCCTGTCCACTGGCCCGGCACCCATTGACCGGCTGGTGGTGCAGGCCAACAGCCCGCCCGGCGCCGGTTGTGAGGACGACATCGAGGTGGTGTCGCTGCTGATTTCGGACCTGGTGCTCCGCTTGCGCGAGCGCAGCGAGCAACTTAACGCCATCTTTGCGATCAGCCCAGACGGTTTTGTGTCGTTCGATGCCGATCGCCGCGTCAGCTATGTGAACCCGGCGTTTGTGCGCCTGACCGGCCTGGACGAGAGCGCCGTGTTGGGCAGCGATGAGCAGCAATTCAGCGCCCGCCTGGCCGGTTTGTGCGACAGCAGCCAGCAGGCGCAGGTCTTGGACTTTGCCGCGCTGCGCCGCGACGAGCGCCTGCGCGGCGGCAGCGAAACCCGGCGGGCTTTGATGAGCACCGTGCGGCCGGCGCGACGTGAGCTGGAGGTGGTGTTGCGACCCAGCCAGAGCGTGGTGATCTCGCAGGTCCTGCACCTGCGGGATGTCACGCACGAGTATGAGGTCGACCGGATGAAAAGCGAGTTCTTGTCCACCGCCGCACACGAGTTGCGCACGCCGATGGCCAGCATCTATGGCTTTTGCGAGCTGCTGCTGCACCGCACGGCCAGCCCCGAACGCCAGCGCGAGATGCTGCAGATCGTGAACCGCCAGGCCGAGCGCATGATCGCCATCCTCAACGAGCTGCTGGACCTGGCGCGCATCGAATCGCGGCGCGGCACCGACTTCGAGCTGGAATCCACGGACCTGGCCGACCTGCTGGCCGAGGTGGTGGCGGACTTCAAGCCACCCAGCGGCCGGGCGGCGCCGGAGTGGCTGCGCGGCCCGCCCGGGCAAACGCCCGACAGCGCCGGCGCGCGGGTTCGCATCGACCGCAACAAGATGCACCAGGCGCTGGGCAATGTGCTGTCCAACGCCTACAAATACTCGCCCGCAGGCGGCGCGGTGCGGCTGCAGTTGCTGGCGGGTGAGTGCGGCGCCGACGGCCAACCCACGCTGTGGGGCTTGCGGGTGCAGGACAGCGGCATCGGCCTGACGCCCGCGCAGCTGGCCCGCGTCAGCGAGCGCTTCTACCGCGCAGACACGTCGGGCAACATCCCGGGCACCGGCCTGGGCATGAGCATCGTCAAGGAGATCGTGGAGCTGCTGGGCGGCCGCATGGACCTGGCCAGCGTGGCGGGGCAGGGCACCGCGGTCACCCTGTGGCTGCCGGCAGCTGCAGCGCGGGCCACACCGCTCGCGCCGACACCGCCCACGCCGACAATGGAGGCCTTGCACTGAAGGATCCACCATGCACGCCAACGGCAACCGTACCGATAGCGAGGCCGACGCCCACGCCGCCCCTGCCAGCCCCGGCTCCGCTGCACCCGCTGCACCCGCCAAAGGCTTGCTCGCCATCATCGGCGGCAGCGGCCTGTACGACCTGCCCGGCCTGACCGACACCGCCTGGGTCGAGGTCGACACCCCCTGGGGTGCGCCGTCGGACGCGGTCTTCACCGGCACCCTGGCCACGGCCGTCGGCCCGGCCCGGCTGGCTTTTTTGCCACGCCACGGCCGCGGCCACCGGCTGCCGCCGTCGGCGGTGAATTACCGCGCCAACATCGCCGCGCTCAAGCAGCTGGGCGCCACCGACGTGGTCTCGCTCAGTGCAGTGGGTGGTTTGCGCGCGGACCTGGCGCCAGGCACTTTTGTGTTGGTCGACCAGTACATCGACCGGACGGTTGGGCGTGAAAAATCGTTTTTCGGCGTGGGCCTGGTGGCCCATGTGTCGATGGCCCAGCCGGTGTGTCACCGACTGGGCAACCACCTGCACACGGCGCTGGCCGGCCTGGGCGTGCCCCATGTGCGCGGCGGCACCTACCTGGCGATGGAGGGGCCGCAGTTCAGCACGCTGGCCGAATCCCGGCTGTACCGCAGCTGGAACTGCGACGTCATCGGCATGACCAATATGCCCGAGGCCCAGCTGGCCCGTGAGGCCGAGCTGTGTTACGCCTCGGTCGCGATGGTTACCGACTTCGACTGCTGGCACCCGGCGCACGAGGATGTGACGGTCGAGGCCATCGTCGGCGTGTTGATGGCCAACGCCGACGCCGCCCGCACCCTGGTGGCGCGCAGTGCCGGTGCCGTGGTGCACGACACCGCCGGCGCTGCCTGCACTTGCCGCCATGTGCTGGACCACGCGCTGATCACCACACCTGCGGCGCGCGATCCGGCGATGGTGGCGCGCTTGCGCGGCATTGCCGGGCGTGTGCTGTGAGGCAG
>JBKJKU010000223.1:0-5051 GCA_046597355.1 Aquabacterium sp.
CTTCTTCTGGGTCGCCCGGATGATCATGATGACCAAGCACTTCACCCAGTCGGCCGACTGCCCGGCCGGCAAGGTGCCGTTCCACCATGTCTACATCCACGGCCTGGTGCTGGACGCGCAGGGCAAGAAGATGAGCAAGAGCGAGGGCAATGTGTTGGACCCGGTTGATCTGATCGACGGCATCGCCTTAGCGCCGCTGCTGGACAAGCGCAGCACCGGCCTGCGCAAGCCCGAGACGGCGCCCAAGGTGCGCAAGGCGACCGAGAAAGAGTTTCCGGACGGCATCCCGGCTTACGGCGCCGATGCGCTGCGCTTCACCTTTGCGGCAATGGCCACGCTGGGCCGCAGCATCAACTTCGACAGCAAGCGCTGCGAGGGCTACCGCAACTTCTGCAACAAGCTCTGGAACGCCACCCGCTTTGTGCTGATGAACTGCGAGGGTGCCGACTGCGGGCTGAAAGAACACACCAAGGCCGAATGCCGACCGCCTGTCACCGACAGTGACGGGCGCCTCGTGAGCCCGGGCGGACCGGCGCACGGCTACCTCAAGTTCTCGCCCGCTGACAAATGGATCACCAGCGAGCTGCAGCGGGTCGAGGCCGCCGTGGCCGAAGGGTTTGCCGGCTACCGGCTCGACAACGTGGCCAACGTGATCTACCAGTTTGTCTGGGACGAGTACTGCGACTGGTATCTGGAGATCGCCAAGGCGCAGATCGGCCTGGGGTCCGACGCCGAGCAGCGCGCCACCCGCCGCACGCTGTTGCGCGTGCTGGAAACCGTGCTGCGCCTGCTGCACCCGGTGGCGCCGTTCATCACTGCCGAGCTGTGGGCCACCGTGGCGGTGGTGGCGGGCCGCAAACCTGCGGATTCAACCGACACCGTGGCCACCGCCGCCTATCCGCAGGCCCAGCTGGACCGGGTGGATGCGGCGTCCGATGCCTGGATGGCCCGGCTCAAGGCCCAGGTCACCGCCTGCCGCAGCCTGCGCAGCGAGATGAACCTGTCGCCGGCGGCCCGGGTGCCGCTGCTGGTTTTTGGCGACGCTGCGTTTGTCCACCAGGCAGCACCCTTGCTCAAGGCGCTGGTCAAGCTGTCAGAGGTGCAGGTGTTCGACGACGAGGCGGCGTTCAGCCAGGCCAGCGCCTTGTCACCGGTGGCCGTGCAAGGGGGCGTGCGCATGGCCCTGCAGGTGACTATCGATGTCGAGGCCGAACGCGCGCGGCTGGCCAAGGAGATCATCCGGCTGGACGGTGAGATCACCAAGACCCACGCCAAGCTGGGCAATGAGAGCTTCGTGGCGCGCGCCCCGGCGGCAGTGGTCGAGCAAGAACGCGCCCGGTTGGCCGACTTCAGCCAGACGCTGGCGAGGCTGCGCGAGCAGGCAGCGCAGCTGCCGGTGGGCTGAGCCGACCCGCAGGCGGCAGTACGCGGCGCCAGCATGCAACGCCAGCACGCGGCGTCAGTACCCGGCGGACACCCCGTCGGGCGACAGCAGTTCGTCGATACGCCGCGCCACCTCCCAGGCCGCCCTGACGCGCGATTCCAGTGTGGTGCTGGCCACCCGCGGGGTGACCTGCAGCGTGTCGATCTGGTGCAATGGCCGGCCCGAGGCCAGCAAGCCGGGCTCCAGGCTGTCGAACCAGGCGGCGGCCATGCGACCGCTGCCCAGCACCTCGGCCAGCGACAACTCGTCGAACAGGCTGCTCGACGACAGGCTGACCAGCACCTGGTTGACTTTGCAAGACCCCAGGTAGCGCTCACCCAGCAGCCCCTGGTAACGCGAAAAAGCGCTGAGCATGACGCACACGCCGTCGCTGTGCTCGATCAGCTCACGCAGGCCGACCGGCTCGACCCCCCAGCGCGCCCAGAGCGGGTCATTGGCATGCAGCACCGGGTCGTAGCCGATCACCCGCGCACCAAAGGCCGCCAGCAGCGGCGCCAGCACCTGCGCCGCCGATGCCATGCCGACCATGCCCACCGTGGCGCCACCCAACTCGCGGCCCACCAGCAGACCCTCGGCGTTGACCACCGGCACCCGGCGCAGCATCTGCAGCAGCGCGCCGATCATGAACTCAGCCTCGGCCTGCGCGGTAGCGTCGCCCGGCCGCACGACCTCGGCACCGGCCCGGGCGCAAGCGTCGAAGTCGATGTTTTCGACGCCAGCCGACAGGCGGCCCACGGCCTTGAGCTTCGGCGCTGCCGCCAGCACGTCGGCGTCCAGCGCCACGGTGGCCGGGATCACCAGGGCACGCACATGCGCCAACGCATGTTTCAAGGCGCCAGGATTGCGCGCCAGCTCAGGCGCGAAGCGCACCGGATGGCGCGCCACCAGCCAGGTCATGACCGCTGGGTCCAGCGGCTCGACGATCAGCACCATGGCGTGCGCGGGCCTCGACTTGATCGACAGTGCGTCACAAACGTCATGACAGAATCATTGCCAGTTCAACTTCAAGAAGAGTCATCGTCATGCTGGTGAAAAAAGCGATTTTTCCGGTTGCCGGCTTGGGCACCCGGTTTTTGCCAGCGACCAAGGCACAGCCCAAGGAAATGTTGCCGGTGGTGGACAAGCCATTGATTCAATACGCGGTCGAAGAGGCCTATGCCGCCGGTGTGCGCGAGATGATCTTCGTGACGGGCCGCCACAAGCGCCCGATAGAAGACCACTTTGACATGACTTTCGAGTTAGAGGTAGCCCTCGAACAGGCGGGCAAGGCCGAATTGTTGGCGGTGGTCCGCAGCGTCAAGCCGCACGACATGGAGTGCATCTATGTGCGCCAGGCCCAGGCGCTGGGCCTGGGGCATGCGGTGCTGTGCGGCCAGCGGCTGGTGGGCAACGAGCCGTTTGCGGTGTTGTTGGCTGACGACTTGATGGTCGGATCGCCGCCGGTACTCAAGCAGATGGTGGACCAGTTTGCCGAGTGGCGGGCATCGATCATCGCGGTACAGGAGGTGCCGGCCGAGCACACCCGGCGCTACGGCATCGTGGCCGGCACGCCCGTCAATGACCGCGTGATGGATGTCAACCGCATCGTCGAGAAGCCCGCCCCCGAGGACGCCCCGTCGCGCCTGGGCGTGGCCGGTCGCTACATCCTGACGCCCGGCGTGTTCCACGAAATCGCCAGCCAGCCGCGGGGCGTGGGCGGCGAGATCCAGTTGACCGACGGCATTGCGTCGCTGCTGCGTCGTGAGAAGGTGTTTGCCTTCCGCTACGAAGGCCAGCGTTACGACTGCGGCAGCAAAGAGGGTTGGTTGCAGGCCAATGTGGAACTGGCGCTGGCGCACCCGGAGGTGGGCGCGTCGTTTCGCCACTACCTGCAGGACCTGGCGGTCTGAGCCTGCTGGCGGGCCGGCCCGCAGGCAGCCAAGCGCTGCGCTAGCGGCGGCGCAGATAGTGCACGAACTCGTCGCCTGCGGTGCTCTGCTCGATCAGTTCGTTGCCGGTCTGCCGGGCGAAGGCCTGAAAATCCCGCAGCGATCCCGGATCGGTGGCCAGCACCTTGAGCACCTGGCCCGCCTGCAACTCCGACAGCGCCTTTTTGGCCTTGAGGATCGGCAGCGGGCAATTCAGACCGCGGGTGTCGATTTCTTTTTGCGCATCCATGGACTGAACCCTGCCAGATAAAACGCAAGATTCTAGGTGCGACGCGGCAGGTCCATGAAGCGGGGCTCGATGCCCCGTCGGCGCAGCCACTCGGCCAGCGCATAGCCGGTGCCCGCCGGCCAGCACACCAGGTCGGCCGGCGCAAACAGCTTGTACTCGGCCAGTTCGGGCGACAACCGCACCTCGCCACGCGCCACCGCGTGGTAGGCAATGATGATCTGGTTCATGCGCTGGAAGTCGTAAACGCCGATCAGGTCGAGCGACAGCACCTCCAGCGAGGTTTCTTCGGCCACCTCGCGGGTGATGCCTTCTTCGGGGGTCTCGCCGGCCTCCATGAAGCCGGTGATCAGCGCAAACATCCGGCCCGACCAGGCGGCATTGCGCGCCAGCAGCACCTGCCCGTCACGGTCGGCACATTCGATCACCGCAGCCAGCACCGGTGTCGGGTTGTTCCAGTGCGTCCACTGGCAGCCCGGGCAGCGCAGCCGCACCTTCAGGCCGCCGTCCTCGAGTTGTTCGACGGGTTGCAACGCGGTGGCGCAGGTTGGGCAAAAGCGGTAGGGGTTGCTCATCGGGATGGCTGGCGCGTCAGGCGGGGAAGACGCCGGTCGACAAGTAACGCTCGCCCCGGTCGCAGACGATGAAAACAATGGTGGCGTCGGTCACCTGCTGGGCGAGTTGCAAGGCCACCCACGCCGCACCGGCCGCCGAGATGCCGGCAAAGATGCCCTCTTGCCTGGCCAGCTTGCGGGCCATGTCCTCGGCATCGGCCTGGCTGACCAGCACCAGTTCGTCCACCTGCGCCGGGTCGTAGATCTTGGGCAGGTAGGCCTCGGGCCATTTGCGGATACCGGGGATCCGAGAGCCCTCGGCCGGCTGCGCACCCACGATGCGCACCCCCGGGTTCTGGCTTTTGAGAAACCGGCTCACGCCGGTGATGGTGCCGGTGGTGCCCATCGCACTGACAAAGTGGGTGACGCGCCCGGCGGTCTGGCGCCAGATCTCGGGCCCGGTGGTCTCGAAATGGATGCGCGGGTTGTCGGCGTTGGCAAACTGGTCCAGCACCCGGCCCTTGCCGTCTTTTTGCATCTGCTCGGCCAGATCGCGGGCGTACTCCATGCCGCCCGAGCGGGGCGTCAGGATCAGTTCCGCGCCATAGGCCTTCATGGTCTGGGCCCGCTCGACCGACAGGTCCTCCGGCATGATCAGCACCATGCGGTAGCCCTTGATGGCAGCAGCCATGGCCAGCGCAATGCCGGTGTTGCCCGAGGTCGCTTCGATCAGCGTGTCGCCCGGCTTGATCTCGCCGCGTTCCTGTGCGCGCGCGATCATGGACAAGGCCGGGCGGTCTTTGACCGAACCGGCCGGGTTATTGCCCTCGAGCTTGCCCAGAATCACGTTGCCGCGGGCGGAATTAACCTCAAGCCCGATGCGTTGCAAGCGCACCAAA
>JBKJKU010000232.1:0-8539 GCA_046597355.1 Aquabacterium sp.
CCGCAACTCGGCCTTGATCGTCTCGACCGCTGCCAGCACCCGCTCGCGCGGCGTGACGTAGTGGCTCTTGGGGTAGACCGTGAAACGCGGCACTTTTTGCCGCACCCGGCCGGTCAGTGGGTCCAGCAGGCTGAGGCGCTCGATCTCGTCGTCGAACAGCTCCAGCCGGATCGCCAGCTCACTGTGCTCGGCCGGAAACACGTCGATCGTGTCGCCGCGCACCCGGAAGGTGCCGCGCGAAAAGTCGACGTCGTTGCGGCTGTACTGCATGCGGATCAGCTGGGCAATGATGTCGCGCTGGCCGATCCTGTCGCCCACCCGCACGATGAAGCGCATCTGCGAATAGTCCTCGGGTTTGCCGATGCCGTAGATCGCGCTGACTGAGGCCACGATCACCGTGTCGCGCCGCTCCAGCACGCTCTTGGTGGCCGACAGGCGCATCTGCTCGATGTGCTCGTTGATCGCCGAGTCCTTCTCGATGAACATGTCGCGCTGCGGCACATAGGCCTCGGGCTGGTAGTAGTCGTAGTAGCTGACGAAATACTCCACCGCATTCTTCGGGAAGAACTCGCGGAACTCGGCATACAGCTGCGCGGCCAGCGTCTTGTTGGGCGCAAAAACGATGGCTGGCCGGCCCATGCGGGCGATCACATTGGCCATCGTGAAGGTCTTGCCGGACCCGGTCACGCCCAGCAAGGTCTGGTAGGCCAAGCCGTCTTCCAGCCCCTCGACCAACTGGTCGATCGCTGCTGGCTGGTCACCGGCCGGTGGGTAAGGCTGGAACAGCTGGAAGGGTGAATCCGGGAAGCTGACAAACACGCCCTCGGCAGGCGCGGACCGCAGATTCACGTTTTCAGCCGCCAGCACGGCCGAGAGCCCGGCCGATTGACCGGCTGGGTGACCGGCCAAGTCATCGGTCGGGAATGCAGTCTCCAATTCGGCGGTGGCCTCTACGCCGGCCAAGTCTGGCCGCCTGCTGATTTTCGACATCGGGTGTTCCCTTAATTGCTGGCCCGCAGGCCCTAAAATCGTGCGCTCTCCCGCTGGCATTGACCCCAAAAAATGACAACGGCCGAGCAACCCGACAGGGTAGCGCAGGCCGGCGTCGGCTGTCTTCCACCGCTTCGCCCGACCCGCTTTTCTGCTGCCACCGTCACTTCAGGACACTTATTCATGACGCTTTTTGCCGCCGTCGAACTGGCCCCCCGCGACCCGATCCTGGGCCTGAACGAGCAATTCAATGCCGACACCCGCTCGACCAAGGTCAATCTGGGCGTGGGTGTGTACTTCGATGACGCCGGCAAGCTGCCATTGCTGGCCTGCGTCAGGGCCGCCGAGCAAAGCCTGAACGACGCCGCCAAGCCCCGCGGCTACCTGCCGATCGATGGCATCGCCGCCTACGACAAGGCCGTGCAGCGGCTGGTGTTCGGCGCCGACAGCGCGGTGCTGGCCGCTGGCCGGGTGGCCACGGTGCAGGCCATCGGCGGCACCGGCGGGCTGAAGGTGGGTGCCGACTTCCTGAAAAAGCTCAACCCCGGCGCCACCGTGCTGATCAGCGACCCGAGCTGGGAAAACCACCGCGCGCTGTTCACCAACGCCGGCTTCCCGGTGGCCACCTACGCTTATTACGACGCGCGGAACCGCGGCGTCAGGTTCGACGCCATGCTGGCCGACCTGACCACCGCTGCTGCCGGCACCATCGTGGTGCTGCATGCCTGTTGCCACAACCCGACCGGCTACGACATCACGCCGGCGCAGTGGGACCAGGTCATCGCCGTGCTCAAGGCCGGCAACTTGGTGCCTTTCCTCGACATGGCCTACCAAGGCTTTGGCGACGGTATTGCCGAGGACGGCGCCGTGGTGCAACAGTTCCTGGCGTCGGGGCTGGACTTCTTCGTCGCCACCTCGTTTTCCAAGAGCTTTTCGCTCTACGGCGAGCGGGTGGGCGCACTCAGCGTGGTCTGTGCCAGCCGGGACGAGACTGCGCGGGTGCTGTCGCAACTCAAGATCACGATCCGCACCAACTACAGCAACCCGCCCACCCACGGCGCGCAAGTGGTGACCACCGTGCTGGACACGCCGGCGCTGCGCACCCAGTGGGAGGCCGAACTGGCCGGCATGCGCCTGCGCATCAAGCAAATGCGCCAGTTGCTGGCCGACAAGCTGGTGGCCGCCGGTGTTCAGCAAGATTTTTCGTTCATCACCCGCCAGCGCGGCATGTTCAGCTATTCGGGCCTGAACAAGCCGCAGATGGAGCGCCTGCGCGACGAGTTTGGCATCTATGGCGTGGATTCCGGCCGCATCTGCGTGGCCGCACTCAACACCGGCAACATCGATGCGGTGGTGTCGGCCATTGCCAAGGTGCTGTAGCGCACGGCAGGCAGGGCGAGTCAGGCCTGGCCTACGCCGCGCCTGACTGGCGTGACGCCGGCCCACGCTGTAAAGCCCGGCAACTGCCGGGCTTTGCCGCTTTTGGCGGGTCCGCAGTCACCACTCCCCGGTCACCAATGTGACAGAGTTGCCAATTGCCAGACTGCGACGGGTGTTTTTACGGCACCAAAATACGAGGGAACGTGCAATATCGTCGAGATGGGCACATAATTGCTGCACTGCACAATTTTTGTCCCCGATGTCAGGTGCCATTCGGCGGCGCTGCCACACGATGCAGCCCGCAGACTGACCCAACGCCCACTTCTCGGAGTCCAAAGCCATGCTTTACCAGCTGTATGAAACCCAACGCGCGCTGATGGCGCCGTTCTCCGAGTTCGCCAGCGCGTCGGCCAAGCTCTACACCCACCCGCTATCGCCCTTCACCCACACGCCGTTGGCGCAGCGGGTGTCCGCCGGCCTCGACCTGATGCACCGCCTGGCCAAGGATTACGAAAAACCCAAGTTCGACATCAGCACGGTCGAGATCGACGATGTCGAAGTGGCTGTGCTGGAGCAGGTACCGATCACCAAGCCGTTTTGCCGCCTGTTGCGCTTCAAGCGCTTCTCGGACAACCCGGCAGTGCTGGAGAAGATGAAAACCCAGCCCACCGTGCTGGTGGTCGCCCCGCTGTCGGGCCACCACAGCACGCTGCTGCGTGACACCGTTCGGGTGCTGCTGCGTGACCACAAGGTGCTGATCACCGACTGGACCGACGCCCGCACCGTGTCGCTGTCCGACGGCCCGTTTCACTTGAACGACTACGTCAAGTACGTGCAGGAGTTCATCCGCTTTGTCGGCCCGGAGGTCAATGTGATCTCGGTCTGCCAGCCCACCGTACCGGTGCTGGCGGCCGTCTCGCTGCTGGCCACGCACGGTGAGTTCACGCCGCGCACGCTGACGATGATGGGTGGCCCGATCGATGCACGCCTGTCGCCCACCGCGGTGAACAACCTGGCGACCAAGAAGCCCTACGAGTGGTTCGAGAACAATGTGATCTACCGCGTGCCGAGCAACTTTGCCGGCGTCGGCCGCCGCGTCTACCCGGGCTTCTTGCAGCACACCGGCTTCGTGGCGATGAACCCCGACCACCACATCAACTCGCACTACGACTACTTCCTGGACCTGATCCGGGGCGACGACGACTCGACCGAGAAACACCGCACGTTCTACGACGAGTACAACGCCGTCCTGGACATGCCGGCCGAGTACTACCTGGAGACGATCAAGACGGTGTTCCAGGACTTCTCGCTGGTCAAGGGCACCTGGTTTGTCGACGGCACGCAAGTGCGGCCGCATGACATCACCACCGGCGCCATCCTGACGGTCGAAGGTGAGCTCGACGACATCTCCGGTGCCGGCCAGACCCGCGCTGCGCACGGCTTGTGCACCGGCATCCCCAAAGCGCGGCAGTTCCACTACGACGTTGAAGGCGCTGGCCACTACGGCATCTTCTCGGGTCGGCGCTGGCGCGACATGGCCTACCCGGTGGTGCGCGACTTCATCGCCCGCTACAACGATCCGGTCAAGGCTGCTGCCTCGTCCCGGGAACTGGTCGCCGAGGCCGCATTGCAGGTCGCCGCGGCACCGCAGGCCCGCAGCGTCGCCAAGCGCCCGGCACGCAAACGGGCAGCGCCCAAGGCCTGATCCCTGACAGGCAGGATCGGGCTGGGATAATTGGCACGGTGAGTTCTACCGCGCCTCTTCACCGCCTGCCCCCCACACCCGGCCAGCCTGGCCTGCCACCGCAGGACACGCTGGCCGACCGCATTGACGCGGCCCTGCCGCAAACCCAGTGCACCCGCTGCGGTTACCCGGATTGCCGGGCCTACGCCCAGGCCATCGCGGCTGGCGAGGCCGAGATCAACCGCTGCCCACCGGGCGGCGATGAGGGCATCCAACGGCTGGCGCAAATCACCGGGCAGCCGGTGACCGCACTCGACACCCGCCGCGGCCTGGAAGCCCCCCGCCTGCTGGCCGTGATCGACGAGACCTGGTGCATCGGCTGCACGCTGTGCATCAAGGCCTGCCCGGTCGATTGCATCATCGGCGCGCCCAAGCGCATGCACACCGTGATCGATGCCGATTGCACCGGTTGCGAGTTGTGCGTGCCGGCCTGCCCGGTCGATTGCATTGCGCTCGTGCCGGTAACCGGCAGCCAGACCGGCTGGGCCGCCTGGTCTGCCCCGCAGGCTGACCTGGCACGGCGCCAGTACCAGCAGCGCCAGCAACGCGCCCTGCGCCTGCAGCGCGACGACGAGGCCCGCCTCGCGGCCAAAGCCGAGGCCAAGCTGGCCGACCTGCCCAGCCATACCCGGCACACCGACCCCGCGGTCATCGACAAGAAACGGGCGGTGATCGAAGCCGCGCTGGCGCGGGCGCGGGCCGCAAAACTGGCCCCAAAGGGCGCGGCGTGACCGGCCAGCCGATATCGCGCCTGCGCGCCAATGCGCTGCTGCTGCTGGCCGCGCTGATCTGGGGCTCGGCTTTTGTCGGCCAGGCGATGGGCATGGCCGGTGTCGGGCCGCTGACCTTCACCGGGGTTCGGTTTGTGCTGGGCGCGCTGGTGGTCTCGCCATTGGCTTGGCTGGAATGGCAGCGGCTGCGCGCCGCTGGCCAGTTGCCCGGCCGCACCGAGTGGCTCTGGGTGCTGCTGCTGGGCGGCCTGCTGTGCATCGGCGTGGTGATGCAGCAGATCGGGCTGGTTACCACCAGCGTGACCAATGCCGGCTTCTTGACCGCGCTGTACGTGCCGTTGGTGCCGCTGCTGGCCTGGGTGTTCCAGCGCCAGTTGCCGCACTGGAGCATCTGGCCGACCGCCGCCGGCTGCCTGACCGGCACCTGGCTGCTGACCGGCGCGTCGCTGCAATCGCTGGCCGCGGGTGACTGGTGGGTACTGGCCAGCGCCCTGCCCTGGGCCGTGCATGTGCTGCTGGTCGGCCAGGTGGCAAACAAGATCCGCGGCGCCTACCTGCTGGCCTTTGGCCAGTTTGCAATTTGCGCCGTGGCCAGTGGCAGCCTGGGACTGGCCACCGAAACGATCGATGCCAACGGCCTGCGCGCCGCCGCTGGCGCCATCGCCTACACCGGCATCCTGTCGGTGGGCGTGGCCTTCACTTTGCAGGTGGTCGCCCAGCGCCATGCCCACCCGGCGGATGCCGCCATCATCCTGTCGTCCGAGACCGTGTTTGCCGCGCTGTTTGGCGCCTGGCTGATGGGCGACCGGTTGAGCCTCACCGGCCTGGCCGGCTGCGCCTTGATCCTGACCTGCATCGTGGCGGTGCAGGTGCTGCCCTTGCTGCACCAGCGCTGGGCCACCCGCCCCATCACCCCTGAACCCACCGCATGAAGCCCGCCGAGATCGAGACGTTTTTCAGCACGCTGGCCGCGGCCAACCCCAACCCGGCCAGCGAGCTGGCCTACACCAGCGTGTTTGAGCTGCTGGCCGCCGTGCTGCTGTCGGCCCAGGCCACCGACGTCAGCGTCAACAAGGCCACCCGGCGGCTGTTTGTGCTGGCCAGCACGCCACAGCAGATGCTGGACCTGGGCGAAGCAGCGGTGGCCGAACAAATTCGCACCATCGGCCTGTACCGCAACAAGGCCAAGCACCTGGTGCAGGCCTGCCGCATCCTGGTGGATCAGCACGGCGGCCAGGTGCCACGCAGCCGTGCTGCGCTCGAAGCCCTGCCAGGCGTGGGCCGCAAGACTGCCAACGTGGTGCTCAACGTGGCTTTTGGCGAGCCGACCAACCCGGTGGACACGCATGTGTTCCGGGTCAGCAACCGCACTGGCCTGGCGCCGGGCAAAACTCCGCCGGCAGTAGAAAAGGGGCTGGACAAACGGGTGCCCGCCGCATACGGCCACAACGCCCACCACTGGCTGATCCTGCACGGGCGCTATGTTTGCACCGCACGTTCGCCACAGTGCGCGGCCTGCACGGTGCGGACGGTGTGCGCCACCGGGCGGCGGCTCAACGGCAAGCCCTGAGGCCTGGCGGCGCGCGGGGCGATCTGGCGATTCAGGCGCCGCGTGGCGCAGTACCACCAGCCCAGGGCCAGCGCTGCCTGACCAAACAACCGTAGCCCGCTGCGGCCGGCCAATCGGTGGCCAGCAATGCGGCCGGGTCGGGCAGCGCACTGGCGTTGATCCAGCCGGCGTGGGCCACCACCAGCAATGCGGCTGATGACCCAGCGGCCGACGCAGCAGCGGCAGTGTCCGCCGCAAGGCTGGCGTCCGCTGCCTGCCGTTGCGCCAGAAAAGTGTGGCAGCGCCGGGCCAGCGCCACCAGCGATTCACCACCGCCCGGGGCGTGCTGGGCAAAGTCGGCCTCCCAGGCGGCGACCTCGGCATGGGGGATGGCCGTCCAGGGCTGGCCGTCCCAGCGGCCAAAGTCCAGCTCCAGCAAGCGGACGTCCGTGTGGTGTGCCCAGCCCCAGCGTGCCAGCTGGCGGCCCACCTGGGCGCAGCGCTGCAGCGGCGATGTCCAGACCGCGTGCGGCAGGCCGTGGCGGCGGGCGGCGCTGCGGATCCGGTGCGCCAGGCGTTTGGCCCGGCGGCGGTCCAGCGCCAAGTCGGTCTGGCCGATGCACCGACCGGCCGCACCGATCGGGCGCGGATGGCGCCACAGCCACAGCGCAAGGGCTGGCGCGCCGGTGGTCATGCTGCCGCTGCCGTTGGCGCGGCTGCCGGCGCTGCTGCTGCTGCTGCTGCTGCCGGTGCCGGTGCCGGTGCCGGTGCCGGTGCCGGTGCCGGTGCCGGTGAAGTTGTCGCTGCCGCCATCGCTGCCCATACCCACCATTCAAGCCACCGCACCGGCCCGGGCCGCCAGCACCAGGTAGACCGCCAGCTCGGTCCATTGCTGGGTGGCACCCAGGCCGTCGCCGGTGTAGCCGCCCAGGCGCTGTTGCAGCCAGCGGCCACAAACCGCCACCACGCCGACCGCCGCCAGCACGGCGCAGGCCAAGCGCAGCGGCGTGAGCACGGCCAGGCTGGGCCAGACCCCACCGGCCCAGGCCGCCGCGCCCAGCAGCAGCCCGCACACGGCCAACGCCACCACCAGCCCGCCGCGGCCGATCTGCTGGGCCAGCGGCTTGGCCTTGGCATGGTCCGGATCGCCGCCGTAGGGCAGCAGCGCCAGCAGCGCCACCGCAGCGCCCCGTGACAGGCCGTGCGCCAGCACCAGCGCGGCGGCGGCCAGCAGCGGCGCCTGGCTGGCCAGCAGCGTCAGCGCGGCGGCTTTCAGCGCCAGCGTCAGCACCAGGCCGAGCGCACCGTAGCTGCCCAGCCGGGAGTCCTTCATGATCAGCAGCGCGCGCTCGCGGCTGACGGCCCCGCCCAGGCCGTCACAGGTATCGGCCAGGCCGTCCTCGTGAAATCCGCCGGTCAGCCAGACCGTGGCGGCCATCGCCAGCAACACGGCCAGCACCGGCGGCCAGACCTGGGCCGCTGCCAGCAATACCGCAGCACCGAAAGCGCCGACCCCCGCGCCGACCAGCGGAAAGTGTCGGGCGCAGTCGTGCAGCCACTGCGGATCAAACGCCGCCAGGCGCACCGGCACCCGGGTCAGGAACTGCAACGCCACCGCGACCAGGCGGGCCTCGTGCCGCAGGGCGCTGAGCCCGGATTTGCGGGGCGGCATCTGCCTCGGCTCGGGCTCGGGCTCGGGTCTGGGTATAGGCACAGGCATGGCGACGATCAGTCGCGGCCGCTGACGCCGGCCGACTCGAAGCTGGCCATGCCCGCCAACAACTGCAGCGACGAGGCCAGCAGCGGCCAAGCCAGCGCCGCGCCCGAGCCTTCGCCCAGCCGCAGGCCCAGGTTCAGCAGCGGTTTGGCGTCCAGCGCGGCCAGCATCGCGGTGTGACCCGCTTCGGCGCTGCAATGGGCAAACACGCAGGCGTCCAGCACGGCGGGTGCCAGGCGGTGCGCCACCAGCAGCGCCGCGCCGACGATGAAGCCATCGACCAGAATCACGCGCCGCTCGGCCGCTGCGGCCAGCATCGCACCGGCCATCATCGCGATCTCGAAGCCGCCAAACTCGGCCAGCACCGCCAGCGCTGACTGTGCGGCTGGTGCACGCGCCAGGGCCTGCGCCAGCACCGTTTGCTTGTG
>JBKJKU010000040.1:0-11702 GCA_046597355.1 Aquabacterium sp.
ACGTTGTCGATCATGGTCGGCGGCTCAGAAGCGACGTTCGGACGCGTCAAGCCGCTGTTCGAGTTGATGGGCAAGAACATCACGCTGGTCGGTGGCAACGGTGACGGCCAGACTGCCAAGGTGGCCAATCAGATCATCGTCGCACTCAACATCGAAGCCGTGGCTGAGGCCTTGTTGTTCGCAGCCAAGGCAGGTGCCGACCCGGCGCGCGTGCGCCAGGCACTGATGGGCGGTTTCGCGTCGTCGAAGATCCTGGAAGTGCATGGCGAACGCATGATCAAACGCACTTTCGACCCGGGTTTCCGCATCGAGTTGCACCAAAAGGATCTCAATCTGGCGCTGTCCAGCGCGCGTGAGCTGGGTGTCGCGTTGCCGAACACCGCCACCGCGCAGGAGTTGTTCAACGCCTGTGCTGCGCACGGCGGCAAGGCCTGGGATCACTCGGCCATGGTGCGCGCGCTGGAAAAACTTTCGAACTTCGAAATCGGCCAGCAGGCGGCCTGACCCACTGCACGCGCCGTCATGACAAGCACAAGCGGGCCGACCAGGAGTCGGGCCAGAGAACTCCTGAGCCTGATGTTTGCATCGGCCATCGCATCGGCCCAGCCTTCGCGTTGTATCCCGATGCACCTGCCCACGCCGCAGAGTCTGGGCCGTGGCCGGCTCATCGTCATCGGTGCGGGCAAGGCCTCGGCGGCCATGGCCCGCGCGGTGGAAGAGCATTGGGCGGGATCGCCCGATCAGCTGAGCGGGTTGGTCGTCACGCGCTACGGCTATGGCGTTGCATGCCAACGCATCGAAATCGTCGAAGCGGCTCACCCGGTGCCGGATGCGGCCGGATTGAAGGCTGCCCAACGCATGTTGCAACTCGTGCAAGGCTTGCAACCGGAAGACTTGGTGTTGTGCCTGATCTCCGGCGGTGGCTCATCGTTGCTGCCCTTGCCGTTGGAAGGGCTGACGCTGGCGCACAAGCAAGACGTCAACCGTGCGTTGCTCAAGTCTGGCGCCACCATCAGCGAGATGAACTGCGTGCGCCGCCATCTGTCTGCGATCAAGGGCGGACGCCTGGCGGCGGCCTGCCACCCTGCGAAGGTGCTGACCTTGTTGATCTCCGATGTGCCCGGCGACAACCCGATCGACATCGCGTCAGGGCCGACCGTTCCCGATCCCACGACCTGTGCAGATGCGCTGGCCATCGTGCGTCGCTATGCCATTGACCTGCCTCTCTCTGTTCTGGGTGTGCTCGAGAGCGGTCGCGGCGAGTCGATCAAGCCCGCAGACCCACGCATGGCTGACACACAGGTTCGCATGATTGCAACGCCGCAGATGGCCCTTGAAGCGGCAGCTGCTGTCGCCCGGGGCGCTGGCGTAGCCGCTCATATTCTGGGCGATGCCATCGAAGGTGAGGCCCGTGACGTCGGCAAGGTTTTGGCCGGCATTGCGCTGCAGGTGGCCGAACGCGACCAGCCCGTTCAGGCGCCCTGCGTGCTGCTGTCGGGAGGCGAGACCACCGTCACGATTCGCGGCCAGGGGCGGGGCGGTCGCAACGTCGAGTTTCTGCTGTCGCTGGGTGTGGCATTGAATGGCCACCCGCGCATCCACGCGTTGGCCGGCGATACCGACGGTGTCGATGGGCAGGAAGAGATCGCGGGCGCGTTGCTCGGGCCCGACTCGTTGGCGCGGGCCTGGGCCCAGGGCATCAAACCCCAGGACAGCCTGGCCAACAACGACGGCCATGGATTCTTCCAGGCGCTGGGCGACTCGGTAATCACCGGACCCACGCTCACCAACGTCAATGACTTCCGCGCGATCTTCATCGATGCGCCAACCAAAGAATAAGCATGCGCAGAACCCGAAACGCCAAGATTGTCGCGACGCTCGGCCCGTCCAGTTCCGATCCGGCCATCGTCCGCCAGTTGTTCATGGCCGGTGTCGATGTGTTCCGTCTCAACTTCAGCCATGGCAGCCACGCCGACCACAGCGAGCGTTTCAAGGCGCTGCGTGCGCTGGAGAACGAAACCGGCCGACCGATCGGTATCCTGGCCGACCTGCAAGGCCCGAAGTTGCGCGTCGGCACCTTTGCCGATGGCCCGGTCATGCTGGTGCCCGGTGAGTCGTTCCGTCTGGATCTGGATGCTGCTCCGGGCGACCAGCGGCGCGTTCGTCTGCCGCACCCGGAGATCTTCTCGGCGCTGGTGCCGGGTGCCGAGTTGTTGCTGGACGATGGCAAGTTGCGCCTGGTGGTGGAGCGCTGCGGCGCGGACTTCGCGGAAACGAAGGTCCTGGTCGGCGGCAAGCTGTCCGAGCGCAAGGGCGTCAACGTGCCGGGCGTCGTGTTGCCCCTCACCGCGCTGACCGAAAAAGACCGCAAGGACCTGGCGCTGGCACTGGAGCTGGGAGCCGACTGGATTGCACTGTCTTTCGTTCAGCGCCCGGAGGACGTGATCGAAGCGCGTGCACTGATCGGTGACCGTGCGGCCATCGTCGTCAAGCTGGAGAAGCCGTCTGCAGTGGAGCGGCTGGACGAGATCATCGCATTGACCGACGCTGTCATGGTGGCGCGTGGCGACCTCGGTGTCGAACTGCCCGCCGAGCGCGTGCCTTCGATCCAGAAGCGCATCGTGCGCAGCTGCCGCAAGCTCGGCAAGCCGGTCATCGTGGCGACCCAGATGCTCGAGTCGATGATCGAGAGCCCGGTCCCGACGAGGGCCGAGGCGTCAGACGTAGCCACCGCCATCTACGACGGCGCCGACGCGGTGATGCTTTCGGCCGAATCGGCCTCCGGCAAGTACCCGGTCGTGGCGGTTGACATGATGAACCGCATCATTGAACAAGTTGAAGCGGACCCTCAGTACCGCCAGTTGATCGACACCTCGCACACGTCAGCGCGGCCAGGTGGCGATGTGGCCGAGGCGGTGTGCTGCGCGATGCGCCGCGCCGTGGCCTTGCTGCATGCGGCAGCCATCGTCTGTTACACCAGTTCGGGGCGCACCAGTTTGCGCGCTGCCCGCGAGAGGCCAGAGTCTCCCATCCTGAGTTTGACGCCCCGCCTTGCCACCGCTCGACGCTTGTCGTTGGTATGGGGCGTGCATTCGGTGCACATCGCCGACGTGGCCGATGTCGACGAGATGACTCAACGTGCCTGCGATGTCGCCAAGCGCGATCATTTTGCTGAGTCCGGGCAGTTCATTGTGGCCATTGCAGGCATGCCCTTCGGGACGGCCGGTTCCACGAACCTGATCCGCATCGCCACCGCGTGACCTCAAAGACATCCATCCTCGCAGGCCAAAGCATGAGCAACATCAGTCGAATTCGCGGTATCGAGATCCTTGATTCACGTGGCAACCCGACCGTCGCGGCTGAAGTGACGCTGGCCAGTGGCGCCAGGGGTCATGCGGCGTCGCCGTCCGGTGCGTCCACCGGTTCGCGCGAGGCCATCGAGCTGCGCGACGGTGACCCCAGACGCTACGGCGGCAAGGGTGTGCGCAAGGCTGTGGACCATGTCAATGGCGAGATCGCGCAGGCCTTGCTCGGATCGAGCGGGCTTGACCAGTCCGCGCTCGATGCCCGCCTGGTCCAACTCGACGGCACACCCAACAAGGCCAGGCTGGGGGCCAACGCCCTGCTGGCGGTGTCGTTGGCCACCGCCAAGGCAGCTGCGGCGGAGCGGGGCCAGCCCCTCTATCGCTACGTGGGTAACCAGGTGGAATACACCCTGCCGGTGCCGATGATGAACATCATCAACGGGGGTGCCCACGCCGACAACAACGTCGACATCCAGGAATTCATGATCCTGCCAGTGGGTGCGCCCACCTTTGCCGAAGCCCTGCGCTGGGGCACCGAGGTCTTCCACGCGCTCAAGGCCCAGCTCAAGGGGGCGGGGATGACGACTGCGGTCGGCGATGAGGGCGGCTTCGCGCCCGACTTGCCCTCCAACAGCGCGGCACTGGATGCCATCCTTCGCGCCATCCAGGCAGCAGGCTTCACGCCCGGGCGCGACATCTGGCTCGGGCTCGACGTGGCGAGTTCGGAGTTCCACGTCGATGGGCACTACGTGCTGGCCGCCGAGAACCGGCGATTCGACTCGGCCCAGTTCACCGATTGGCTGGTCGATCTGGCGAGGCAGTACCCGATTCTCTCCATCGAAGACGGCATGGCCGAAGGCGATTGGGCTGGTTGGAAACTGTTGACCGACGCCCTTGGCAGCAAAGTTCAACTGGTCGGCGACGACCTGTTCGTGACCAATACCGAGATCCTGCGTCAAGGGATCGACCGGGGCGTAGCGAACTCGATCCTGATCAAGCCCAACCAGATTGGCACGCTCAGCGAGACGCTCGCGGCGGTGGAGATGGCGACACTGAACGGCTACACAGCCGTCGTGTCACATCGCTCTGGCGAGACCGAGGACACAACCATTGCAGATCTGGCGGTGGGCACGGCAGCGACGCAGATCAAGACCGGCTCCTTGTGCCGTTCAGATCGTGTCTGCAAGTACAACCGGTTGCTGGCGATCGAGGACGAACTTGGCTCTCGCGCGGTTTACGCCGGCAAACAGGCGTTTCGGGTGGCGACTCTCTGACCGTTGGTCAACGCGGCCGTGCGGCTGTCAGGCTGCGGTCCGGCACCACCACTCTCCAAGGAAAGCAAGATGTCCGACATTCACTCGCCACTCTCGGCCGCAGAACAGGCCCTTCGCGAGGCGGCCAACGATTACCACCGGCTACCGACTCGCGGCAAGATCTCGGTCACGCCAACCAAGCCGCTGTCCAATCAGCGTGACCTGTCGCTCGCGTATTCGCCAGGCGTTGCCTACCCCTGCCTGGCCATCGCAGGCGATCCAGCGCTGGCGGCGGAGTACACGTCGCGCGGCAACCTTGTCGGTGTCATCACCAATGGCACTGCAGTGCTGGGCCTGGGTGATATTGGGCCGCTGGCGGCAAAGCCAGTGATGGAGGGCAAAGGTTGCCTGTTCAAGAAGTTCGCTGGCATCGACGTGTTTGACATCGAGCTGGCCGAGAAGGACCCTGACAAGCTGATCGAGATCATTGCTGCGCTGGAGCCCACACTGGGAGGCATCAACCTTGAGGACATCAAGGCACCAGAATGCTTCTACATCGAGCGTGCTTTGAAGGAGCGGATGAAGATTCCGGTCTTTCACGATGACCAGCACGGCACGGCGATCATCTCCGGCGCAGCGCTCTTGAATGGCCTCGAACTGGTCGGCAAGGACATTGGGCAAATCAAGCTGGTGGCGTCCGGTGCTGGTGCTGCGGCCATCGCGTGTCTGGATGTGATGGTCGGCTTGGGCGTAAAACGCGAACACATCGTCGTCGTCGACTCACGCGGCGTGGTTCAGCGCGAACGCGATGACGCCCACAACGGCAGGCTCGACGAGAGCAAGCAGCGCTACTGCCAGACGACGAACGCTCGTACGCTTGCTGAAGTGATGCCAGACTGCGACGTGTTCCTGGGTTGCTCGGCCGCCGGTGTTCTCACCATCGAGATGGTCAAGGCAATGGCCATCAATCCCATCATCCTCGCGCTGGCCAACCCAGAGCCCGAGATTCGGCCCGAACTGGCGCGCGCGGCGCGGCCCGACTGCATCATTGCCACGGGTCGATCCGACTACCCGAACCAGGTCAACAATGTCCTGTGCTTTCCCTACATCTTCCGGGGGGCACTGGACTGCGGGGCTTCGCGCATCACGGAGGAGATGAAGCTGGCCTGCGTGCACGAGATCGCCGCGCTTGCCAAGGCTGAGATCAGTGACGAGGTGGCGGCTGCTTACGCTGGCCAAGAACTGCGCTTCGGCCCCGACTACCTGATCCCCAAGCCCTTTGATTCGCGGCTGATCCTGCGCATCGCGCCGGCCGTGGCCAAGGCTGCGGCCGACAGCGGCGTCGCCACGCGACCAATCGCTGACCTGGAGGCCTATCGGCAGTCTCTCGCGCGCTTCGTCTACCAGACCGGCATGGTCATGCGTCCGGTATTTGCCGCCGCCAAAGCCCGGCCAGTACGTGTTGTCTATGCCGAGGGCGAAGATGAACGGGTGCTGCGGGCGGTGCAGGTTGTCCTCGAAGAGGGCCTTGCGCGACCCATCTTGATCGGCCGGCCGGCGGTCATCGCAGCCCGGATTGAGCGCGCCGGGCTGCAGTTGCAAGCGGGGCGAGACTTCGAGTTGGTGAATCCCGAGGACGATGCCCGATTTCGCGTCTACTGGGAAACCTACCATCGGCTGGGCTCTCGAAACGGAGTGACCCCGCCGATGGCCAAGGCAGCAGTGCGCCGGTCCACCACCACGGTAGCGGCGTTGATGGTGCACCTGGGGGATGCCGACGGCATGCTGTGTGGCCTGGTCGGTCGCTTCGACGGCCATCTGGACCATGTCCAGGAGGTGATAGGGCGGCGCGAATGCGCGAGCACTTGGGCCGCGATGAACGCTGTCCTTCTCGAACAACACACGCTGTTCATCACTGATACCTTTGTCAATGAGGAACCCAGCGCCGAACAACTGGCCGACATCGCCGAGATGGCGGTCGAAGCGGTCGCGCAATTTGGCGTGCAGCCCTGTGTCGCCTTTCTGTCGCACTCTATGTTCGGCAGCAGCAAGCGGCCCGCTGCGCTGAAGATGCGACGGGCGCGGGACATGTTTGTGGCGCGCAATCCCACGGTTCCAGCAGATGGCGAGATGCACGGTGATGCGGCTTTGGATGAGTCGATCCGGCGAACGCTGGTTCCCGATTCGGGTCTCAGCGGAAGCGCCAATGTGCTGGTGCTGCCCAATCTCGACGCAGCAAACATCCTGTTCAACGTCCTGAAGGTCACGGGTGGCAACGGCGTGACGGTCGGTCCGATACTGTTGGGCGGCAATGCGCCTGCGCACATCCTGACACCTTCATCGACCGTGCGCCGGATCGTCAACATGACAGCGCTGACGGCTGCTCAAGCAGGCGCACTGCATCAGCGCTGAGCTATCCCAGTCCACGCGCCCGCTCAAGTGCTCGCGAAGCCGCACATTCGGCGTACCGCATTTTTGAATATTTGACAAGCAAAGGAAATCAGATGAGCAGTCTTAACGCCGTGCTGGCGAGAAATACGGGAACAGCTCCGAAGCCATTCGGACCGTATGCGCAGACGGTTGCCTTCTCGCACTACAACAATCTGTCGGCGCAGTTGCCGGTTGATCCGAAGACCGGGCTGCTTGTGGCCGGTGGCGTTAAAGAGCAAGCTGAACAATGCTTCAAGAACATCGCGGCCGTGCTGAAAAGCATTGACCATGCGATGACTGACGTTGTCAGGATCACCGTGTTCCTGCGAAACATCATGGATCTCGATGCCGTTGACGCCGTCTATAAGTCGTTCTTCTCAAGCTATGTTCCGACCCGTACGACCTTGGCCGTTGCTGCGCTACCGATGGGCGCCCTCGTGCAAGTCGAAGCACTCGTGACCAACGGCGTCGGTACCATTCCGAATGCACCGCAAGCCGGTGACCTCGTCAAGTTGACCAACAACACCGCGAGTGCGCCAGTTAGTGCGCAGTCGACCCAAACGGTGGCCTTCTCTCATTACAACAACATCTCGGCCCAACTGCCGATCGATCCGAGGACCGGGAGCGTCGTGACCGGTGGCGTGAAAGAGCAGGCCGCACAGTGCTTGAAGAACATCAAGGCGATTCTGGAAAGCATCGACGTACCGTTCGACGATATCGTCAAGATCACCATCTACGTCAAGCACCTCACGGACCTCGACCTCGTAGATCAGGTCTATACGACCTTCTTCCCGGACTCGTCGATTGCCCGTGCAGTGGCCTACATGCCTGCGCGCACCGTGGTGTCTGTGGTCGATCTACCGCTGCACGCGTTGGTGCAGATTGAAGCCGTCGTTTCACACGGCGACGGCACGCCGCCGCAAGCCGTTGAGGATCGCCACGGCATCGTCATCAAGGCGCGGAATACGGACCATGCGCCGAAGTGCGCGCTGTCTACGCAAACTGTGGCGTTCTCGCACTACAACCACCTGTCGGCGCAGCTGCCGATCGATGCAGGAACGGGTAACTTGGTTGCTGGTGGCGTCAAAGAGCAAGCCGGGCAGTGCTTGGCCAACATCGAGGCGATCTTGGCGTGCATCGGCCACGCCATGGACGACGTCGTCAAGTTGAATGTCTTCCTGACCAACATTGCCGACTCAGCTGCTGTGAATGAGGTTTGCTCCACCTATTTTCGAAGTGGAGCACCGGCCTTTCGCGTGATCGGCGTTTCGGCTTTGCCCAAGAACGCGTTGATTCAGATCGACACCGTTGTTTCCAACGCCGAAGGAACGGCACGATGAGCACTGAGGCACCGATGGCCGCGTGAACCCCCCCGGGGTTTGAGGCTCCAGCATTTCAGACCTGGCGCCATGAAGAAGTCAAAAACGTTCTCACCCGAGGTCCGCGAACGCGGACCTCGGAACCGTGGATTGTAGTAATGGCCTGCTCGGCCGGTCGGTGCAGTCGCTCTGGACCATGCGCGACGGGTATGCCCTGGCCACGTCCGACGGGCTGAAGGACATTGGACGGCTGCTGTCGAACGCCACTGAGGCCGTCTAGGACGATCTTCACGCGGAGCTGGCGGCGGGGGTGCAACTCGGCGTCGAGGTCACCGACGGGCCGATCGGCAGTCGGCCGATCGTGTCGCAGGCCTTCTGCTCGGCACTTCCGGTGGCCTACACGACGATCGCGCCGCCGGCGTGGGAGCCGTTTGCGCGGCTGGTGCTGGACGCAGCTTACGATGCGACGTTGCTGGCGGCTTGCGAGGTAAAGGCGAGCGGCGGGTCGGGCACGGTCCACCTCACTCGGGTGGGCGGTGGTGCTTTCGGCAACGACGACCGCTGGATCGACGACGCCATCGAGCGGGCGTTGGGACGGGTGGCGCATGCGGGCCTCGACGTCCGCTTGGTCAGCTTCGGCACGGTGTACCCGGCGTTGCAGGGAATCGCGGATCGCTGGGCGCGCCGCTGGTCGGACCCCGCCAAGCGGTCGTTCACGCCCGCAGTGGTGCGCTGGCGGTGCCCTGCATTACCTGTTTCAGCCTCATCAGCCACGGCGACAGGCCCTGCACGTCCTCTCGCGCCACGTAGCGAACCGTTGGTCCTTCGGGGAGCGTCGTGTGGCGCCACCACTCGGCCGGGATGCACGAACGCAGCAGCAAAGGCAGCTCATGTTCGGTCAGCCCACTGCCAAGCACATCGGCGACGTCTTTGTGCAGAGTTTCCTTAGGTAGTGACGGAGGCTTGCGACTTGAGCTTGTCGGTCGTCAAACTGCCGCGAACACGCTCGGTGATGATTCGCCACGGTCGACGACAGGGTTCTCTTGCGCATGGTGAAGTCGTGGCTTGTGTGCCTGGGCCGGTCATGCGGTCGCCCCACGTATCGCAGGAAGCGGAGCCGTAGTCGGAAGCAACCACACCCAGCCAGGGGATGCAATCTCCCTGGCCGGTTACCTGAGCCGCCCGGCGTCAATCCACTTCTGCGTCATGCCTCGCGCGAGGTTGTAGCGGGCGCAGTTGTATTGCTCCATGTGGTCCAGTTCCTTGTTCGCGATGACGCGCAACGCCGCCAGGTCAGCGGCGTCGACAGGCACCTCCGAAAATGCGTCTTCCAGCCTTCGTCCGTAGAGGACGACGAACTGCATGAGTTCATTCAGGGCTTGTCGGTATCGGGCTCGAACTGGGTCGGGCACGGCGAGGGAGGCTCGCAGCACGCTGTACTTCTGAATTGAGCGACGGTAGATGAATTCAAACAACTCCACAGCGGCGACGACGTTACGCTGTTCGTAGACGCCGAGCATGGCTGTCGCATAGTCCGTGCGCTCCACGTCCAAGAAGGACAGGGGAGCGCAGTTGTACAGCAAGAGCGGCATGTTGGCGCTTAGACGACTCGTGCGCTTGTTGCCATCAGCAAAGGGCTGCAGGTAGGCCACGTTGACCCAAACGAAGAATGCGGCCTCCACCGGGTTTCGGATGTGGCGGACCTTGTCGATGATGGACTTCAGCGATTCTTCCAGGAGCGTGGGGATGTTGCTCGGGGAATAGACAGAGCCGTCGATGTTCACCACGCGCCGGCGGATGCTGCCGATGTCCCGCGAGTCCTTCAAGAGGTCCCTCATCAGCTTGGCCTGCAGGTCGACGATGACGGGCACCGTGATGCCCTCTGTCGGCACGGCGTCGACCATGAACTCGATGGCGTTCTTATGGTTGAGCAGCATCAGAGTGTCTTCGTCGAGGGGGCCTGTTTGCTCCCCGAGCGCGAAGAGTTCCTTGGTGTCGAGCAAGCTTTTGTTGTTGCCCTCCAGGCGCGATGACGACCAGGAAAGGTCGATGAGCAGTTGCTCCAGAACCTCGCGGGCATAGGTTCCCGCGGGTTGCTGGTCCCGGCTACGGCCGGCGTTGAACAAGTCCGTGGCCAGCTGCGGGGGAAGTAAGCTGGACTGGTTCGGAATGTAGTCCTTTTGAAAACTGCTTTCATAGCCGACCGGGGTGCGAGTTCCCAGAGGCGCGCGAAGCGCTTCGACCAAGGGTAGAGCAGCCGGCGACCACGTCAGCAGGCCACGCCCCGCTGTCGTAGATGCGGCTGGAGGCCCGGCCCCCAGTGCAGCCGTGGTGACATCTGTGGCCGTGTAGCGGGTGGACCGGCCGTCCCCCAGCTTCTCCAGAAAGCCGGAGGACACGAGGTCTCGCAAAGCCCGGTTGATGGTGGGCCGGGACGCCTGAAGGGCTTGCTCCAGTGCACCAGGCTGCACCGGTGCCCTGGCGGCAAGGACTAGGCGCAGCAATGCATAGTGACGGGGGGACAGGGCAGGCGCTGTCATCGACTGGGGAATCCTTATCAACCTTGTCAACTGACGAGATTGAGGCTCGAATCTGGTCAAATTGACAAGAATAGGCTGCAATCTTATCGCACTGACAAGATTGCGACAAGATTGATGACAAGATTAAGTGTTGATGACAAGAAGGCTTCCGGGTCTAAGGGCGAGGCAACTCAGAGAGACCAACGATGATGGCAGTCGGCGCCGACAGCCAAGTTGAGCAGTTGCGCAGGTTGCGAGGCGCTACGTGGCGTCCGGTCCAGGGCTCGGAACCAGCCAAGGTGGTTCTCCAGGTAGAACGTCGTCACGCCGTGGAAGCGACGCATCCAGCCCTTGAGCCGGCCGTGGTTCGAGTTGACGTTCAGGATGTGCTCCACCCACCAGGCATAGCCGTCCTCGGCATGCGCGGCCCAGCGGTACAGCGGGTTGCCCCAGCGCTGGCCGGTGGCGGCGATCAGATCGGGCGGCACGCCGGCCACCACCGTCGGGCGGCCCGTGCTGTCCAGCTGAAACAGATGCTGGTTGGCCCAGACCTCGGCGCTGAGGTGCGGCGCACTTCTCGCACATCAACTTCCGCAGCACGATGCGGTTCGGCGTAGAGAAGTACGCCGAGGCTTTGGTGCAGCGCGGGCCGCGCCACTTGGCACGCGTGGCTTCGTGACAAGGCCAAACGGATCGAGCCGTGCGACAACATGGACAGCTCGCCCGCTGGCTGGCTCGCTGATGTTGACAACAGTTGTCAAACCTCGCAAGATTACGCCATGAGCCGCCAAACCATGAGCTTTGCCCTGCCCGAGTCGATGCGAGAGTACATCGACAACAGGGTCTCGACAGGCAACTACGGCAACACCAGCGAGT
>JBKJKU010000251.1:0-6044 GCA_046597355.1 Aquabacterium sp.
CTGCAACAGCATCCGGGGCGCCAGTGCGCCGCGCAACAAGGCGAAGAAAAACGCGCCCGACGCGCCAATGCCGGCGCCCTCGGTGGCGGTGAACACGCCGCCGTAGATGCCGCCCAGCACGATGATCACCAGCACCACCACGCCCCAGATGCCACGCAGCGCGGCCCAGCGCTGTGGCCAGCTGCTGCGCTCGCCGGCCGGCCCGGCTGCCGGGTCGCGCCAGGTGATCCAGGCCACGCCGCACATCATCAGCGCCGCGCACAGCAGGCCGGGCAGGATGCCGGCGGCAAACAGCTTGCCGATATTGGTCTCGGTGACGATGCCGTAGATGACCATGATGGTGGACGGCGGGATCATGATGCCCAGCGTGCCGCCGGCGGCGATCACGCCGGTGGACAGGTAGTCCGAATAGCCCAGCTTTTTCATCGACGGGTAGGCCACCTTGGCCATGGTGGCGGCGGTTGCGATCGACGAGCCGCAGATCGCGCCAAAGCCGGCGCAGGCCAGCACCGTGGCATGCGCCAGGCCGCCGCGGAAGTGCCCGATGAAGGCATAGGCCGCGCGAAACAGCTCGTGCGCCAGCCCGGCACGCGCCACGAAGTTGCCCATCAGGATGAACAGCGGCACCACAGAAAGCGTGTAGGCAAAACCGGTGTCGTACACCACCTGCGCCGTGGACGCTGCGGTGGCGCCCCAGCCGCGCATCAGGCCCAGTCCGGCAAAACCCACCAGGCCCATCGCAAACGCCAGCGGTATGCGCAGCAGCGCCAGCGCAAACACAGCCGCAAAGCCCAGCAGTGCCTCGATCACGTTGCGCCGCCCATGGGCTGGCTACTGCCGCCGGCAGTGCCCGATGCGTCGCTGCCGGGCCACAGCATCTGCAGGCCATGCACCAGTGCTGTCAGGCCGCACAGCACGGCCATGAGCCGCACAAACGGACCCAGCGGCAGCTTGAGTTGCGCGCTGGTGTCGCCATAGCCGGCCATCTGCGCCGCCTTGTCCCACATCAGCCAGGCCAGTGCGGCCAGTGCTGCGCAGCACAACAAATCCACCGCGGCGCGCTGCAGCCGGCGCAGCCCGGCGGGCAGCAGCGGGTCCAGCGAGTCGAACACCACATGCTCACCCTTCAGGCTGACCAGCGGCAGCGCGGCAAAGATCACCACCACCATCAGGATCTCGGTCAGCTCCAACGAGCCGGTGACCGACTGGCTCATCAGCTTGCGCCCCAGCACATCGACGAGCGTGAGCACCATGATGGCAAACAGCGCCACCGCGGCCAGCAGGCCGCACAGCAATTCAAGCAGGCGTTTCAAGGGGGATCTCCGGATCGGGCGGCACGGGCAACGGCCGCAGCCACGCGCCCGGCCCGCGGTGTTGCGGGCCGGCGCAGCACGGTTACTTCTCGATCTTGACGATCTCGGCGCGGTACTCGGCCAGCACCTTCTTGGCGTCCTTCAGTCCCTTGGCTTCAGCGGCCTTGGCCCAGTTGCCTTCCAGGTCGGTGGTCTTGGCCTTGATGGCCGCCACAAACGCCGGGTCGGCCTGGGTAAAGGTGACGCCCGCGGCCTGCATGAAGGCCATGCCGCGCCGGTCGACCTTGTCCCAACCGCGGCCCATCATGCGGGCGGCGAACTCACCCGACATCTCGTCGACGGTCTTCTTGACGTCGGCCGGCATCGCGTCGTACTTGGCCTGGTTCATCATGAACACGAAGCTGGTGTTGTACAGCCCGCCCGGAAACGCGGTGGCGTGGCGGATCACCTTGTCGATCTTGAAGCTCTCGACCGACTCGGCCGGGAACAGCGTGCCGTCCATCACCCCGGTCGACAGCAGCTCATAGCTCTCGGGCGCCGGCTTGAGCGTGACATTCATGCCCAGTGCCTTGCTGATCTCGTTGACCATGCCGCCGCCGATGCGCCATTTCATGCCGGCCATGTCGTCGAGCTTGACCACCGGACGCTTGGTGTTGAAGGCCATGCCCGGGCCGTGGGTGAACACCGCCAACACCTTGACGCCCTTGTGCTCGTCGGCAAACGCCGGGTACTTGGCGTACATGCGCTGGAAAGCCACCGAGGTGGCCTCCGACGAATTGCCCATGAACGGGAACTCCACCATCTGCGTGGTGGCAAAACGCCCCGGTGTGTAGCCGTGCACCGTGAACGACACGTCAGCCAGGCCGTTGCGCACCGCATCGAACGTGCCGGGCGGCGCCGACACGGCACGCGGCAGCACGTTGCACTTGACCTTGCCCGCCGCTTTTTGCTCCAGCAGGCTGCACCACTCTTTTTGCACCTCGCTCAGCGTGTGGCTGGGCGGCACCCAGGACGACAGCGCCAGGGTGGTCTGTGCCTGCGCCGGTGCGGCGACGCCGGCAACCAGCGCGGCGAGCACGGTCAGGAGGGGACGGACGGGTGGGCACAGCAGTGACATGGACAGGGCTCCGGCAGGAAGGTTGGGCAACAGCGCAGCGGTCGCAGGCCTGCGCATTCTGCTGCAAGCCGGCAGGCAATCGGCGCGCGGTTGATCCCGCAGAAACCCTGGCCACTGCCGATGCGGTGGCGGGGCTCGACGGGGTCGCGTGACGCTTGTCACGGCCACCGCCACGGCGATCGACGCGGCGTCCAAACCGGGCCCCGGCACCCCGCGCCTGCGGGGGCTGCGGGCTGTCCCGAGCGGCCTAGCATCAGCCCAACCCAGCCGCCACCCGGATGACCGACATGCCGCAATCCGCACACCCCGCCTCAACCGTCCAAGCCGACCCGCGCCCGCCGCACCGCTGCGCCGATGGCAATGCGCTGGCCAACGGTCCGGCGCGTGACGCGCTGGTGCGTGCGCTGCAGCAACTCACACTGGCCGAAACCGTGACCGGTCCATGCCAACCGGCCGCGCTGTGCCAGGCCTTGACCGAGGTGGCTCGCGCACTGTCGGCCCTGCATGCCTACGGCCAGGCCGAAAGCCACCTGGCACAGGCGCTGCGCTGGGCGGTGGTGATGGGGTCGGCCGACAACTGCGCTGACCTGCACTGCGCGTTGGCCGAGGTGGCCACCCTTGCCGCCGAGCTGGCTGAGGCGCACAACGCGCTGCCCGCTGCGGTTCACCACTGGCAGGACCGTGCGCGGGACCATGCGTTCGAGGCCGCCGGCCTGGCCGCCCACGTCACCGACCCGCATTGGGAGGTGAAGCTGCTGTTGCGCGCCAGCGATGTGCTGGACCGCTGCGGCGACCACGATGACGCGGTGCAGTTGCAGCAACGCGCCCTGGTGCTGATGGGCCTGCACAACCCGGACCTGCCGGCCGACACCAGCAGCACCCACGCGGCAGCCCCCACCGCTTGGCGCAGCACGGCACCCAGCCAGCTGATGTAAGGCCAGGGGCGGCGTGCGGCCACGGGTGCGCGCACCCTGCCCGGCCAAGGGCAAGCCTGCCCTCACGCCCAACACGCGCGCCGCGCCCCCGCACAATGCCGGCTCCCACACCAGGCCCCTGCGTGACGACGCAATTCGCAGCATGCACCGCACCCTCTTCACGACCCCCGGCGTCAACACCGTGTTGCGCCACCTGTCCCTGGCCTTCTTGCGCGCCACCGGCTGGACGCTGGCAGGCGCGTTGCCCCAGGACAGCCCCAAGTGCGTGCTGATCGCCGCACCCCACACCAGCAACTGGGACCTGCCGTACACCTTGATGGTGGCGTTTGCGCTGCGGCTCGACATCTACTGGATGGGCAAGCAGCAACTGTTCCGCTGGCCGTTCGGGCCGCTGATGCGCTGGCTGGGCGGCATCGCCGTCAACCGCGAGCAATCCAGCAACCTGGTGGACGCGTCGGCCCGGGCCATCCGCGATGCCGACGGTCCGATGAGCCTGGTGGTGCCACCCGAAGGCACCCGCAGCAAGACCCGGCAGTGGAAGACCGGTTTCTACTGGATCGCGCACCAGGCGCAGGTGCCGATCGTGATGGCGTACATGGACTACCCGCGCAAGCTCAGCGGGCTGGGGCCGCAGTTCCGGCCCACCGGCAACATCGACGCCGACATGCTCGAGATCAAGGCCTGGTACGGCCAGTTCAAAGGCAAGAACTGGCAGCAGTTCGACGTGCGCTGAATGCCGGCGGTCAGCGTCCGTCCCGCTGCCGCCAGACCGCTGACGCCGTCAGCTGCGCGGGTGGCCGCCCGCTGCCCGCACGGCAGCGGCGTGCGGCAGGGGCGCCACAGCGCCCAGACCCTGGGTGCTCAAGGCCGCGGCGATGTTGGCCACTGAGGCGGCCTCGACCAGCGTGGCGCCACGCGCCAGCTGCGACAGGCAGGCGCCGGCAAAACAATCCCCGGCACCCGTGGCGTCCAGCACCTGAACCGGGTAGCCGGGCAATGTCTGCCGCTGCGGGCCGCCGGGCGCCTGGGTGTCGCTGACCCGGCAGCCCTGCGCGCCCAGCTTCAGCGCCACGGCCCGTGCGCCCTGCGCGTGGGCCCAGTCGATCACCGACTCCGGCTCGGCCAGCCCGGTCAGCGCGGCGGCTTCGTCCACGCTGGGAAAAAACAGGTCGCACTGACCCAGCAGTTGCCGGGTCAGCGCCAGCGCACGGGCTGCCGGCCACAGGCGCGGCCGGTAGTTCAAATCAAAACTGATACGCGCACCGGCGGCGCGGGCGTGCACCACCGCCGCCAGCACCGCGTCGCAGGCCGAACCGCTGATCGCCATCGAGATGCCCGAGACATGCAGCCAGCGGGTTTGCGCCAGCAGCGCCAGCGGCAGGTCGTCCGGGCCCATGCGGGCGGCGGCACTGCCGGCACGCCGGTAGCAAAACTCATGGCCCGCCGCACCGTGGCTGACGAAGTACAGCCCGGTGTCGGCGCCCGGCAGCAGCCGCACGCCGGCCGTGGCCACACCCTCTTGCTGCCACAGGCCCAGCAGGCTGCGGCCAAAGCCATCGTCACCCACCTGCGCGACGTAGGCGCAGCGTGCGCCCATGCGTGCCGCGGCGATCACGGCATTGCTGGTGTCGCCGCCAAAGCCGCGGGTGAACTCGGGCCGGTCGGGGCAGCGCTGGTTGAACTCGATCAGTGGCTCGCCCAGCGCGACCAGGTCGTAGGCGGTGACAGGCGCGGTGTGCGCTGCGGCGTCCGGTGCGGTCTGCGGTGCGGCGTCCGGTGCCTTCTGCGGCGCAGTGGGGTGGCTCGCCTGGGCAAGGGCCAGGTCGCGCTCAGGCATTGCGGATCGCCGCATCGGCTTGCAGGCCCAGTTCGGCGATGGACACCTCGCGCATCTCCACCTTGCGGACCTTGCCGGTGACCGTCATCGGAAACTCGGCCGTCAACCGCAGGTAGCGCGGAATCTTGTAGTGCGCGATGCGCTCGGCACAAAAGGCGCGCAGGCTGGCCGTGTTGAAGGCCGCGGCGTCGGCATGGTCCTTGAGCCGCACCCAGGCCATGACCTCCTCGCCGTAGCGGGCGTCCGGCACGCCGATCACCTGCACCTCGGCGATGTCGGGGTGGGTGAACAAGAACTCCTCGACCTCGCGCGGGTAGACGTTTTCGCCGCCGCGGATCACCAAATCCTTGAGCCGGCCGACGATGTTGACGTAGCCCTGCTCGTCCATCACGGCCAGATCGCCGGTGTGCATCCAGCCGTCCGCATCGATGGCCGCGGCCGTGCGTTCGGGCTCGTCCCAGTATCCACGCATGACCGAGTAGCCACGCGTCTGGAACTCACCCTCGACACCGCGATCCAATGTCTCGTTGGTCTCGGGGTCTGCCACACGAACCTCGACGTGCGGATGGACCCGTCCGACCGTGCCGACTCGCTTGTCGAAGGGATCGTCGGCAACGGTCTGGGTGGACACCGGTGACGTCTCGGTCATGCCGTAGGCGATGGTGACGTCGCTCATGTTCATGCGCTCGATGACTGCCTTCATGACCTCGGCCGGACACGGAGAGCCGGCCATGATGCCGGTTCGCAACGTGGAGAGGTCGTACTGGTCGAAGTCGGGGATGGCCAGCTCGGCAATGAACATCGTGGGCACGCCGTACAAACTGGTGCAGCGTTCGGCCTGG
>JBKJKU010000327.1:0-4172 GCA_046597355.1 Aquabacterium sp.
GGTCTGGTCCAGCCAGGGTTTGTAGATGCGCAGGCCTGGATTGGCGAGCAGCCCGTAGCGGTAGAAGCGCTCGATGTCGTTGCCCTTGTAGGTGCTGCCGTCGCCCCAGATGTTGACGTCGTCGTCGCGCATCGCCACCACCAGCGCGGTGCCGGTGACGGCCCGGCCCAGCGGCGTGGTGTTGAAGTAGGTGGCACCACCCGTGCTGATGTGGAAGGCGCCGCACTGGATGGCGGCGATGCCCTCGGCCACCAGTTGGGTGCGGCAGTCGATCAGGCGGGCGGTCTCGGCGCCGTAGGCCAGGGCCTTGCGCGGGATTTCGCCGTAGTCGGCCTCGTCGGGCTGGCCCAGGTTGGCGGTGTACGCACACGGGATGGCGCCCTTGGCGCGCATCCAGTGCACAGCGGCGCTGGTGTCCAAGCCGCCCGAGAAGGCGATGCCGACACGTTCGCCGGCGGGAAGCTGCTGAAGGATGTTGGCGCCCACGGGATCTCGCTGCATTGGAGGAAAAGATGGATTTTAGGTGCTGGACTCAGGCCGTCCCGGTGGGCCCGGCGCCCGCCGCCGTGGCAGCAGCCCGAGCACCAGCGCCGTGCCGGCCAGGATCACTGTGCCGCCGACCAGCATCGGCACGGTCACTTGTTCGCCCAGCAGCGTGGCACCCCAAAGGATGGCAAACACCGGCACCAGGAAAGTGACGGAAGACGCCTGGGTTGGCCCGACACGGGTGATCAGCCTGAAGTACAGGTTGTAGGCCACCCCCGACGCCAGCACCGCCAGCGCGGCGGCCATCAGCCAGTCGGTGGCCACTGGCATGGCTGCCGGCCAGGTCAGCGCAGCGGGCAGCGCGAGTGCGGCGGTTGCGGCCATCTGGCTGCCGGCGGCCATCACCATGGCCGGCAGGCCGGGCAGGTAGCGCTTGGTATAGCTGGCGGCATGGCCGTACATCAGCGCGCCGGCCATGCAAGCGGCAATGGCGAGCGCGCTGTCGCCGTCGAACTGCAAGCTTTGCAGGTTGCCTGCGACCAGCGACTTGTAGCCCGCCAACCCGGCCACGCCGGCAAATCCCAGCGCCAGCCCCAGGCTGCGCCAGCGCGTCAGTGGATCACCCAGCCAGGCCCAGGCAATCAATGCGGTGAACAGCGGCGTGGCGGCATTGAAGATCGCCGTCAACCCGGCCGGCAAGGTGGTGACGGCGTAACCAAACAGCAGAAAAGGCAGGGCTGAATTGGTCAGGCCCAAGATGATCATGGCGCGCCAGTGGCGGCGCAACACCGGCCATTCACCGCGCAGCAGCAGGATAGGCAGCAAGAACAGCGATGCCCCCGCCACCCGCACAAAGGCCAGCGCCACCGGGCCGAAACTGGGCACCAGCAAGCGCATGAACAAAAACGAGCTGCCCCAGATGGCCGCCAGCAAGATCAGGTCCAGCAGGTCACGGGGCTTCATCCGGCGGCGATGCCTTCAGCCTGCAGCAGCGCCTGTTTGCGGTGCAAGCCGCCGGCATAGCCGGTGAGCGCGCCGCCTTTGCCCAGCACCCGGTGGCAAGGCACCAGGATGGACACCGGGTTGCGGCCGATGGCCGCACCCGCAGCCCGCACCGCAGCGGGCGAGCCCACGCCGGCCGCGATCTGGCCATAGGTGGCGGTGGCACCGCGCGGCAAGGCTTGCAACGCGCGCCACACCGCCAACTGGAACGGTGTGCCGTGCAGGTCCAGCGCCACCCGGCGCAGCGGCTCGGCGTCGCCGTCGAAATAGGCCGTCAACGCAACGGCGGTCGCCGCCAGCACCGGGTGGCGCGCGTCGGCAGGCACGGCCAGCGGGCCGGGATGGTGGGCCTGGTCGTCGAACCACAGCCCGGCCAGGCCGTGATCGGTGGCGGCGGCTGTGAGCGGACCCAATGGGGTATCGATGCGGGACTGGGCCACCAGATGCGGATGGGGTTGGGTCATGGGGCGTCCTGAAGCGGGTCGGGGGAGGTGTCGGCGGCGTTGTGCGGGTTGGCCGACGGCAATGGGAGGGGGCGCCGCGCCGCCCGGGCCGGGGCCGGGGCCGGAGCCGGAGCTGGAGCCCGAGCCGGCTGCGCCGGGATCGCGTTGGGCTTTTCTTCCTGGGTCTGCCACAGCTTCATCACCGCGTAGGCGCGCCAGGGCCGCCAGCGCTGGGCATGGGCCGCTGCCAGCGCGGCGTCACGCTGGCCGCCGGTGTGCTCGCGCAGCGCGTTGAGCACGGCGATGTCGGTGGCGGGCCAGGCATCAGGCCAGGCCAGGGCGCGCATCGCGATCAACTGGGCGCTCCAGTCGCCAATGCCGGGCAGTGCGCGCAGCGCGTCCAGCGTGGCCTGCAGCGGCGCGGCGCGGTGCAGCGCGATGCGGCCGGCGGCCACTTCGGCCGCCAGCGCGCGTAGCGCGCCCACCCGCTGGCGCACGATGCCCAGCGTGCCGATGGCCTCGGGTGTGGCTGCCGCGATCGCCTCGGCCGACGGAAACAAAACGTCCAGGCCAGGCCAGGGCGTGACCACCGGCTCGCCGAAGCGCTGGACCAGCCTCAGGGTAAGCGTGCGGGCCGCGGCGACCGTCACTTGCTGACCCAGGATCACCCGGGTCGCGATCTCAAAACCGTCCAGCCCGCCCAGCAGGCGCACGCCGGGCGCACCGTTGCCCGCACCGATGTCGGCCAGCACCGGCTCGATCTGCGCCGGGTCGGCGTCCAAATCCAGCGCCTGGCGCACCCGGGCCAGCAGGCCGCCCAGCGCCGGCAGCAGCGAGGTGGACACGGTCATTGCCACCTCGCAGCGATCGGGCACAAAGCGCAGACAGATCCAACCCACCAGCGGCTGGCCGCGCCAGCGCAGTGCCAGAGTGCGCCGCAGCGTCAGTCCTTCGACACCTTCCACCCCGGGCACGGCCCGCTTGGCGAAAAACGCCAGCACGCCGTCCAGGTCGTAGGGCGGGCGCCAGGCCAGGCGCAGCACCGGCTCACGCACAGGCACGTCGGGCTGGCCCTTGCGCAGTGCGCTGGGGCTCATGCGGTAGTTGTCGGCAAAGGCGGCATTGAAACGCCGCAGGCTGGCGTAGCCGGCGGCCAGCGCCACCTCGGTGACTGGCAGCCGGGTATCGGTCAGCAGTTGCTTGGCCAGCAGCAACCGCTGGGTGCTGAGATAGGCCAACGGCGACACGCCGTGCACCTGGTTGAAGATGCGCCGCAGGTGCCGGTCAGTCACGCCCAGCCGGGCGGCCAAGGTGGGCAGCGTCGGGTCCAGCCCCTCGTGTGCGGCCTGGCCCAGCAGCAACGCGGCGCGGCCGGCCAAGGCCTGGGACGAATCCATCAGCGACAGCCCCGGTGCCTGCTCGGGCCGGCAGCGCAGGCAGGGCCGGAAGCCGTGTTGCTCGGCGCTGGCGGCGTTGCCAAAGAAGCGGCAGTTTTCGCGCTTGGGCAGCCGCACCCGGCAGACCGGCCGGCAGTAGATGCGGGTGGAGGTAACGCCGACAAACAGCCGGCCATCGAAGCGCGCGTCCCGCGTTTGCAGCACCCGGTAGGCGGCGTCAGTATCGAGCGGTGGCAGGCGGGCGTCCATGGCCGACATCATAGGCAGGCGCGGCAGCGGTACTCGCCGTTTTCGGACCTGTGCATCGCGGCGGTTTGTGGCCGTGCGCTGCGCCGTGAGTCAAGCTGGCGGCAGGCCGGCTGACTGACGGCGTGTCCTGCCATTCGGGCACGCAAGTCCGCCTTCGTAGAATGAGTGGCAAATCTCGTTACAACCCAGGACAACTGCCCCATGCAAGTGCAAGCCTCGGCCTTCAAGGCCTATGACATCCGCGGCGTCGTCGGCGCCGGGTTCGACGAGACCTTTGCCGAGCACCTGGGCCGGGCCTTTGGCAGCGAGGCGGTTGCCGCTGGCGAGCGGGCGGTGGTGGTGGGCCGCGACGGCCGGCTGTCGGGCCCGAAGCTGGTGGCAGCGTTGATCCGCGGGCTGGCGTCGACCGGCCTGGATGTTGTCGACATCGGCGCGGTGACCACACCGGTGCTGTACTACGTCGCCGCCACGCGCGGCGCGCACGGCTGCCGTTCGGGAATCCAGGTGACGGGCAGCCACAACCCGAAGGACTACAACGGCTTCAAGATGGTGCTGGCCGGCCGTGCCATCTATGGCGAGGACATCCAGGGCCTGC
>JBKJKU010000401.1:0-10377 GCA_046597355.1 Aquabacterium sp.
GTCCTTGCCCTCGACCGGGGCGCCACCCTGGGCCATCGCGGGCAGGGTCAGGCCGGACAGGCCGGCCAGCGTGCGGCTGGCAGCGGCGGCGGTGGTGGACAGTACAAATTCACGACGTTTCATTCTGGGTCCTCGGTACAGGCAAGTTCACGGTTCGGGCGGGTGTCGGTACGGGGTGGACCCGGCGCAGGCCAGGAGGTTCAACCCGGTGTCAGCGCTCCACCCGCACCAGGTTGGCTTCAACACCGCCAGCGGTCAGCCTGCCTTGGGTGCCTTCAGCCTCGTCACGGTTGTCGAACGGCCCCAGGCGCACCCGGAAAACGGTACGGCCCGCCTGCTCGCGCTCGGTGATCTTGGCGGCCAGACCCATCAGCGCCAGCTTGGCGCGCTGGGCCTCGGCATCGTCGCTGCGGGCGTAGGCACCGGCTTGCACAAAGAACGAAGTCACCGGCACGTTGGCCGGCGCCACCGCGGCCGGCGTGGCCGCGGCGGCCGGTTTGCTGGCGGCAGCAGGGGCCGGCTGCCCGGCCAACAGCGCCGCCGGATCCCGCTGGCTGCGCACACTGCTGGCGGCCGGGGGCGGCGCGGGCGCCGCGGCTTGCGGCGTGGCCACGGCAGGCGCTGCAATTTCGGCCGGCGCCGGGCCGGCGACCGCGCCACTGTCCGCCGTGGGCGCGGGTTGCGCGACCGGTGCAGCGGACCGTGCCGGATTTTTGCCAGCCAGGGGCGCGTTGGGATCCCAGTTCTTGTTGCGCTCGGCCTCGACGGCGTCCTGGTCGGCGCTGCGCTGCGGCACCTTGTTGATGAACGGCACCGGCGCCTTGGTGATGTAGAGCGCCACGCCAAGCGCCACGCTCAGGCCGATCAGCAGGCCCACCACCAGGCCGGTCACAAAACTTCCACGCTGCGATTTCATCAGGCGTTCTCCCCGCCAGCAATGGCGGTCGTGTGGGACGGGTCGGTGGCCGTATCGGCCGCCCCGGCGCCCTCGGCCAGGGGCTCGCGCAACATCAGGTCGGGCGCGCTCACGCCCATCATTGCCAGCGCATTGCGCAGCACCTGGCGGGTGGCGGCCAGCAGCGCCATGCGGGCGGCCGCCAGCGCGGCGTCGTCGATCAAGAAACGCTCGGCGCCATACCAGCTGTGGAAGGCCGAAGCCAGGTCGCGCAGGTAAAACGCCACATCGTGCGGCGCCAGGTCGGCCGCCGCACTGCCCAGCATGTCGGGGTAGGCGGCCAGCTTGAGCATCAGCGTGGCCTCGGTCGGGGCGGTCAGCAGCGACAGGTCGGCCGCGGCCAGCGCCTGCCCGTCCACCGGCCGGCCGGTGCGCGCGGTGTACTGCGCCAGCACCGAGCAGATGCGGGCGTGTGCGTACTGCACGTAGAACACCGGGTTTTCGTCGCTGGCCTTGAGCGCCAGGTCCACGTCGAAGATGAACTCGGTGTCGGCCTTGCGGCTGATCAGGAAAAACCGCACCGCGTCCCGGCTGGTCCAGTCGATCAGGTCCCGCAGCGTGACGTAGCCACCGCTGCGCTTGCTGATCTTGACCTCCTCGCCGCCCTTCATCACCGTGACCATCTTGTGCAACAGGTAGTCGGGCCAGCCCAGCGGCACGCCCACGCCAGCTGCCTGCAAGCCCGCGCGCACCCGGGCAATGGTGCCGTGGTGGTCAGTGCCCTGCACATTGATCACGGTGTCGAACCCGCGCTGCCACTTGTCGATGTGGTAGGCCACATCGGGCACAAAGTAGGTGTAACTGCCGTCGGTTTTGCGCATCACCCGGTCTTTGTCGTCACCGTAGTCGGTGGACCGCAGCCAGAGCGCGCCCTCGCTGTCGTAGGTCTTGCCGGCCGCCACCAGGCGCGCCACGGTGTGCTCGACCTGGCCGCTGGCGTAGAGGCTGGACTCAAGAAAGTAGTTCTGGAACTGCACGCCAAAGGCCTGCAGGTCCAGGTCCTGCTCATGGCGCAGGTAGGCCACCGCAAACTGGCGTATCCCGTCGAGATCGGACGGGTCGCCGCTGGCGCTGAAGGCCCGGTCGTCGGCATGCACTGTCTTTTTCGCCAGGAAATCCGCCGCGATGTCGGCGATGTAGTCGCCGTTGTAGGCATCGGCGGGCCAGCCCGCATCGCCGGGCTGGATGCCGTGGATCCGGGCCTGGGTGCTGCGCGCCAGCGTGGCGATCTGCACGCCAGCATCGTTGTAATAAAACTCGCGCGTGACCGCCCAGCCCTGGCTCTCGAACAATTTGCAGATCGAGTCGCCCAGCGCGCCCTGGCGGCCGTGGCCCACGTGCAGCGGGCCGGTCGGGTTGGCCGACACAAACTCGCACATCATCTTGCGGCCGTTGGCCGGGCGCTGGCCAAAGGCGCTGCCAGCGGCCAGCACCTCGGCCACCACGGCCTGCTTGGCAGCGGCGCTGAGGCGCAGGTTGATGAAGCCGGGGCCGGCGATCTCCAGCGCTGCCACCCACTGCTGCACCGCCGGCTGGGCCGACAGCGCCTCGATCAGCGCGGTGGCCAGATCGCGCGGGTTGCGCTTGAGCACGCGCGACAGCTGCATCGCCGCGGTGATCGCAAAATCGCCGTGCGAGGCCTGCTTGGGCGACTCGAAAGCGGCGTTGTACGGGGTGTCGGGCGCCAGTTGCCGCACAGCGGCGGCCAGGGCGTCCAGCAAGGCCTTTTTGGCTTGGATCATCGGCAGATTCTACGGTTCGGGGTGGCCGCGCCTGGCGCGCCGGCCCGCTGGCCCGGGCGCAGCTTCACGGCGCGATTTCAAGGCCTGAATCCATGCCGGGTTTCAGTTGTCGGCCTGACCTGCCGAGAACCCGGGCTGAACCACTGGCCCCCCATGTCCGCCCGCCAACCCACCGCACCGCCCGACTCGACCCTGGGCCTGACCACCCTGCCCCCGCCGTCGGACGATCCCGGCCTGCCCCACCGCGTCGGCAAGTACCGCATCCTGGCGCGGCTGGGCGACGGCGCCACCAGCGAGGTGTTTCTGGCCGAAGACAAGTTCAACGCCCGCCAAGTGGCGATCAAACGGGTGCGGCTGGCCAGCCAGGGCGACAGCGTGGGCAACCACTACCGCGAGCACTTTTTTGCTGCCGAGGCCGCGCTGGCCGGCAAGCTGCAGCATCCCAACGTGGTGCAGATCTTCGACGCGGTGCCCGATCCGCTGCAGCCCTATTTGGTGATGGAGTACGTGCCGGGCGACACGCTGCGGCGTTTTTGCCGGCCTGACGCCCTGCTGCCGCTGGACCAGATTGTCGAGATCGGCTTTAAATGTGCGATGGCGCTGAGCTATGTGGCGCGCCAGGGCCTGATCCACCGCGACGTCAAACCGGCCAACATCCTGGCCACGCTGAGCGACGGGTGTGTCACCGACATCAAGATCACCGACTTTGGCAGCGTGTTCGACCACGGCAGCGACCGCACACAGGTGTTTCGGGTCGGGTCGCTGGCCTACATGTCGCCCGAGCAGCTCGATGGCAGCACGCTGGACGAGCGTGCCGACCTGTTTTCGCTGGCGGCGGTGCTGTTCCACCTGATCGCCGGGCGGCCACCGTTCGACGCGATGAACCAGGTGGCGCTGATGCACCAGATCTACCACGCCGAGCCGCCGTCGTTGATGGCGCTGCGCGATGGCGTGCCGCCGCGCATGGACGCCCTGCTGCGCCAGGCGCTGGCCAAGCAACCCGCGGACCGACCGGCCAGCTGGGACGCCTTTGCGCAAGCATGGTCGCAACTGGTGGCTGATGGCGACGTGCCGGTCGGGCGGCTGCAGGACGTGCTCGACTCAGAACGTTTCAACCTGCTGCGCACGCTGGAGTTCTTCCAGGGTTTTGGCGATATCGAGATCTGGGAGGTGGTGCACCGCGCCCGTTGGCAGCGCCACAGCTACGGTGCGGCGCTGTACCGCAAGGGCGAGACCGGCCGCAGTTTCCACATCATTGCGCTGGGCCGCATCGACATTTACCGCGAGGGCCAGCGGGTCGCGCAACTGGGCGCCGGCACGTCGGTGGGCGAGATGGCCTACCTGGCACCCAGCGCCGACCTGCGGGTGCACAGCGCCGATGTGATCGTGGCCGTGCCGGCCACCACCCTGGCCTTCACGCCCGAATCGGTCGCCCTGCTCAGCCCCACCACCCGGCACCTGCTCGACAGCGCCTTCATCGGTGTGCTGGTGCGGCGCCTGCACGCCGCGCACGAGGCCCTGGCACATCCGCGGCGCATCTTGTAGGTCGGGGGGCGCTCACCCTGACGGGCAGCGCTTGGCGGCGCTGTGAGGCGGTTGCCGGCAACCCGCCGGTCTGGTCCAATCGGTGCCGGCCCGCCGGGCTTCAGCACCCCAATCAGACCAAGGACTCCCTCATGATCAAGCAGCTCACCACCCTGGCTTTCGCGATGTTCCTGTGTGCCGGCGTGGCCCAGGCCAACACCCACAAGGAAGCGCCCAACATGAAATCGGCCGATTGCGAGAAGCAAGCCGCTGAGAAGAAGCTGGCGGGCGCAGCCAAGAACAGCTTCGTGAAGAAGTGCGCCGGCGGTGACGCGATGGCCAAGCCGTCGGCCGCCGACGCCTGCACGGCTCAAGCCACCGAGAAGAAGCTGGCCGGCGCTGCCAAGAACAGCTTCGTGAAGAAGTGCACCGCTGACGCCAAGTAAACCAGCCCGCCCGCCTGGGCTGGATCAGTCGGCGGCGTCGGCCGCTGCCGTGTCCGCCGGGTCAGCGGTGGCCGCACCGTAGCGGCGGGGGTCGTGCTTGGCCAGCGCATTGCTCACGGCGCGCTGCAACTTGCCCACCGCACCGCGGATGGCTTGGTGCGCGTTGCCAGCGTGGTCCTTGACCACCACCGGGTCCAGGCCGACCAGCCGGGCCTCCAGCGTGCAGTGGATCTCGTCCGGGCCAGCCTTGACGCGGCTGTTGGCGTCCGACAGATGGGCCTCGACCCGGGTGATGGCCTCGCCAAAGCGGTCCAGGGCGTCGTGCACCACGCCCTCCAGATGCTGCGCCATCTCGTGGCGTCCGTCGGTGTGCGGATCGGTGTTGAGCAGGATTTGCATGGGGGTCCTAGGTCAGGTTCAGGGCCACAAGCTTGAGGCTGTGGCGTCCGATGCACTGTACGGCAGCCCACCCCGCGCCGCCAAAACGGCCGGCGGGTAGCCGGAAAAGGCAAAAAACCGGCAATACGCACTCAATGTCTTCAACGGATCGGCCGATACCCGGACAACAGGCGCTGCCGGTTCGGGCTGCGCCGCGCCGCGCCGGGCCAGATGCTGGCCAAGCCGTCCGATCACGCTGCTCTGGAGACCCTTGATGACGCTCGAAGCCAAGACCTACCGCCTACTCACCCGCAGCGACATGGACGGCCTGGTCTGCGCCGTGCTGCTCAAGGAGCTGGGCATGCTGGGGGACATCGTGTTCCACCATCCCAAGGACGTGCAGGACGGCAAGGTGGCCGTGGGTCCGCGCGACATCCTGACCAACCTGCCCTACGTGGCGGGCTGTGCGCTGTGTTTTGACCACCACGCCAGCGAGGCGCAGCGCAACAGCGGCAAGCCGACACCGGGCTACATCCTGCAGCCCGAGGCCAAGTCAGCGGCCCGGGTGGTCTATGACTATTACGGCGGGCGGGCCCGCTTTGCCAACATCAGCGACGCGATGATGGACGCGGTGGACAAGGCCGACTCCGCCGGCTTCAGCCAGGACGACGTGCTGGCGCCGCAGGGCTGGGAGTTGCTGTCGTTCCTGATGGATGCCCGTACCGGCTTGGGTCGCTTTCGCGAGTTCCGGGTATCGAACTACCAGCTGATGATGATGCTGATCGACTGCTGCCGCGACATGCCCATCGCCGACATCCTGGCGCTGCCGGACGTCAAGGAGCGGGTGGATTTGTTTTTTGCCCAGCACGCGCTGTTCCGTGCCCAGATCGCCCGGGTCGCCAGCGTGCACGACAAGCTGGTGGTGCTGGACCTGCGCAACGAGGACACGATCTACGCCGGCAACCGATTTGTCGTCTACGCGATGTTTCCGCAGTGCGACATCTCAATGCATGTGATGTGGGGCCGCGAGAAGTCGAACACGGTCTACACCGTCGGCAAATCGATTTTTGACCGGGGCAATCCGGTCGAGGTGGGTGACTTGATGCTCAGCCACGGCGGCGGTGGCCACGCCGCTGCCGGCACCTGCCAGGGCGCCAACGAGACCGCCGAAGCCCTGAAGCAGACCCTGATCGAGCAGCTGGTGGCCATGTCCGGCGAGCACGCCGAAGCGGCTTGAGGCGGGCGCCAGCAGCCTTCAAGCCGGCGCAGCGTGCCAGTAGGCGGGGTCGCCGTAGTGGTGCTTGAGGTAGTCGATCCACAGCCGCACCCGCAGCGGCAGGTGCTTGCGCTGCGGTACCACCGCATAAATGCCGTTGGCCGGCGCCGCAAAGGCGTCCAGCACGGACACCAGCGCGCCGCTGGCGATGTCGGCCTCGACCTCCCAGGTGCTGCGCCAAGCCAGGCCCTGGCCCTGCAGGCACCAGGTGTGCAGCACCTGGCCGTCGCTGCAGTCCAGCCGCCCGCTCGGCCGCAGGTGGCTGACCTGGCCGTCCAGGCTGAAGGCCCAACCGCGGGACTGGCTGGCGTCCGATGACAACGTCAAGCACTCGTGACGGCCCAATTCGCCCGGGTGCTGCGGCACGCCGGCCCGCTTGAGGTAGGCGGGCGCGGCCACACACAGCCGCCGGTTGTCGGCCAGCCGCACGCTGACCAGGCTGGAGTCGGGCATGTCGCCCACCCGCACCGCAATGTCCACCCCTTCGCCGGCAATGTCGACCAACCGGTCGCTGAGGTTCAAGGACAGGCTGACGTCCGGATGCCGGGCCAGGAATCCCGGCATCAGCGGCGCCACATGGCGGCGGCCAAAACCCGCCGGCGCGGTGATGCGCAAGTAGCCGCTGGCCTTGACCCCGCCGGCCGAGACGCTGGCCTCGGCGCTGCCGATGTCGGCCAGGATGCGCTGGCAGTCCTCCAGGAAAGCGCTGCCCTCGTGCGTCAGCGTGATGCGCCGGGTGGTGCGCAGCAGCAGCTTGACGCCCAGCCGCTCTTCCAACGCGTCGATGCGCCGGCCCAGCACCGCCGGGGCCACACCCTCAGACGCTGCAGCGGCGGTCAGGCTGCCCCTGGCCACCACCGCCACAAACGATTCGATCTGCTTTAACCGGTCCATGCCGCCAGATTACACACCCAAAGGTCATGAATCAATCGGGCGGCCTGGCTTGGGCGCCCCGCAATTAAGCCTGGATTCGGTATGAATCTACGCTGCCGATGCATTGCAATACGCAGCCAGGTTCGCAATACAGTCGAGACCAACCATGGAAAAATCCAAACCGACCCCACCCGAAGCGGTGTTGTTCGACGCCTACGGCACCCTGTTCGACGTCTACAGCGTCGGTCTGCTGGCCGAGCAGTTGTTTGCGGGCAAGGGCGAGGCGCTGGCCCTGCTGTGGCGCGACAAGCAGATCGACTACACCCGAATGGCATCGATGAGCGGGCGCTACCAGCCGTTCTGGGACTTGACGCGCGCCGGGCTGCAATTTGCCGCGCTGAAGCTGGGCCTGACACTGGACCGCGCGGCCGAAGACCGGCTGATGAACCAGTACCGCCACCTGTCGGCGTTTCCGGAAAACCGCGAGGTGTTGCAAGCGCTGCGCGACCGCGGTGTGCGCGCCGGCATCCTCAGCAACGGCGACCCCGAGATGTTGGCGGTGGCGATCAAGAGCGCCGGGCTGGCCGACCTGATCGACCCGGTGCTCAGCGCCCACGACGTCAAGCGCTTCAAGACCGACCCGGCGGTCTACCAGCTGGGGCCGGACGCGCTGGGGCTGCCGGCGCGCAAAATCCTGTTTGTCTCCAGCAATGGCTGGGACGCGATTGGCGCCACCTGGTTCGGCTACACCACGCTGTGGGTCAACCGAGCCGGCGCGCCGCTGGAACAACTGGCCACCGAACCCACCCGCACCGCCAGCAACCTGCGCGCGGTGCTGGACTTCTTCCCTGCGGTCCCGGCTCAGCCCACCTGAGCCGATCCCACCCCACTTCAGAGCCGAGAGAACCCCCATGACCCCACGCACCGCCCTCCACCGCCTGCAAGTGGCCACGCCACTGGCCCAGTTCATCGACGACCGGGTGCTGCCCGGCACCGGCATCACCCCGGCGGCGTTCTGGGCCGGGTTCGACGCGCTGGTGCACGACCTGGCGCCCAAGAACATCGCGCTGCTGGCCGATCGCGACCGGCTGCAGACCGAATTGGACAGCTGGCACAGCGCCCACCCCGGCCCTATCACGGATATGCCGGCGTACCGCGCCTTCCTGACCGACATCGGCTATTTGCAGCCGGTGCCGGCGCAGGTGCAGGCCACTGCCACGAACGTGGATGCCGAGCTGGCGCTGCAGGCCGGGCCGCAGCTGGTGGTGCCGATCCTGAACGCCCGCTACGCGCTGAATGCCGCCAACGCCCGCTGGGGCTCGCTGTATGACGCGCTGTACGGCACCGATGCCATTTCAGAGGCCAACGGCGCCGAGCGTGCCGGTGGCTACAACCCGGTGCGCGGCGCCCAGGTGATCGCCCGTGCCCGCGCGGTGCTGGACCAGGCCGCACCGCTGGCCACCGGCAGCCATGCCAACGCCGCCGGCTACACGGTGCAGGGCGGCGCGCTGGTGGTGGCGCAACGCGACGGCAGCATCACCGGCCTGGCCGACGCGGCGCAGTTTGCCGGCTACCAGGGCGAAGCGGCTGCGCCGTCAAGCGTGCTGCTGGTGCACAACGGTCTGCACCTGGACATCCGCATCGACCGCAGCACCACCATCGGCCAGGGTGACGCTGCCGGGGTGGCTGACCTGGTGCTGGAGGCCGCGCTGTCCACCATCCTCGACCTGGAAGACTCGGTCACGGCGGTGGACGCCGAGGACAAATTGGTGGGCTACGCCAACTGGCTGGGCATCCTGCAGGCCACGCTGACCGAGGCCGTGTCCAAGGGCGGCAAGACCTTCACCCGCGGCCTGAACCCGGACCGTGCCTACACCGCCCCCGGCGGAACGGGCGAGGTGGTGCTGCACGGCCGCTCGCTGATGTTCTTGCGCAATGTCGGCCACCTGATGACCAACCCGGCCATCCTGTACACCGACGCCCAGGGCCAGGTCCGCGAGATCCCCGAGGGCATCATGGACGCGGTGGTCACCACCACGATCGCGCTGCACGACCTGCGCCCTGCCGTCGGCCAGACGGTGCGCAACTCGCGCTGCGGCTCGGTCTACATCGTCAAGCCCAAGATGCACGGCCCGGCCGAGGTGGCGTTTGCCGCTGAACTGTTCGGCCGGGTCGAGCAGTTGCTCGGCCTGCCGGAGTCCACTGTCAAGCTCGGCATCATGGACGAAGAGCGCCGCACCAGCGTCAACCTGAAGGCCTGCATCGCCGCGGCGGCCAGCCGGGTGGCATTCATCAACACCGGCTTTTTGGACCGCACCGGCGACGAAATGCACACCGCCATGCAGGCTGGCGCGATGATCCGCAAGGCCGATATGAAAGCCAGCCAGTGGATAGCGGCCTACGAGCGCAGCAACGTGTTGACGGGGCTGGACTGCGGCCTGCGCGGCAAAGCCCAAATCGGCAAAGGTATGTGGGCCATGCCCGACTTGATGGCAGCCATGTTGGAGCAAAAAATCGCGCATCCCAAAGCCGGTGCCAACACCGCCTGGGTGCCCAGCCCGACCGCCGCCACACTGCACGCCCTGCACTACCACCAAGTGAAGGTCAGCGACGTGCAAATCGAGCTGGAAAAACTTGATGCCAAAGCCGAGTGCGCCAAGCTGTTGGACGGCTTGCTGCACATCCCCGTGGCCAGCCCCGCCGTTCGCGCCGCCTGGACCCCAACCGACATCCAGCAAGAACTCGACAACAATGCCCAGGGCATTCTGGGCTACGTCGTGCGTTGGATCGACCAAGGCGTCGGCTGCTCCAAAGTGCCCGACATCCACAACATCGGCCTCATGGAAGACCGCGCCACCCTGCGCATCAGCAGCCAACACATCGCCAACTGGCTGCACCACGGCGTCACCAACGCGGCGCAAGTCAACGCCACTTTCGAGCGCATGGCCGCCGTCGTTGACGGTCAAAACGCCGGCGACCCGCTGTACAAAAACATGGCGGGCAACTTCACAACCAGCGCCGCCTACAAAGCTGCGACGGATTTGGTCTTCAAAGGTCTAGAGCAACCCAGTGGCTACACCGAGCCTTTGCTGCACGCTTGGCGTTTGAAGGTGAAGGCGGGAGAAGCGTAAGCAACCTGACGTGGAATTGCTATTTACTATGAATTAAATAGCAAACTATTGA
>JBKJKU010000409.1:0-7877 GCA_046597355.1 Aquabacterium sp.
CCCCGGTGTGCCGACCAAGAGCGGCCTGATGGTCGGCCTGGGCGAAACCGATGACGAGATCCTGGCCGTGATGCGTGACATGCGGGCGCACGGCATCGACATGCTCACCATCGGCCAGTATCTGGCCCCCAGCGGCCACCACCTGCCGGTGCGGCGCTATGTGCACCCGGACACCTTCAAGATGTTCGAGGCCGAGGCCAAGCGGATGGGCTTCAGCCATGCCGCGGTGGGCGCGATGGTGCGCAGCAGCTACCACGCTGACCAGCAGGCGGCGGGCGCGGGCGTGGTGCTGTAGGCGCCACGCGCGCTGCGGCTGTGGCTGACTGGCCGGGTCGGCCACTGGGCGCAGCCAGCGCGGGTCAGGCCTCGACCAGCAACTGCTCGATCAGCAACCGCAGCGCGACAAAATCCGGCGGGCCGAGGTAACGCTTGACGATCAGCCCGTGCTTGTTGATCAGGAAGGTGGTGGGTGTCAGCGTCACCGGGCCGAAGCTGCGGGCGATCGCGCCGGTGTTGTCGATCACCACCGGAAACGGCAGCTGCCGGCTTTCGGCAAAGTCCGCCACCGCAGCGGGCGGGTCGTAGTCCATTGCCACCGCCAGCGTCTGGAACCCCTGGGCGCGGTACTGTTGATAGGTTGCCACCAATTCGGGCATCTCGTGCACGCAGCTGCTGCAACTGGTGGCCCAGAAGTTGACCAGCACCACCTGGCCCAGCAGTTGCCGGGTGTGACGCGGCTGGCCGTCGAGCGGGATGTAGCCGATCTGCGGTGCCGGCCTGGGGCTGCTTGTCTCGCCACTGTCCCACAGCAGCCATGCTGCGCCAACCGCAGCGGTCAGGCTGGTCGCGGCGATGGCAAGATGGCGGCGGGACAATGACATGGTGGAGACCTCGATGCGCAAAAGGCAGTTTACGACCGGGCTGGTTTTGGCCGGCGCATGGGCGGCGGGCGGCGGGGTCGTCGGCCTGGCTTGGGCCGCGGGGCTGACCGAATCCGACGCGGCATCGGGCATTCGCGGCGCCATGGAGCGTGGCGCCACCGCGGCCATCGGCACCTTGGGCCGCACCGATGGGTTTCTGGGCAACCCCAAGGTGCGCATCCCGTTGCCCGGTGTGCTGGAGGACGCTGCCAAGATGCTCAGGGCTACCGGGCAGCAAAAGCGCGTCGATGAGCTGGTTACCGCCATGAACCGGGCGGCCGAGGCGGCGATGCCGCAGGCCCGCACGCTGCTGGTGAGCACCGCCAAGGCGATCTCGGTGACCGATGCCATCACCATCGTGCGGGGTGGCGACCAGTCCGTGACTGAATTTTTTGCCCGCAAGACCCGGGCGCCGCTGACCGAGCAGTTCCTGCCCATCGTCACCCGCGAGACCGAGAAGGTGGCCCTGGCCGACAAGTTCAATGCGGTAGCCGGTCCGGCCGCCAAGCTGGGTCTGCTCAAGGGTGATCAGGCCAATATCCAGCGCTATGTCACCGCCAAGGCACTGGACGGGCTGTACCTGATGATCGGCGAGGAGGAGCGCAAGATCCGCCGCGACCCGATCGGCACCGGCAGCGAGATTTTGCGCAAGGTGTTTGGTGGTTGATCTGGCGCACGGCGCCAGCCAACCCGGCCCTTGCTTGGGACGCAATCGGGCAGGCAGGCGGGCCGGCGCCGGGCTGTCCATGTTGTTGATGTGCATGCTGATCGCCTGTTCGCCCTCGCTGGACTGGCGTCAGGTGCGGCCCGAGGGCTGGGGCCTGGTGGCATCGTGGCCCTGCCGACCGACGCTGCAGGCCCGGTCGGTGCCCTTGGCCGGTCCGGCGGTCGAGTTGGGGCTGCTGAGCTGCACTGCCGATGAGCACCGGTTTGCCATCGCGTCGGCCGACGTCGCCGACCCTGCGCGCGTCGGCCCGGCGCTGAAAGCCCTGGCGGCGGCGGCGCAGGCCAATGTGCAGGGTGTGGTCGAAGCCGAACGCGTCGCGCTGGTGCCCGGCATGACGCCCCAGCCGGCTGCGCGCTGGTGGCGGGTGCAGGGCCGGCTGCCCGATGGCCAGCCGGTGCGCGAGCAGGTGCTGGTGTTCGCCCAGGGCATGCGGGTGTTTCAGGCCACACTGGTCGGTCCGGTGGCCGATGACACGCTGGCCAAGACTTTTTTCGACTCGATCGAGCTGCCCCGGTGAGCCCGCTGGCAGACGACAGTGTGTTGCTGAGCCGGCCACGCGCGGTGATCTTGTTCGGGGCCTTTGCGTTTGCCTATTTTTTCTCGGCGCTGGTGCGGGCCGTCACGGCAACGCTGGCGCCCGTGTTCAGCGTTGAACTTGGCCTGGCGTCCGGCCAATTGGGCTTGCTGGCCGGGGCTTACTTTCTGGGCTTTGCGCTGCTGCAGTTACCGCTGGGCAGTGCGCTGGACCGCTGGGGCGCCAAGCGGGTGCTGATGGCGTGCCTCAGCTTGGCAGTGGTTGGCTGCCTGGCGTTTGCCGCCTCGGGCAGCTTGCCGCAGTTGTTGGTGGCGCGGTTCCTGACCGGTGCCGGCGTTGCGGCCTGTCTGATGGCGCCGTTGACCTGCTTTCGGCGGCACTACAGCGTGGCAACCCAATTGCGCGCCAACGCCTGGATGTTGATGACGGGCTCGCTCGGCATGCTGGCATCCACACTGCCGGTGCAGTGGCTTTTACCGGTCATGGGTTGGCGCGGGCTGTTTGTGGCGGTGGCGCTGCTGTTGCTGCTGGCCATCGCCGCGATTGGCGGGCTGGTGCCGGCCGATCCACCCGGCGATCGGCAGGCCCGCGCCGCGTCGGGCGGCTACCGCCAGGTCTTTGCGCATCCGGCGTTTCAACGCATGGCGCCGATGGGCTTTTTTGTCTACGGCGGCATGGTGGCGATGCAGTCCCTGTGGATCGGGCCCTGGCTGACCCAGGTCACCGGCCGCAGTGCCGTGGGTGCCGCGCAGGGTTTGTTCCTGGTCAATCTGTCGATGCTGGCGGCGTTTTTCAGCTGGGGCCTGTTGATGCCACGCCTGGTCCGTGCGGGCTGGGCCGGCGAACGTCTGATCGCGGTGGCCTGGCCGGCCAACGTGCTGTGCCTGGCCGTGATCGTCTGGCTTGGTCCAGAGGCCGGCCCGGTGCCATGGGCCGTGTGGTGTGTCTGTGCCAGCGTGGTGTCGCTCAGCCAGCCGGCGCTGGGTCAGGCCTTTCCGGCGGCCCTGGCCGGACGGGCCTTGTCGGCCTTCAACCTGATGATCTTTGCCGGCGTGTTTGCCCTGCAATGGACCATCGGGCTGGCCCTTGATGCGCTGATGGCCCAAGGGCTGCCGACGCTGGCGGCCTACCGGGTTGCGTTTGCTGCTTTTGCGGTGGCCTGTGCGCTGTCGTTTGGCTGGCGCCACGGGTTGCAACACCTGCAGCGTCGGCGTCTTGACGCGCCGCCAACTTTCACGGGCGGATAATCCGCTCGAACTTCATCCCAACCCCATGCCCGGCTTGTTCATCATCGCCCATGCCCCGCTGGCCAGCGCCTTGCGGGACGCTGCAATGCATGCCTTTCCGGAGGCTGCCGCCAGCATTGCCGTCTACGACGTGCCGCCTGGCGCCAATGCCGAAGCCTACGAGGCCGAGGCGCAAGCCTGCCTTTGCGCACTCGGCACGGTTGACACGCTGGTCTTGACCGATGTTTTTGGCGCCACGCCCTGCAACATCGCGCGGCGCCTGGCAGAACAACCTGGCGTGCGCGTGGTGGCCGGTGTGAACGTGCCGATGTTGTGGCGCGCGCTCAACTACCGCCAGAAGCCGCTCGACGAGTTGGTCACCCTGGCGCTGGCCGGTGCCAGCCAGGGTGTCATGCCCGTGGCGGTGTCCCGTCCCCAGAACCAGGCGCAAAAGCCCATCAGCCATGATTCGATCGACCGTCACCATCAGCAATAAGCTGGGCCTGCACGCCCGGGCATCAGCCAAGCTGACCAAGCTGGCAGGCAGCTTTGCCTGTGAAGTGCACCTGTCCCGCAACGGCCGGCGCATCAATGCCAAAAGCATCATGGGCGTGATGATGCTGGCTGCCGGCATGGGTAGCGACGTCGAGCTGGAAACCGAGGGCGCCGATGAGCAGGCGGCCAACACCGCGCTGTCGGCATTGATCAACGACAAGTTTGGCGAGGGCCAGTGACCGGCCCGTCGGCCGCCGGCGTCAGTGGCCCAGGAAGTGCCGACGGTAGCGCGGCGGCAGGTCGCACAAGCGCATCATCAGCGGTAAATCGGCAGTGTTGAAGTCGGGGTCCCAGGCCGGGGCGCCCAGCACCCGTGCGCCGCAGCGCAGGTAGCCCTTGATCAGTGGCGGCGTGGCCACCGTCGAACCGTGGTCCAGCTGGGCGACCGGCAAGGGCAGCCGCGCCGTCACCTGGAACGCAGGCTCGGCCAGGTGGCTGGCGCGCAGTTGCCGCCACAGGCTGGCGGCAAAGTGGCCGCCGTCCCGCATGCCCACGCTGGCACAGCCCACCATTGTCTGCAGGTCATTTCGCTGCATGAAATCGCCCAGGGCCGCCCACAGCGCCAGGATCACGCCCCCTTGCCGGAACGCCGGATCCACGCAAGAACGCCCCAGCTCCACCATGTGTGCACGCAGCGGCTGCAGCGCCGACAAGTCGAATTCGGTCTCGCTGTACAAGCCGCCCGCCTGCCGTGCTGCCCAGGGGGTCAGTACACGGTAAGTGCCTACCACTCTGCCCGGTGAGTCCACGGTGTCGGTCGTGCGCACGAGCAGGTGCTCGCAATGGGCATCAAATGCGTCGATGTCATGGCCGACCGGTGTGCCGGCCAGGGGCGACAGCCTGGCGCCCATCTCCTCGACGAACACCCGATAGCGCAGCCGTTGTGCCGCAAGCACCTCGTCGGCGTGACGGGCCCACAGCACCTCGATCGGCGGTTCGGGGGGTTGCAACCGGCCCGCTGGCAGCGCGGTGGGTGTTGCAGTGGAGAGGGGCAGGTCCATGGCGAGGTGGCCGGCAGGTTGAGTTGGCGCGATGCTGCGATTGCTGCGTGACCCCACCGTGAACCGGCCGTGACGCTTTGGCGACGGCAGCAGGCGTCGCCAGGCAAGGTCCTGCGGCGTGACCGCGCAGGCATCCCTGTGCGCTGGTCCCTGCGCCTAGGGGTTATTCCACGCTGCTACAGTGGGGCATGAGCATCCAGATGTTCGGCTTGCCTGTCTCGCGCGGCGTGGCCATCGGGCGGGCCGTTTTGGTGGCCTCCAGCCGGGTGGACGTGGCGCACTACTTCATCGACGCGGCTCACGCGCCGGCCGAGGTGGCCCGCCTGCGCCATGCGCGCGACACCGTGGCCACCGAACTCAGCGCGCTCAAGCGTGACCTGCCGGCCGAGGTTCCGACTGAACTGGCCGCGCTGCTTGAAGTGCACCTGATGCTGCTGCGCGATCCAATGCTGATCGAGGCCACACGGCACTGGATCGAAGTTCGGCACTACAACGCCGAGTGGGCCGTCAGCGCCCAGACGGATGTGTTGGCGCGCCAGTTTGACGAGATGGAGGACGAATACTTGCGCGAACGCAAGGCCGACATCGAGCAGGTGGCGGAGCGTGTGCTGAGGGCGCTGATCAAGGAAGAGGCGTTGCTGCCCCAGGCCGGACACGCACGCGGCTCGGGCGGCGAGGATCCGCTGGTGCTGGTCGCCAACGATATCGCGCCGGCAGACATGCTGCAGTTCAAAGGCAGCGTGTTCACCGGATTTGTCACCGATGTTGGCGGCCGGACGTCGCACACGGCGATCGTCGCCCGCAGCATGGACATCCCGGCAGTGGTCGGCGCACGAGAGGCCAGCCGCCTGGTGCGCCAGGACGACTGGCTGATCATCGACGGCGATACCGGCGTGGTCGTGATCAATCCGACGCCGATCGTGCTGGAGGAGTACCGCTTCCGCCAGCGCTCGAGTGAACTTGAGCGCGCCAGGCTGCATCGCCTGCGCCACATGCCATCCGTCACGCTGGACGGCCAGCCGGTCGAGTTGCTGGCCAATATCGAAATGCCCGGCGACGCCGCCAACGCGTTGGAAGCTGGCGCGGTCGGGGTGGGTCTGTTCCGCAGTGAATTCCTGTTCATGAACCGCGATGGCCAACTGCCCGACGAAGACGAGCAGTTCGAGGCCTACCGCGCCGCGGTCGAAGCCATGAGCGGTCTTCCGGTCACGATCCGCACGGTCGACATCGGTGCCGACAAGCCGCTCGACCGTATGGCAGCCCACGAGCTGAGGCATGAACACGCCCTCAACCCGGCACTGGGCCTTCGCGCGATACGGTGGAGCCTGTCCGAGCCGGCGATGTTCCGCCAGCAATTGCGCGCGATCCTGCGTGCCAGCGCACACGGCAAGGTGCGCGTGCTCATACCGATGGTGGCGCACCGGCTTGAGATCCTTGCCACACTTGAAGCGTTGGAGCGCGCACGCCAACAGCTGCGTGAAGCCGGCGTTGCATTCAACCGCATCGAGGTCGGCGCGATGATTGAGGTGCCAGCGGCTGCCATGACGATGCCGCTCCTGTTGAAGCACTTCGATTTTGTGTCCATCGGCACCAACGACCTCATCCAGTACACGCTGGCCATAGACCGTGCCGACGAGGCGGTAGCCCATCTCTATGACCCCTGGCATCCCGCCGTGTTGCGGCTGATTGCCGATGTCATCAGCGCCGCCAATGCCGCAGGCAAGCATGTCAGTGTCTGCGGCGAGATGGCGGGTGACATCGCGTTCACCGAACTCTTGCTGGGCATGGGATTGCGCAGCCTGTCCATGCATCCCAGCCAGATCTCGGCCGTCAAGCAGCGTGTGCTGCGGGCCGACACGGCGCGCCTGGGCAAGGCGGCGCAGCAAGCCCTGGCTGCAGACGATCCGTCCCAGGCCTGGACTGCGTCGCAAGAGAAGCCGGCCCAACGGGCTGCGGTAGGCTGACGGCGGCGTACGGCCGCAACGCCAGCACCGTGCCGATTTCCCAATCGCAGCTGGCAATCAGGGTGTTGAGCTCTGTCGCCTCAGACTGTTCGCTGCGGGCGAAACTTCAACCGTCACGGTCAGAGTAGCGCCCCGACAGGAGACCAGAACGCTCCGAGTACAAGCGGCAAAAGCTGATGCTATAGTCAGCGGCTGTGTCGCCTGAGTCGATCGCCACACGGGTGCAGCAAGCACCCACTTGGCTGAAAGAATTTCAGATTCAGGGTTTACACGGCCGGGCAGGCGTGCCAGAATCACAGGCTGAACGCGAAACGGCAAACGTACCCAGTACGAGCCGCGTAGCAAGCGAGTGGTTGACAGGGGTGTGGTGGCAGGTTATAATCCCATCCCCGTGCTGCTCCGACGCAGTACTTGCTGAAAAGCAAAGCTCTTTAACAACCAACAGCCGATAAGCGTGGGCGTGAGAAGGCGAGTGCTTGATGTCGTAAAGGCATCGAGTCTCTTGGACTTTAAACGCTCATGGAAGTGAAGTTCACTTCAATTCTTTGAGTAAATAGTTTTACAAGATCGAACTGAAGAGTTTGATCCTGGCTCAGATTGAACGCTGGCGGCATGCCTTACACATGCAAGTCGAACGGTAACGCGGGGCAACCTGGCGACGAGTGGCGAACGGGTGAGTAATATATCGGAACGTGCCCAATAGTGGGGGATAGCCCGGCGAAAGCCGGATTAATACCGCATGAGACCTGAGGGTGAAAGCGGGGGATTCGCAAGAACCTCGCGCTAATGGAGCGGCCGATATCAGATTAGGTAGTTGGTGGGGTAAAAGCCTACCAAGCCGACGATCTGTAGCTGGTCTGAGAGGACGACCAGCCACACTGGGACTGAGACACGGCCCAGACTCCTACGGGAGGCAGCAGTGGGGAATTTTGGACAATGGGCGCAAGCC
>JBKJKU010000018.1:0-3743 GCA_046597355.1 Aquabacterium sp.
GCCGGCCAGTTCAACGACCGCGACCTCTACCTCGTGGTCTATGGCCTGGACGGCACGGTGCGCGCCCACGGCGCCAACGAAAAGATGATCGGCAAGAACCTGATCGAGCTGAAAGACGTGGACGGCAAGGCCTTCGTCAAGGAGCGCGTGGAGCTGGCTCATGCCAAGGGCACGTTCTGGCAAGACTACAAGTTCACCAACCCGACCAGCAAGAAGATCGAGCCCAAGAGCATGTACTGCGAAAAGCTCGAAGACGCTGTGGTCTGCGGCGGCATCTACAAATAAGCACCCACCCGCCTACCGGCGGGCACTGCATCGGGAGACACCCATGAAACTCGGCACCAAACTGCTGCTCGCGCCGCTGCTGACCGGCCTGATTGCGCTGGCCGGTGGTGGAATCAACGCCTGGCTGGCCGACCGCTCAGCCAGCGTCAATGCCGAAGGCTTTGCCGCTGACCTGGACAAGCTGCGCACCGTCACCCAGGTGCAGGAGCAGATCGGCCACATCCATGCGGGCGCCTACCGCACCGTGGCGCTGATCGCCTCGCTGGACGAACCCGCAGTCAAGGCCTACCGCGGCGCGCTGCGCAACCAGATCGAGGGGGTGGGCCGCGTGATCTCGGTGGTGACAGGTGCGGCGGGCGACACCCCAGGCGCTGGCAGCCCGGTGGCCCGCATCCAGGCCGACCTGATCAAATACGGCAAACAGGCCGACAACGCGGTGGACATGGCCTCGGTCGACCCCAATACCGGGGTGGCGGCCATGCAAAGCGCCGATGCCACGTTCAAGCTGGTCAGCCAGGCCATGGCCGAAATCGTCTCGGGCATTGAAACCGCCGCCGCGGCCGCCGGCAAGGCATCGACCGAGCGCGCCCGCCACACCACCGCGCTGCTCAGCCTGGCCAGCCTGCTGGCCACAGGCATTACCTTGCTGGTCAGCATGTTGATGCTGCGCCGGGTGGTGCTGGCACTGGGCCGGTCGGCCGCCGTGGCCGAGGCCGTGGCACGGGGCGAGCTGGACACCCCCGAAGGCAGCCAACGCCGGGATGAGATCGGCGACCTGCAACGCGCGCTGGGCCGGATGGTGGCGCAGTTGCGCGAGTCGATGCAGACCGTGCAGGGCACCGCCCAACACATCGCCAGCGCCGGCGCCGAGATTGCCACCGGCAACCAAGACCTGTCACAGCGCACCGAGCAGACCGCCAGCAACCTGCAACAGGCCGCGGCGTCGCTGGAGCAGCTGACCTTTGCCGTGCGCCAAAGCGCCGACGCCGCAGCCCAGGCCAGCCAGCTGGCGCAGTCGGCCGCCGACGTGGCGCACCAGGGTGGCACTGCCGTCGGCCAGGTGGTGAACACGATGGACGAGATCAACCAGGCGTCCAAGCGCATCGCCGACATCGTCGGCACGATCGACGGCATTGCCTTCCAGACCAACATCCTGGCGCTGAACGCGGCAGTCGAGGCCGCCCGAGCCGGCGAACAGGGCCGCGGTTTTGCCGTGGTCGCCAGCGAGGTGCGCAGCCTGGCCCAGCGCTCGGCGGCTGCCGCCCGCGAGATCAAGAGCTTGATCGGCAGCAGTGTCGAGCGGGTGGATGCCGGCGCGCGCCAGGTGGCCAACGCCGGCGCCACCATGACCGAGATCGTCAGCAGCGTGCAGCGTGTCACCGACATCATCGGCCGCATCACCCACGCGGCCACCGAGCAGAGCCAGGGCATCAGCCAGGTGAGCACCGCCGTCGGCAGCCTCGACACCATGACCCAGCAAAACGCCGCGCTGGTGGAGCAAAGCGCGGCTGCAGCCGAGCAACTGAGCGACCAGGCCCGGGCGCTGACCGGCATCGTCGCGCGGTTCCGCATATCGGCGGCCTGATGCCTGCGCCGTCGCTGCCGCCACGAACATCCCTACACCGGCCGCTGCTGCAGCCGATAACCCAATGACGGCAGCATGCCGCCCGCCCACCCGTTCCACCGGAGCCCGAACCACCATGGACATGATCACCGAAGCCGCTCAGGTGGCACGACACGAGACCAACCGCGCCATTGCCCACGCGGGCAGCCGTGCCGTGGCCAGCAAGGCCCCCAACGGCGAGTACCTGACCTTCAGGCTCGGCGCGGAGGAGTACGGCATCGACATCCTGCGGGTGCAGGAGATCCGCAGCTACGAGCCGCCCACCCGCATCGCCAATGCCCCGGCCTTCTTGAAAGGTGTGGTCAACCTGCGCGGCGTGATCGTGCCCATCGTCGACCTGCGCCTGAAGCTGGGCTGCGACACCGCCGAGTACAACCACTTCACGGTGGTGATCGTGCTCAACGTGCGCGGCCGTGTGGTGGGCGCGGTGGTGGATTCGGTCTCCGACGTGCTGGAGTTGGCGGGCGAGACCATCCGCCCCGCACCGGCGATGAACTCGACCATCGACACCGGCTTCATCACCGGCATCGGCAGCGTGGCTGACCGCATGCTGATCTTGATGGACATCGAGGGGCTGATGAGCAGCAACGACATGGGCCTGATGGACCAACCCGACTGCTGAGCCACCCCTGGGGCCGTCGCCTCGCGGCGGTTGCGTTGCACCCCACCCTTTCTATCGTCATACCGGGCAGTAACGGCCGGCACCACCGCCTACCGAGCAACAGTCCATGACACTCAAGATCGCTACCCGCCTTTGGATCCCCACCGCCGCCATGGCCTGCCTGGTGGCAGCGCTGGGCACGACCACCGTGCTGCGCACCGCCAGCCAGGTTGCGCAGTCAGACGAGATTGCACGCAACCAGGAGTCCAAGCTTTTTGATGCCGCCAGCTGGCAGGGCCTGACCAATGCCAACGCCGCCCGGGTCATGACCCTGCTGGTCGGCAGCGACCCGGCGCTGGAGGCTGCGCTCAAGCCCGAGATCGAGGCCACCACCGCCCGCATCGACGAGATTGCCAAGCGGGTTGAGCTGGCGGCGGCAAGCGATGACGAAAAGTCCGGCTTGGCACGCATCGCCGCAGCCCGCAAGACCTATATCGACGCGCGGACGGTGGCCAAGAAGGCCAAGGCCGCTGGCGATGCCGACGCTGCCAAGGCGCAGCTGGCATCGACTGTGCAGCCGGCACTGGCCACCTACCTGGCCAGCCAGCAGGCCTATGTGGCGCTGCAGCAGGACCTGGGTCGGTCGATGCGCGGCCTGGCCGCCGCGGAACGCATGCGCAGCGTGTGGGTGGTCGTCGGACTGATGACGCTTTCGGTGCTGGGCCTGGCGCTGGGCACCGTGCTGCTGGTGCGCTCGGTCTGCCGGCCGATGGACACCCTGCAGGCCATTGCCAAACGTGTCGGCGATGGCGATCTCGATGTCGAGATCGATCTGCAGCGCAACGACGAGATCGGCGCGGTCAACCACTCGTTGGCCGCCATGCGTGACGCGCTGCGTGGCATCGTCGGCCAGGTGCGCCAGGCGGCCGAGTCGATCCAGGTGGCCAGCGCCGAGGTGGCCTCGGGCAACAGTGACCTTTCGGCGCGCACCGAGCAGGCGGCCAGCAACCTGCAGCAGACCGCCGGCTCGCTGGAACAACTCACCGGCAATGTGCGCCAGAGCGCCGATGCGGCGGCGCAGGCCAACCAGCTGGCCGCCTCGGCCTCGACCGTGGCCCGGCGCGGGGGCGACGTGGTGGCCCAGGTGGTCAGCACGATGGACGAGATCAACGGCTCGTCCAAGCGCATCGCCGACATCATCGGCACGATCGACGGCATCGCCTTCCAGACCAA
>JBKJKU010000281.1:0-5256 GCA_046597355.1 Aquabacterium sp.
AAGCTTCATCCCGCGCCGCTGGCACCGCCAGTTCGTCCGACCGCAGAACATCGCCGATCAGGTGGTAGGCATGCCATGCAGCGCGGGCATCGGCATCTTGGCCCCACTGGGCGCAGACCTGCTCGATGTTGCCCACTGCGGGATCACCTGCGGATTCGCCATCCATCAGCACCGACAAACTGCGCCGCAAGGCCGCCGAGGTGTCCGTTCCGTTCAACCTATCGCTCATAAGACTCCATCCGACCGGCCAGCCTGACCCGACCACAGCATCGCATTTGCCCGTGAAACCCTTCGCCCGTGACCCGATTCACCCGGCGACCCACTCCACAACGCATCCCGGTGCCCGACCGGGTCTGCCACAGCCGGCCCGCGCGCCACCAAGGCGACTACCACCGCTCACCCACGCGGGTGTCGAGCAGCGGTCGCAAACGCAAGGCAATCGCCTCGCGGGCGCGGAAGATGCGGGAGCGCACCGTGCCGATCGGGCAGTTCATCATGTCGGCGATCTCCTCGTAACTCAAACCCTCGATCTCGCGCAAGGTGATGGCCTGACGTAAATCCGGCGACAGCGCGTCGATCGCCGCATTCACGGTTTGGGCGATCTCCTTGGTGGCCAGCAGCGATTCAGGCGTCGAGCCGTCAGTTAGTTCGCGCTCCACGCGGGAAGTTTCATCGTCATCATCATTTGATCCACTCAGGCTGGATTCGGACACCAGCGGATCCCGTTTGAGGCCAACCAGGGCCTTCTTGGCGGTGTTGACAGCGATGCGGTAGAGCCAGGTGTAGAACGCCGCATCGCCGCGAAATTGCGGCAGCGCGCGGTAGGCGCGGATGAAGGTTTCCTGGGCGATGTCCTGGACCAGGTCGACATCGCGGACCATGCGTGCGATCAGGCGCTCGATCCGACGCTGGTACTTGATCACCAGCATCTCGAAAGCGCGCTGGTCGCCGCGCTGGGCGCGCGCCACCAGGTCAACGTCGCTGTCTTCGGTGCTCATGGCGCCGCGCTCACGGGTTCCGCCGGTTCGGGGAGGCTTCGGCGGGCGGCGGCGCAGCCGGGCCGGCCTGCGTCAGCAATGCCAGCCGCAACCCATGCCAGGCGGGCCCGACACTAGCGGCACGGACCACCTGCCAGCGGGTTCCGCCGGTGTCGGCTTGCAAACGCAGCAGCAGCCATGCACCGAGATCCAAGGCGATTCCGACCTGCACGATCGGCACCCGAATCCCTGCGCCGGTGACGCCGGACAGCGCACCGCCAGGGCTTGCGCGCGTCGTCAAGGCCCAGCTCGCGCCGTCCCAGATCAGGCTTTTGCCATCGGCTGGCAAAGCCCGGCGCGCCTGCCCTGCGCCGAATGCAGCAGCCGCTGCAGTGAAAGCCAGGCCAGCCATCCCGGCCGGGACGGATCCGCCCAGGCCCGCATGGACGCCCGCCCAGACCAACACAACCACGGCGGCGAGCGCATGAACGCATGAAGTCACCACGCGCTCAAGCCTTTGAGCGTCCAGCGCTGCAACCACAGCCGGCGCGGTGTGCATCGCCGCAGGCAGCTGCGGTCACACCCGGCGCAGAACCAGCGTGCCGTTGGTGCCGCCGAAGCCAAAGTTGTTCTTGACGGCCAGATCGATCTTCATGTCCCGCGCCGTGTTGGCGCAATAGTCCAGGTCACAGGCCGGATCGGGATTGAAGATGTTGATGGTCGGCGGCGAGACCTGGTGGTGCAGCGCCAGCGTGGTGAACACCGACTCGATGCCCCCTGCGCCACCCAGCAGGTGGCCGGTCATCGACTTGGTCGAGTTGACCACCAATTTCTTGGCATGGTCACCAAACGCCAGCTTGATGGCGTTGGTCTCGTTCAGGTCGCCCAGCGGCGTGGACGTGCCGTGGGCGTTGAGGTACTGCACCTCGTCGGCATTGATGCCAGCGTTGCGCAGGGCCGCCTTCATGGCCCGCTTGGGGCCGTCGACGTTGGGCGCAGTCATGTGGAACGCATCAGCACCCATGCCAAAACCGGCCAGTTCGGCGTAAATCTTGGCGCCGCGCTTTTTGGCGTGTTCATACTCTTCGAGCACCAGCACGCCAGCGCCCTCGCCCAGCACAAAACCGTCGCGGTCCCGGTCCCAGGGCCGCGAGGCGGTGGTGGGGTCGTCGTTGCGGGTGGACAACGCCCGCGCCGCGGCAAAACCGCCGATGCCCAGCGGCGAGACCGTGCTTTCGGCACCGCCCGCCACCATCACGTCGGCATCGCCGTACTCGATCATCCGGCCGGCTTGGCCAATCGCGTGCAGGCCGGTGGTGCAGGCCGTGACGATCGCCAGGTTGGGGCCGGTGAACCCGTACTTGATCGACAGGTGGCCCGAGATCATGTTGATGATCGAGGCCGGCACAAAGAATGGCGAAATCCGGCGGGCGCCGCGGGCGGCGTACTCGATCTGGGTTTCTTCGATCAGCGGCAGGCCGCCGATGCCCGAACCCACCAGACAGCCGATCCGCTCGGCCTGTTCTTCGCTCAAGGCGTCGCCGGTCGGCAGACCCGAATCACGCACCGCCTGCATCGCCGCCGCCAAACCGTAATGGATGAAAGTATCCATATGGCGGGCTTCTTTACCGGGGATGTAATCCTCGATGTTGAAGCCCTTGACCTCGCCAGCAAACCGGCACGACAAGCCCGACGCATCGAAGCGGGTGACGTTGGCAATGCCGGAGCGGCCCGCCAGCAGGTTGGCCCAACCCTCGGCCACGGAATTGCCCACCGGGCAGATCAGCCCGAGGCCGGTGATGACAACGCGACGACGACTCATGTCTGGCGCAGCTCAGGCCTTTTGGTGGTCTTGGGCGTAGGTGATCGCCAACTGAACGGTGGTGATCTTTTCGGCCTCTTCATCGGGGATCTCGATGCCGAACTCGTCTTCGAGTGCCATCACCAGTTCCACCGTGTCGAGTGAGTCGGCACCCAGGTCGGCCACGAAGGCCTTCTCGTTGGTGACGTCGGCCTCCGGCACGCCAAGTTGCTCGGCAATGATTTTCTTGACGCGTGCTTCGATATCGCTCATGACTCCTCCAGGAGTAAAAAATGTTCAAACAGCCCGGGATTCTACCGGCGGTGCAGCGCGCATCCAATTTGCGCTGCCGCCGCGCCGGTCGGGGCCAGTGACCGGCGGATGGGAGCAGGTTGCCCGGCCTTGCGGCCCGGCAACCTGCCAGCTTTCAATTCATGAACATACCGCCGTTGACATGCAACTCGGTGCCTGTGATGTAGCCCGCCAGCGGCGAGGCGAGAAAGGCCACTGCATGCGCAATCTCGTCTGGGGTGCCGAGCCGGCCCAGCGGGATCTGGCCGAGCAGTGCGGCGCGCTGGGCCTCGGGCAGCTCGGCTGTCATGTCGGTGGCGATGAAGCCCGGCGCGATGCAGTTGACGGTGATGTTGCGGCTGCCCAGCTCACGCGCCAGCGACCGTGTCATGCCGGCCACGCCGGCCTTGGCCGCCGCGTAATTGGCCTGGCCGGCATTGCCCGCCGCGCCCACCACCGAGGTGATGCTGATGATGCGGCCATAGCGCTGCTTCATCATCGTGCGCATCACCGCGCGGCTGCAGCGGAATACGGCCTTGAGGTTGGTGTCCAGCACCGCGTCCCAGTCGTCGTCCTTCATGCGCATGGCCAGCGTGTCGCGGGTGATGCCGGCGTTGTTGACCAGCACCTGCAGACCGCCATCGGTCTTGACGATGGCCTCGACCGCAGCGTCGACACCCGCAGCGTCGTTGACGTTCAGGCACAGGCCACGGCCGCCGAGGGGCGCCAGGGCGGCGCTGATGGCCGCAGCACCGGCTTCGGTGGTGGCGGTGCCGATGACGGTAAAGCCTTGCTGGGCCAGCGCGATCGCAATCGCACGGCCGATGCCGCGGCTGGCCCCGGTGACGAGCGCTGCGGGGCGTTTTTCGCTCATGCCAGCAACCCCAGCGTGTCCTGCAGCGAAGCCGGGTCGAACACCGCGCCGCTGACGGCCTCGGCATCGATGCGCTTGACCATGCCAGCCAGCACCTTGCCCGGCCCACATTCAACAATGTGGCTGACGCCGCGGGCGCGCAAGGCCAGCACCACCTCGACCCAGCGCACCGGGCCAAAGGCCTGGCGGTACAGCGCATCCCGGATCGCGTCAGCGTCCACGGGCGAGGCCACATCGATGTTGTTGACCACAGGGATCGTGGGCGCAGCCAGTTTGACCGACACCAGGCGCTCGCGCAGCGCCTCGGCTGCCGGTTGCATCAGCGCGCAGTGGAACGGGGCCGAGACCGCCAGCAGCAAGGCGCGCTTGGCGCCCATCGCCTTGAGCAGCTCGCAGGCCTTGTCGACGCCGGCCTTGCTGCCGGAGATCACGGTCTGCTTGGGGTCGTTGAAGTTGGCGGCGGACACCACCTCGCCAGTTGCAGCGGCGGCCTCGGCACAGCCCGCCAGCACCTTGTCGGCGTCCAGACCGAGGATCGCCGCCATCGCGCCCGCACCCACCGGCACGGCTTGCTGCATCGCCTGGGCGCGCAGGCGCACCAGCGGCAGCGCGTCGGCCAGCGTCAGCACGCCGGCAGCCACCAGCGCGCTGTACTCGCCCAGCGAGTGGCCGGCCACGGCCGCCGGCAAGGCGCCGCCCTCGGCCCGCCAGGCGCGCCAGCAGGCAATCGCTGCGGTCAGCATCACGGGCTGGGTGTTGGTGGTGAGGTCGAGCTGGTCTTTGGGGCCGGCCGCAATCAGTGCGGCGATGTCCTCGCCCAGCGCAGCCGACGCCTCATCGAGCGTGCTGCGCACCGCCGGATGATCGCCCCAGGCATCGAGCATGCCCACGGCTTGGGAGCCCTGGCCCGGAAAAACGAAGGCAAATGAAGTCATCGGCGTGCCGCTGCAGTCAGGGTGAAGGGTTCAAGGCGGGGTCGGGCGGGTGGCGGAGCGGGGCAGACCGGCACAGCCGGTCAGAAATCGAGCAGCACCGCGCCCCAGGTGAACCCGCCGCCCACGCCTTCGAGCATCAGGGTGTCGCCGCGCTGGATGCGGCCAGCGCGCACCGCCACGTCCAGCGCCAGCGGGATCGACGCGGCCGAGGTGTTGCCATGTTCGTCTACGGTGACGACCACTTTGTCCATGGACATCTTCAGCCGGCGCGCGGTGCTTTGCATGATGCGGATGTTGGCCTGGTGCGGGATCAGCCAGTCAATGTCGGCATCCTGTGCGTGCCCGGAGGCGTGTCCGGCGGGCAAGTGCTGGGCGACC
>JBKJKU010000400.1:0-7454 GCA_046597355.1 Aquabacterium sp.
TGCCGCCCACCGAGTAGCCGATGGTCTGTGCCAGTTGCGCCGTGCCCCCCGGGCCGGCGGCCAGCTGCAGCATGCGGCGCATCTCGCGCGCAGTCTCGGACGAGAAGACGCGAATACCGGCGGCGCGGTGGTCCTGCTTCAGCAGGCTGATCGGGATCACCTCGCCGTCACGTGCAAACACCGTGTAGGCGCGGGCGATCTGCAGCAGCGAGGCCGACAGGCCGTAGCCGTAGGCCATCGTCGCCTGCTCGATCGGCCGCCAGGTCTTGAACGGCCGCAGCCGGCCGGTCACCGCACCGGGGAAGCTGATCTGCGGCTTCTGGCCATAGCCCACCGCCGAGTACAGGTCCCACAGCTCGTGCGGCTGCATCATCATCGCCACCCGGACGATACCGATGTTGCTGCTTTTCTGGATCACCTCGCGCGCCGACAGCGATCCGTGCGGATGCGCGTCCTTGATCGGGATGCCGCTGACGACCACGCTGCCGGGAGCGGTGGTCAGCACCGTCTCGGGCTTGACCCGGCCGGTCTCCAGCGCCAGCGCCATCACCAGCGGCTTCATCGTCGAGCCCGGCTCGAAGATGTCGGTCAGCGCACGGTTGCGCAGTTGCTCGCCGCCACGCCGGCCGCGCTCGCCGGGGTCGTAACTCGGAAAGTTGGCCAGCGCCAGCACCTCGCCGGTCTGCACGTCCAGCACCACCACGCTGCCGGCCTTGGCCTTGTGCTGGGCCACCGCGTCGCGGATCTGCTGGTAGGCAAAAAACTGCACTTTGGCGTCGACCGACAAGGCGATGTCGCTCCCGTCCGCCGGGTCGATATGGGTGCCGATGTCCTCGATCACCCGGCCGAGCCGGTCCTTGACCACACCACGCGCGCCGTTGTGGCCTTTCAGTTGCTTCTGGAAGGCCAGCTCGATGCCCTCTTGGCCCTGGTCTTCGAGGTTGGTGAATCCGACCACGTGCGCGGCCGACTCGCCCTCGGGGTAGCGGCGGCGGTATTCACGGCTCTGGTAGATGCCTTTGATGCCCAGCGCCTGGATCTGGGTCCAGGTGTCGGTCTCGACCTGGCGGCGCAGCCAGGCAAAACTGGCGCTGCCGCTGCCCAGCCGGGCGTCGAGCTCGGCCGGCGTCATGCCCAGCAGTGTGCCGAGCTGGGACCGCTGGACGGGCGTGGCCTGGAAATCCTTGGGGATGGCCCAGACACTGGGCACCGGCACGCTGGTGGCCAACAACTGGCCGCCGCGGTCGACGATGCGGCCCCGGGTGGCGGGCACCTCCAGCGTGTGGGCGTAACGTTTTTCACCCTCGCGCTGGAAAAACTCCGGCCCGATGATCTGGATGAAAGCGGCCCGCCCCAGCAGGCCGATGAAGCCCAGGCCGACGGCCGCCAGCAAAAACCGGCTGCGCCATTTGGGGGTCTTGCTGGCCAGCAACGGGCTGGTGGCGTAGTTGACACCGCGCACCGAGGTCGGGTTGAGCAGCTTTTTCATGGACGTGCTCCGGCCAGGCTGCGGCCAGCGGCGGGCGCCGATGCTGCGCTCAGCACCGCCGCCACATGGCCTTCGTACATCGTGACGGCAGGCGTTGCCGGCAGCATCTTGAGCCGCTCGCGGGCGGTGCGCTCGACCCGCAGGTTGGTGGCCTGCAGCTGGCGGTCGGCCTCCAGCCGCTTGTGGTCGCCCGCCAGGCGCAGGGACTCGGTCTCGGCGCGGTGGATGTCGGTGAACAGCCGGCGGGCGTCGTAGGCGGTCTTGACCAGCACCAGCGCGCTGACGATCACCGCCACCAGCAGCACGACATTGAACTTTGTCATGGCGCCGACCCGGCAGCCGCCAGCGTCGCCCCGGCGCGTTTGGCCACCCGCAGCGTCGCCGAGCGCGAACGTGCATTGGCCCGCACCTCGGCGTCGGACGGCTTGTACCGGCCCAGCGCGATCAGCCGCATTGCCTTGGGCGCGGCATACAGGCTGGGCGCGCGGGGGTCAACGATCTCGCGGCTCTCGCGGGCGATGAAGGTCTTGACGATACGGTCTTCGAGCGAATGAAAGCTGATCACCGCCAGCCGGCCGCCCGGCGCCAGCAGGCCCAAGGCGGCATTCAGGCCTTGCTCGAGCTCTTCAAGCTCAGCGTTGACGAAAATCCGAAGAGCCTGAAAGGTGCGCGTGGCAGGGTTCTGGCCCGGCTCACGGGTCTTGACCGCACGAGCCACGATTTGGGACAGCTCGAAGGTGCTGCGGACGGCGCCGCCGCCCTCCCGGCAAGCAACAAGCGCCTTTGCAATCGGTACAGCAAACCGTTCTTCGCCGTAGTCACGTATCACCTCCGCAATGCGCTTTTCAGACGCGCTGGCCAAAAAATCCGCCGCCGTCTGGCCGCGGGTGGTGTCCATGCGCATGTCCAACGGCGCATCGAACCGGAAACTGAAACCGCGCTCGGGCGTGTCGATCTGCGGTGAGCTGACCCCCAGGTCGAGCAGCACGCCGTCCACCTCAGCGATGCCGCGCCCGGCCAGCGCGTCGGCCATGTCGGCAAAGCTCTCGTGCACGATGGCAAAACGCGGATCGACAGCCGCCAGGCGCTCACCGGCGGTCACGGCCTCTGGGTCTTTGTCGAAGCCGATCAGGCGACCTGCCGGCGACAAACGGGCCAGCAGCGCTTGGCTGTGGCCGCCGCGGCCGAAGGTGCCGTCGACGAAGACACCGTCCGGCTTGTGGGCGACGGCAGTGACCGCCTCGTCCAGCAGGACGGTGGTGTGTTGCAGCTCGGGCGCGGCGGCCATCAGAAGACAAAGCCCTTGATCGCGTCGGGCATCGGCCCGGCCATCACCTGCGCCTGGTGGGCGGCGTACTTGGCCGCGTCCCACAACTCCAGGCGGTGGCCCATGCCCAGCAGCAACACATCCTTGTCCAGGCCGGCGGCGGCGCGCAACTCGGGCGGCACCAGCACGCGGGCGGCGGAATCGATCTCGACATCGGCCGCGCTGCCAACAAAGAATCGGCGCCAGCCATCGGCTTCCATCGGCAGGCCGAGCAATTGAGTGCGGAAGTTCTCCCAAGCCGGGCGCGGAAACACCAGCAGGCAGCCCACCGGATGCTGCGTCAAGGTCAGCTGCTGACCCGACAAGGCAGCCAGGGCATCACGATGGCGGGCCGGGACGGTCATCCGCCCCTTGCCATCCAACGTCAACGCCGACGTGCCTTGAAAGATCAAATCAGCCACTTTGCCCCACCGAATCCCACCGAACTCCACTTTAGCGCAGAAATCAGGGGGCGGGCGCAGCAAACGCTAGAAAAAATCAATCAAATCAACTACTTAGTGGGCTTCCTTCAAGCGTTGAAATTACGAAAGTAGTTTAAAAATAGGGACTTGCGATGGCTTGTGAAAGCAAAGCCTGAGAAGTGCCGCGGTGGGGACAGTTCGCGAGGGTGGCTTGGCGCCTGTCACCGCAACATGCTACCCGTGGCGGCGCCAGCGGCCGGGCGGTGGCAGACAGCCCGCCTTGAAGACTGCATGGGCACCGCCGCGCACCGCCGCACCTCGCCGTCACGGCGCCTGCGTGCCAACGCAAAGGGGCGGGCACGGCGCCTGCGCCGTGCCCGCCCCAGAAAGGATCAGCACCCTGAAAGAGCGGCCGCGCGCACCCTCGGCGGCCAGCCCTCAGTTTGACTGCTTGATCAGCCGGCCGGCCGCCGACTGGATCGGCCTGGCGTTCATTGGGTAAAGCCGCGAGAAGACATTGATCTGGTCGGTGGCGACGGGCACCGGCTGCTGCATCACCATCCACAACACGCCCTCGCTGCACGGCGGTGTGGTCAGCGAGCCCATGTAGGTGAAGTAGCGGCGGTCGGCCGGCAGCAGGTGGTTCATATCGAGTGCGGCCTTGGCCGCCACCTCTTCGCCTTTTTCCAGCGGCAGGTTGTTCCAGATGGTCTGCACCAGCGGATGCACGCTGCCGCGGTCCAGCAGCACGGCGACCACGGCGAGTCGGCCCTCGGGGTCCTTGTGCACCAGGTGCGCCACCATGTCAAACTGGCGGCCGTCGATACGCTCTTCGGACGGCCGGTGAAAGTGGAACTGCACCAGGTCGTAGCGCCGACCCTGCACCTCGATCGAGTTGCCGCCACCCACATTGACCTGGATGGTGTGGCCGTTGTCGATGACCCGGAAACCCGACGGCCGGTAGTCGAACTGGATCGGCTCCAGATCGACCCGCACGCCGCTGCGGATATCGATCGGACTTTGCCGCGAGCCAGTGCTGCAGGTGGAGAACTCGGCCTTCAAGCCGCCCCACTGTTCGGGGCCGCCGGCGCCGCCGTAGGCCCAGTGCGCGGCATGGCCATCGGGCATGGCCGCCGCGGCTGCGCGCAATTTGGCGGCCCTGGCGGCGGCGCTTTGGCCGCCGGCCTTGGGCTCGGCTGCTGCGGCACCGTGTGCGGCGTCCGCCGGTTTGGACACCACCCGCACCACGTAGGGCGAGGCCGACTCGGGCGCCTTGGCGGCGCCGAGTTTGGCCGCCAGCTTTTCTCGCAGCGTGTCCATCGGGTCAGTGGCCGCCGCAGGCGTGGCAGCAGCGGCAGCCACCGGCGCTTTGGCTGTGGGCTTGGCCGCCGCAGCTGGCGCCGTCGGCGCAGCATGGCCGTCGGCAGCCCAGGCCGGGGCTGCGGCGCACAACGTGGCGGCCAGCGCCACCAGGCGTGTGAGGCGGGCGCCGCGGCGGCTGGCACCGGCGCGGTCCAGGGTGCGGTCCGGGGTGCGGTGAAGGGTTCGACAGGCGGTGTTGGGCATGGCAAAGGGCTCGCGGCTGAGGTCCGAGGCCCGCCGCAAATGCGGGCCTGTACCCCGTCGGTATCGGCCACTGGCGTGCCAGCTTGAGGGCAGCGCGCCATGGACCCCCGCGTCAGCGTCAGTGGGGTCGCGTTGGCAACCGGTCGACGTGGCCCTTTGTAAGCGCGCTCGTGCCAGCGCCGCTCAGGTCACCACTGATTGCTGGGCGATGCCCGCATCCACCAGCACATGCTGGCCGGTCATGCCGTCGGCATCGTCACTGGCCAAGAACAACGTGGCCCGGGCCACATGCCGGCTGTCCAGCCGCACTTTCAGGCATTGCGCATCCAGAAAGGCCTGGTCGGCGGCGGCGTCGCGGTGCAGCGCGCTTTGCCGCTCGGTGACGATGGCGCCGGGCACCAGGGCGTTGACGCGGATGCCGCGCCCGCCCAGCTCCCGCGCCAGCGTGCGGGTCAGGCCCAGGATGCCGGCCTTGGCCGTGGTGTAGCCCACCAGGTTGGGCCTGCCGCGCATCCAGCTGACCGAGCCCATGTTGATGACCGCGCCACCGCCTGCCTGGGCCATGCCGGGCGCCACCGCCTGGATCGCAAAAAAGTAGTGCTTCAGGTTGAGCGCCAGCCGGTCGTCCCAGAACTCGGGCGTGACGTCCTCCATGCGGTGGCGGTCGTCGCGGCCGGCGTTGTTGATCAACACTTGCACAGGGCCCTGGTCGGCGATCAGCCGGGCCAGCAAGGCCTGGTAGGCGGGGATGTCGCGCACGTCGCAGGCGGCATACCAAGGCGCGGTGTGGCCGGCCGCCACCACCTCGTCGATCAGCGCCTGGCCGCCACCCTCCCGGGTGCCGCAAAAGGCGACGCGGGCGCCCTGCCCGGCAAAGGCCCGCACCAGTTCGGCGCCGATACCGGAGCTGCCGCCGGAGACAAACACCAGCCGGCCGGCCAGCGAGGCATAGCGGGTGTAGGGGCGGTCGGTCATCACATCAGCCATCAGCGCAGCCCCTCGGGCAGCAGATCGGCCAGCAGCACCGGCAAGCCGGTGTCCAGGCTGCGGTGCGCGGCCAAGCCCACCGCCACGGCGCGCAGGCCCTCGTCCAGCGGAATCTCGGCCGGCGCGCCGTCGCGCAGCGCCTGGGCGAATTTTTGGTGCTCGATGTAGGACGCGCCAAAGTGCTGGCCCGCATAGCGGATGTTGGTGTCCCAGACCCGCCGCACCGACACCCCGCGACCGGTGCCCGAGGCCTGGCCCCAGACCTCGCGCCGGCCCCAGTCGCCGCGCTTGCCGACCCGCAGCGTCAAGGACGGCAGCAGCGATTCGAGCTTGCCCTCGTCACCCACCACGGTGATCTGCTCGTTGTCCACGGTGTTCTCGGCAAACATGCACAAATCCAGCATCGCGCGGGCGCCGCTGGGGTACTCGACCACCACGTAGGCCGAGTCCAGGATGTCGGGCGTGCGGCCGCCATAGCGCTCATCCAGGTGGTTGACGCGCTGACCGCCCGAGGCAAACACCCGCAGCGCCCGCTCACCCAGGATCAGCTCCATCAGGTTGAAGTAGTGGCAGCATTTTTCGACCAGCGTACCGCCGGTGTTGGCCGAGAAGCGGTTCCAGTCGCCCACCTTGGGATAGAACGGTTCGCGGTGCTCGCGGATGCCAACCTGGTGCAAGCGGCCCACCTCGCCGGCATGGGCCAGGCGGATCATCTCGGCCACCGGCGGCATGTAGCGGTATTCCTGCGCCACCCAGGTGATGGCGCGGCGGCCTTGGGCGCGGGCCAGCAGGTCCAGGCCGTCGGCCATGTTGGTCACCAGCGGTTTTTCGACCAGGATCGGCAGGTCGGTGGCCAGCGCATCGCGCAGCACGGCCGCATGGGTGTGGTTGGGGCTGGCGATCACCAGCGCGTCGCACAGACCGCTGTGCAGCAGGTCGGTGTGGTGCTCAAACAGGCGCGGCTGCCAACCATCGACCAATGCAGCCGCCGCAGCCCGGCTGGGCGCGTGGGGATCGGCGATGGCCGTGACCTCGGCGCCGCCCATCGCATGCAGGTTGAGCAGGTGCTCGCGGCCCATGCTGCCGCAGCCGATCAGGCCATAGCGGATCTTGTTGTTCATCGTTGCTTTGCTTTCAACCCTTCAAGCCGCCCTGGGTGAGGCCGCCGACCACCCGCTCCTGGAAGATCGCAATCAGCACCGCGATCGGCACGATGGCCACGATCAGCGCTGCCGAGATGATCGGCCACGGGAACGAGAACTCGCCCTGGTAGAGCGTGATGCCCACCGGCAGGGTGCGCATGCTGGCACTGGCGTTCAGGCTCAGCGCCAGCAGGAATTCATCCCAGGCGTTGACAAAGGCCAGGATGCCGGCCGTGAACACGCCGGGTGCGGCCAGCGGCACGACCACCCGCCACAGCGCGCCCAGCCGGGTGCAGCCGTCGATCATCGCGGCGTTTTCCAGGTCCTTCGGGATGGCCTGGAAAAAGCTCACCAGCACCAAGGTGCAGACCGGCAGATTGAGCACGATGTAGGGCAGCACCAGCGCGGTGTAGGTGTTGAGCAGGCCCAGCGTGCGCATGGTCTCGAAGATCGGCACCAGCAGCGTGACCAGCGGGAACATGCTGGACGCGACGATGCAGGTCAGGATCAGTTGGCGGTGTTTCAGATTCAGCCGGGCAATC
>JBKJKU010000072.1:0-10318 GCA_046597355.1 Aquabacterium sp.
GACATGGAGGGAGCCGGTTGCCCGACGGCCTTGGCTGCCTTGGCGCCGCACGCCGCACGCAGGACGTCGAACGTCGAACGGCGAACGCAGGACGTCGAACGACCGCATCCACACCAGGCGAAAGACAGCAAAGAGCCGGTAGCTGCCGATGGCCGCCGGCGTTTCGCGCGTGCCGTTGCGGTGTTTCTTGCAGTCCGAGGAGATCGCCCACCTGGCGGTTCATTTGGGAGCAGCCGGATCCGACTGTATGACCGGCCAGACCCTGCCGCTGGACGGTGGCATGTTGATGGTGTGAAGCGTATGACGCGCTCCGTCGCGTCATGCGCGCCAGGTGATTTACTCGGCTGAAATCAGGTCGATCGGGATCGTGTGGTTCTGCCCACCCCGCTGGGCAATCTTGAGTGCGCCCACCTGGTTGCCCAGCGCCACGCAACGGTCCAGTGTCCAGCCCAGCGACAGGCCGTGCAACAGCGCGCCGCGGAAGGCGTCACCGCAGCCCGTCGGGTCCAGCACTTCGGTGGCGGCCACACCCGGCACGTGGGTGCACTCGCCAGCCCGCCACAGGTCGCAGCCCTGGGCGCCCAGCGTGACGATCACGCCCTGCAGGTTCGGCTCGCGTGAAAGCGCGTCCAGCGTCATGCCCAGGCGCTCGCACAGCATCGCGGCCTCGTAGTCGTTGACGGCCACCCAGGTGGCCTGCGCCACAAAGGCGCGCAACTCGGCGCCGTCAAACATCGGCAGGCCTTGACCCGGGTCGAAGACAAACGGGATGTTGGCCGCCGCCAGCTGCGCCGCATGGCTGATCATCGCGTCGCGGCCATCGGGCGCGATGATGCCCAGCGTGATGTCGCCGCGCGTTGTGGGCACCGTGGTGTTGTGCGCCAGTTGCATCGCGCCGGGGTGGAAAGCGGTGATCTGGTTGTTGTCCTGGTCGGTGATGATCATGCATTGGGCGGTGTAGGTGTCGCCCGCTTGCAGCACCTGCGACGTGTCCAGCCCCCAGCCTTGCAGGCGCTTGAGGTAGTCGCCGCCATCGTTGCCCAGCGCGGCCATCACCAGCGGCTGCCCGCCGAGCAATTGCAGTGTGTAGGCGATGTTGCCGGCGCAGCCGCCAAACTCGCGCCGCATCGTGGGCACCAGGAACGAGACGTTCAGGATATGCACCTTGTCGGGCATGATCTGCTGCGAGAAGCGGCCCGGAAAGTTGGTGATGGTGTCGAAAGCGAGCGAGCCGCAGATCAGGACTGACATGGTGTGTTGGTGCCGACGCAAGCCGGTCCGAAGTTGAAGGGCGTGGGGGGAATGCCGGTCAGGGGTAGAACAGTTCGACGGTGTAGCCCTCGACCCGCCGCTCGCCTGTGGCCATCAAGACCTTGATCGGCAATTCCTGGCCCGCCTGTAGCACCGTTTGGGGCAGGCCCAGGTCGGCCAGCGCCAGCACGCGCCGGGACACCAGTTTGCCTTGGGCGTCAGTGAGTGACAAATCAAGCGACGGTGCCATCACCGCGGTGTCGGCACGGTTGTGCAGCACCAGCTGCAGCCGGTAAAGCGGGGAGCCCTCCAGCCGGTTCAGGGCCGAGCTGTCAACCGCCAGGGCGTCGATCCGGCGCAGCGGCTGCACCTGGCAACCTGCCACGCGGCACAGCGCGTGCAAGGCGGGCGCGCTGGCAGGCAGCCGGGCGGCCAGCGTATCGCGCCAGAGCAGCGCGGCTTGCAGCAGCAGGCAAACGGGCAACAGCAGCACGGCCACACCCAGCGCAGCGCGCACCGCCGGACGCCGCCACAGGGCGGCAGGGTCCGCGGCCCGCAGGAACGATGGCAGGGGTTGCGTGAGCCGGACGTCCGAGAGATCGGCCGGGCGGCTCGCCGACGCCCATGGCGCGGCTGACCGGGGCGATGGCGGCGCAGCAGCCGCCTGAGACGGCAGGGCGGTGAAATCGAGGCCCGGACCTTGTGCAGTGGACGGCAAGGACGGGGTTCGCAGCAGCGGTTCCATGCGCTGACCGGCGCCGCTGGGGCGGCCACCGGGCCAGGGTGCTCCAGGCTGGCGCGACATCGGCCGGGCAGACGCCGAGGCCGACCGGACCGGAACCGCGCTGAAACCCGGCTCATGGCGCCCTGCGGCGCCGGCCGCGGGCGGTGCTGCAGTGTCCGGGGGGTCGGTGGCTGCTGGCGCTGCCGGTGGCGCGGTCCAGTCGGTGACGGTCGGCTCGGATCCGGTGTCGGCAGCGTCCTGCGGCGACGGCCCGGCGTCCAGTTCGATTTGCACCTGCGCGCCGTCATCGACGTCGAACAGCACCTCGGCCGCGTTGAACACGCTGTTGCAGCGGCCGCAGCGCACCCAGCCTTCGGACACCCGCAACTGGTCTTGGACAACCCGAAAGACGGTGCCGCAGGACGGGCAGCGCGTGGCCAGGTTCATGCCGGTTGCACGGGGTTCAGACCGGCCGCTGCGCTGTCATCAGGATCCAGCCGTCCTCGCTGTCGCTGACCTGCAGCGCCAGCCAAGGCGCGTAGGCGGCCGTGAGCTCGTCAGCCTGGCGCGCCAGGATGCCGGCCAGCACCAGGTGGCCGCCCGGCGCCACATGGCCGGCCAGCAGCGGCGCCAGCAGCTTGAGCGGTGTGGCCAGGATGTTGGCCAGCACCAGGGCGTAGCGGCCCGCGGCGGCCTCGGGCAGGCCGGGGTTCAGTGTCACGCCGTTGGCCAGGGCATTGGCGGTGGTGGCTGTCACGGCGGCCTCGTCGATATCGACGGCGTCGATGCCCTTGGCGCCATGCAGCGCCGCGCCGATCGCCAGGATGCCCGAGCCACAGCCGTAGTCCAGCACCCGGGTCCAGCTGGCCGACAGCGCTGGGGCCTGCTGCGCTGTCCAGCGCAGGCACATGCGGGTGGTGGGGTGGGTGCCGGTGCCAAAGGCCAGGCCCGGGTCGAGCCGGATCACGGTGCTGGCAGCGGCGGGCGCCTGGTGCCAGCTGGGCACGATCCAGAAGCTGGGTGTCACTTCGACCGGCGCAAACTGGGACTGCGTCAGGCGCACCCAGTCCTGGTCCTCGACGGCGCGCAGGGCCAGCACGGCGAGATCGCTGGCCCAGTCCTGCGCACGCAGCAGCGTGGCGGCCGCGGTGGCCTCGGCCTCGGTGGCAAACAGCGCGGTGATGTCCGACCGCTGCCAGCCCGCCTTGGGCGCTGGCATGCCGGGCTCGCCAAACAGTGCCTGCTCGGCGTCGGTGCCGGCATCGGCGTCGGCCACCGACACGCTGAGCGCGTCCAACTCGTCGACCAGTGCCTCCGAGACCGCCTCGACCAGCGATTCAGGCAGCCGGATGACCAGTTCATGCATCGTGGCGGGCGGGGTCAAAGCAATCGAGGCCATCAGCGTTTGTGGCGCTCTAGCCAGCCTTCGAGGTAGTGGATGCTGGTGCCGCCTTCGATGAACTTGGCGTCGGCCATCAGCTCGCGGTGCAGCGGGATGTTGGTGTGGATGCCCTCGACCACCGTCTCCGACAGCGCGATGCGCATGCGCGCCAGCGCCTGCTCGCGGGTGTCGCCGTGCACGATGATCTTGCCGATCATCGAGTCGTAGTTGGGCGGCACGGTGTAGTTGGTGTAGACGTGCGAATCGACCCGCACGCCCGGACCACCCGGTGCATGCCACATCGTGATGCGGCCCGGTGACGGCGTGAACTTGTACGGGTCTTCGGCGTTGATCCGGCACTCCAGCGCATGGCCGCGCATCTGGATTTGGCGTTGGGTGAACGGCAGTTTTTCACCCGCCGCCACCCGGATCTGCATCTGCACGATGTCCACGCCGGTGACGAGTTCGGTCACCGGATGTTCGACCTGGATGCGGGTGTTCATCTCGATGAAATAGAACTCACCGTTCTCAAACAGAAACTCGAAGGTGCCAGCACCGCGGTAGCTGATCTTCTTGCACGCCGCAGCGCAGCGGTCGCCGATGCGCTCGATGGCGCGGCGCGGAATGCCGGGCGCTGGCGCTTCTTCGATGATTTTCTGGTGTCGGCGTTGCATCGAGCAATCGCGCTCGCCCAGCCAGACGGCGTTGCGGTGCTCGTCGGCCAGGATCTGGATCTCGATGTGGCGCGGGTTCTGGAGAAACTTCTCCATGTAGACCGCCGGATTGCCAAAGGCAGCGCCCGCCTCGGCCCGGGTGGTCGCCACCGCATTGAGCAGCGCAGCCTCGGTGTGCACCACCCGCATGCCCCGCCCGCCGCCGCCGCCCGAGGCCTTGATGATCACCGGATAGCCGATGGCACGCGCCGCCTGCACGGTGGCCTTGGGGTCGTCGTTGAGTGCGCCCTCCGACCCCGGCACGCAGGGCACGCCCGAGCGGATCATGGCCTGCTTGGCCGACACCTTGTCGCCCATCAGCCGGATCGACTCTGAGGTGGGCCCGATGAAGGTGAACCCGCTTTTTGCCACCCGTTCGGCAAAGTCGGCGTTCTCGGCCAGGAAGCCGTAGCCGGGGTGGATCGCCTCGGCATCGGTGACTTCGGCGGTGGCGATGATCGCCGGCATGTTGAGGTAGCTCTGCGACGACGGCGCCGGGCCGATGCACACCGCCTCGTCGGCGAGCTTGACGTATTTGGCTTCGCGGTCGGCCTCGGAATACACCACCACCGACTTGATGCCCATTTCGCGGCAGGCGCGCTGGATGCGCAGCGCGATCTCCCCCCGGTTGGCGATCAGGATTTTCTTGAACATCTTGCTTCCGACAACCGGCGTCATTCGACGATGAACAGTGGCTGGCCGAACTCGACCGCCTGACCGTTCTGGACCAGTACCTTGACGACGGTGCCGCTCTTGTCGGACTCGATCTCGTTCATGATCTTCATCGCCTCGATGATGCAGATCGATTCGCCCTCCTTGATCGGCTGGCCGACATCGGCCAACGACTTGGCGCCCGGGCTGCTGGCGCGGTAGAACGTGCCGACCATCGGCGACTTGACCACGTGGCCGGTTTCTTCGGGCTCGGGGGCGGGCGCCGGCGCGGCGGCGGCCTGCGGGCTGGCGGCCATTGCCGGGGCAGGTGGCGGGGCCATCATCATCATTGGCGCCTGGGCCGCGGCGGCGCTGGCCTTGACGATGCGCACCTTGCCTTCGGCTTCGGTGATTTCCAGTTCGGAGATGTTCGATTCGGACACCAGGTCAATCAGTGTCTTGAGCTTGCGCAAGTCCATGGGGGGTACTCCTGGGGTCGGGGCAGCGGGTGGAGGCGGGTGGTGAGCCGCGCGCCGCCGGTGTGGTGATCGGTTGGTATCCCGCTGCCCGGCTGGATTAAATAGCGGGCTTCAGCCGGCAAACTGCGTGAATTGTGTCACAGACATTGCGCTGTGAATCAGCCCGTGAAAATTCTGCAGACGGCCCGGTTCTACGCCCGATCGGGGACGATCCCAATCAATTGCCAACATTTTCGCCGAACTTGGCGCTGACCTCGTAAATCTTGCCGGCCCGCGCTGCCTGCGGCGGTGCTGAGCGCTGGTGGGCCGGCGATTCGCTGTCAGGCCTTGGCTGCCCAGCCGGCCAATTCCTCGAACGAGGTGGCACCCATTTTGCGGTGCAACACCTGTCCACTGGCGCTGATCATCACCGAAAACGGCAAGCCGCCCTGCGGATTGCCGAGGCTGTGGACCAGGTCGGTGCCGTCCAGCCCGGCCAGGCCGATCGGGAACCCGATCTTGACCCGCGCCAGAAACTCGCGCACGGGCGTGGGCCCGTCGATGGCCAGGCCCAACACCTGCCAGCCACGCGGCGAAAACTCACGGTGAAACCGGTCAAGCTCGGGCATTTCGCGCAGGCAGGGCGCGCACCAGGTGGCCCAAAAGTTGATCAGCAACGGCTTGCCGCGCAAGCTGGCCACGTCAAGGTCACCGCCCTGTGGTTGGGCGACCCGCAAGGCCCACAGCGCCGCCAGGCCATCACGGTCGGCGTTGGCCGCCTTGCCCGCCTTGCCTGCGTTACCGGCGTTACCGGCGTTGCCGGCGTTACCCGCCGCACTGGCCGGGTCAGCGCCGCGCCACACCGCCAGGCCAAAACCTGCCAGCGCAGCCGTACCCGCCACAGCACCCAACAGCAACCGGCGATTGCGCGAGGCGGCTTGAACCGGGTCGGCCTGCGGTGCGGCCGCATCGGTATCTGGTGTCATGTCGGGTGGTCCGTCGTGAGGGTTGTCATTGCGGGGTGGCAGGATCCGACGGGTCCGGGCTGTCCAGCAGCTGGCGCAGCGCGCCGGCATCACCCCGCCAGGAGCGTCCGCGGGCGTCGGGCTTGAGGGCACCGCGCAGGTCATCATGGTCCAGGATGGTCAGGAACAGCGTCACCGTCTCGCCCCACTCGGCGCAGCGCGCTGCAATGCTCAACAGGTCGACCGGCTCGCCGCGCACGCCAGGGCGGCTGCCAACGTCGTAGTCGACGCCCTTGTTGATCAGCATGATTTCGGCCGATTTGGCATCGTCGCAGTACAGGTCGAGGTGGATCGCCGACAGCCGGGTGGCGGTGCCGCGCCAGACCGCGCCGCCCAGGTGTGGCCGGAACTCGGCCAGACGCTCCATCCAGGTCAGGGCCAGCCGGCGCAGCACCGCCAGTTCGGCGGGCTGGGTGTCAGCGCAAAACAGCGCCAGGTAGTCCCGCACCTCGTCTTCGACCTGCTCGTTGCCGGGCAACGCACCGCGGCCCGCGCCCGAGCGCCCCAGCGCACGCAAGGCCTTGCGCTTGGCGGTGCCGTACTCCATGCCCTCATCCACCACCAGCCGGGCGGCGGTGGCAGCGATCTCCTGGCTCAGGCTGGTGGACATGGCGGCATTGTAGGAAGCCGTACCGCGCTTGTGCACCTGGGGGTACTGGGCCAGCGGGGCGGGCGGTTGATGCAGCGGGCGATGCGGGCCGGGTCGGGCTGGACTCAGGGCGGCGCCACGCTGCCCATGCGCGCCGCAATGGTGCCAGCGCGCCCGCTGACATACGCTGAGCCGGGGTTTTTCTCGAAGCGCTTGGGGGCCGGCAGCATCACCGCCAGGCGGGCGGCCGACAGCGCATCGAGCCGGGCAGCGTCGGTGCGGAAGTAGTGCTGCGCCGCGGCCTGGGCGCCAAAAACACCCTCGCCCCATTCCACGCTGTTGAGGTAGATCTCCAAGATGCGGCGCTTGGGCAGCAGGGCTTCGAGTGTCAGCGTCAACACAAACTCCTGCGCCTTGCGCAAGGCCGTGCGCTCACCCGACAAGAACAGGTTCTTGGCCAACTGCTGGCTGATGGTGGACCCACCGACCACCTTGGGTTCGACCCGGGGCTTGGCTGGCGCGGCCGGCTTGCCCGTTGCGTTGGGCTGGGCGTTGGTTTTGCCGGCGCCCTTGGCGCTGCCGGTTGCGGCGCGTTGCTCGATTTGTGCGTTGCGGCGGGCCGCCACTGCCTCGGCACGCTGGTTTTTCTCCCAGGCCTGTTCCAGCGCATCCCATTCGACGCCGCTGTGGTCGGCAAATCTCGCATCCTCGCTGGCGATCACGGCGCGTTTCAAGCTGGCGCTGATGCGGTCCTGGTTCACCCAGTCCTGGCGCCAGTCGATGCGGTGCTTTTCTACCAGCAGGCGCCAGGCCTCGCTGCGCTGGAAGCTGGTGGATTGCGGCGCCAGCACCGCCATCAGCGCAATGCGGGCGACAAAGTAGAGCTGCAGCGCGGCGGTGCACAGCAGCAGCAGCGCAACCAGCCGCACAACATGCCGGCCCAGGCGGGTGCCGCGCCCGCTGCCACCGGCCGGGCGTTTGAGCCCGTTGCGCGGGGCCGCAATGTCTGGGAAGGCTCTGGCCACCGGGGTGCTTTGGGCGGCTGGCGCTTTTAGGCCTGGGCGGCCAGGCGCGTGCGCAAGGCTGCCAGCACCGGTGCGGTTGTTGGCCGCACGCCGCGCCACAGCGCAAAGGCCTCGGCGGCCTGCTCCACCAGCATGCCCAGGCCGTCGCGCCCGACAGCGCCGTGGGCGGCTGCCCAGGCCAGAAAGCCGGCGGCAGCAGGGCCATACATCAAATCTACCGCCAGCGTGCCCGGCCGCAGCACCCTGGCGTGCACCGGCACCGCGCCTCCGGCCAGGCTGCTGGCACTGCTGTTGAGCACCACGTCGAAGGCCTCGCCGCAGTCGGCCAGCCCGCTGGCCTGCAACTGCGCGCCGCAGCGCTCGGCCCAGTGCTGGTGGCGTTCAACCAGGGCCACCGCTTTGGCCGGCGTGCGGTTGGCCACGCTGATGTGCGCGCAACCGGCTTCGATCAGCGGCCCCAGCACGCCGGCCGCGGCCCCGCCAGCGCCGATCAGCAGCACCCGTTGCCCGGCCAGCGCCCAGCCTGCATCGCCCTCGATGTCGCGCACCAGGCCAATGCCGTCGGTGTTGTCTGCCGTCCAGCCGGCCGGGTCGAAGCGCAGCACGTTGGCCGCCTGCGCCAGCGCGGCACGCGGGGTCACGGTCTGGGCCAGCGGCAGCACCTGGAACTTGAACGGCACCGTGATGTTGCAGCCCCGCGCCGGACCGTGGCCGGCGGCCGGATCGGCACTGGCGATGAAGGCACGCAGCGTGGCCTCAAAGGCCTGCAGCGGGCAGTCGATGCGGCCGTAGTCCAGCCGCTGGCCGGTCTGGCGCGCAAATTCGGCATGGATGAAGGGCGACTGGCTGTGCGCCACCGGGTGGCCCAGCACGGCGTAGCGGTCGGGCGGTGGCAGGGTCGTGTGCGGGGTGGACCCGGCAGATTCGGCGGTGGCGGCAGGCATGGTGCCGCCGATTGTGTCAGCGCGGCGTGGGGCTCAAGATCGCCTCCAGGCCGTCGTCCCGGGTGAAGCGGAAGCGCGAGGTCAGGATGATCTGGTCGGCCTCTTGCCGCATCGGCGCACTGAAGCCGCCAAACGGCGCGGCCGCCTGCAAGATGGCCAGCGCCCGGGCGTCCAGCAGCTTGTTGCCCGAGCCGCGCACCACGTCAGCATCGACCAGCCGGCCGTTGGCATCGACCGTGATGTTCAGGGTCAGTTCGCCGTACAGTTTTTTGCCCAGGTGCTCCGGGAAGTCGCGCGTGCCGCGGTCCTCGACACGGCGGCGCAGCCGGTCGTAGTACAGCGCATAGGGCACCTCCTGGGTGGCCGGGCTGATGTAGCGCCGGCGCGGCTGGGCGCTGTCGTCGTTGATGCGCTTCTCGATCTCGGCCAGCAGCTTGAGCAACTGGCGTCGGCGCTCTTCGGTTTCGCGTTCTTGCGGCGTGCCGGCGTCGCGCTTCGGGTCGGGCGGCGGCAGCAGCGCCATCTCGCGCCGGATCTGCGCCAGCAACTGCTGCTGCTGGTCCTGCAACTGGTCGACCCGGCGGTGGGCCTCGTCGCTGGCATTGCCCATCTCGACCTGGGCGGTGGCGGGCAGCGGCGAGGTGGCCCGGCCGCTGGCCAGCTCACCACCGCCAGCCAACGAGGCCTGGGCCAGGGCCAGTGCCTTCGCAGGGGGCTCGGCGGTGTGGGCGTTGACCAGGATCACCTCCAGCGGGCTGTCGCGGAAGATCCGGTCAAAACCGGCCGGGTCGACGAAGCGCCAGCCCAGCACGGCACCGTGTGCCGCCAGCGACAGGCCCAGCGCCCAGTGCAACGTGCTCGGGCGGCGCCAGGCCATGCGGGGGTTCAGTCGGCTGCGGTGTCCGACGGCGGCATGCCGCCGGCAGTGGCCGGCTGAGGCGCCGGGTCGGCTGGCGCGGCATCGCCCATGTCGAACGCCAGCGTGAGCGGCGCCGCGGCCAGCGTGTCTTCGTCTTCCTCGTCGGCGGTGGTTTCAGGCAGGCTGTCCGCCGGGTTGGCGCCGGCCGGCTTGCTGGCCAGGTCGTCCAGCCGGCTGGCCAGGTTGGCATGCAGGTCCAGCGTCAGCAAGTCCATGCCCGTGATGCGCACCCGCACCCGGGCGTTGCGCGGCAACGCCTCGCAGCCCAGCGCCTTGAACACCAGCGGCAGGGTATCGGCCCGCACCAGGCCGTCTTTCAGCACCGCAGCGTCCAGCTCGGTGATGTTGTTCTGTTGCAGCCAGCGCAGCGTCCAGAAACGCTCGATGTCGCGCTGGAAGTCGTTGTAGGCGCTGTAGGCCGCATCGAACAGCGAGATCACCGAAAACAGCGTGACGTCCTTGGGCTTGAAGGGTGCCACCAGCGCGGCGGTGTTGCCATGCCGGGCGACCGCGATGATCTGCCACTGGTTGACCAGATCCACATAGCGCCGCAGCGGTGAGGTGGCCCAGCTGTACTGCGCTATGTGGACCTGGTCAACCAGTGGCAGATCATCGCGGTCGCCCGGCATGGCAACACC
>JBKJKU010000076.1:0-4148 GCA_046597355.1 Aquabacterium sp.
GGCGTCGGCGTTGGCGTTGGGGTCGGGGTTGGCGTTGGGGTCGGGGTCGGGGTCGGGGTTGGGGTCGGGGTCGGGGTTGGGGTTAGGGTTGGGGTTGGGGTTGGGGCTGGGTGTGGCGGCCAGCGGTCCGATCCGAAGCAACTGCGGCGAGCCGTTGCCGTTCTGTTGTTGACATCCAAAACCTGAAATTCAAGGCGTCGCCGCGGTCGACTGGCCCTGCCGTCAGCCGCTGCACCGCGAGTGTCCGGCGATCTCACCTCGGCGCTGCATCAGTCGGCGGCCAGTGCGTGGATGATGGGACAACTGCCGTCGGTCGACCCTGAATCGCACTGCCGCAGCAGCGCCGTGAGCGCCTTGCGCATCGCTTTCAAATCAGCGAGTTTTCCTTCGATGATTTGCAGCTTGTTCACAGCCAGTTCCCGGGTGTCGGCGCAGGCGTGCGCCTCGTCGAGTTCAAGCAAGCTGCCGACTTCGTCCAGGGTGAAGCCCAGCACCTGCGCCCGCTTGATGAAGCGCACGCGTTTGACCACAGCGCTGGGGTAGCGGCGCTGTCCATTGATGGGCCTGTCTGGCTCCAGCAGCAATCCGCGGCGCTGGTAGTAGCGGATCGTTTCGACGTTTACACCGGCCTCGTCGGCCAGTCGCCCTATCGTCATCTCGGTCATGCCGTGCCTCCTTGACTCCGTACTGTGGTACGGACTTTAGACTCTCTGTCACTCCATTCGTTGGGACCCGCGAATGCCCATGCTCAAGTTCAAGAACTCACTCGTCGCCGGGTCACTGGCTGCCCTCGGTGCGTCGGTCTGTTGCGTCGGTCCGCTGGTGCTGCTGATGCTGGGCATCGGCGGCGCCTGGATCGCCAACCTGACCGCGCTGGAGCCACTGCGGCCCTGGTTCATCGCTGCAACCCTTCTGTTCCTGGGTCTGGCGTTCAGGCGCCTGTACCTGCAGCCGCAGGTGTGCGAGCCGGGTGTGGTCTGTGCCGATCCGGTCGTCGTCAAGCGCCAGCGATTGATCTTCTGGGCCGTCGCGCTGGCACTCTCACTGCTGCTGTCGGTGCCCTTGCTGGCGCGGCTTTTTCTTTGAAGGGACTGCGTATGCGTTACCCGTTCTCCGCCCTGTTTGTTGCGTTCATGCCGCTGGCCGCGTTGGCTGCGACGCCCCAACCCACCGTTCTCGATGTGAAGAACATGACGTGCGGTCTGTGCCCCGTCACGGTCAAGAAGTCACTGGAAAAGGTGTCCGGCGTCAGTCAGGCGCGCGTGGACTTCGAGAAGAGCACGGCCACCGTGACCTTCGACGCCGACAGGACCAACAGCGTGGCACTGGTCAAGGCCACGACCGAGGCCGGCTTTCCCTCGGCGGTTCGCAAGTGACGACATCTGATCCGGTGCTGGAGTCGGTGCTGACTTGCCCGCAATGCGCCCACGTCAAGAGCGAAATCATGCCCACCGACGCCTGCCAGTTCTTTTACGCGTGCGAGGGCTGCAAGACGCTGCTGCGCCCGAAGGCGGGCGACTGTTGCGTGTTCTGTTCGTACGGTACGGTCAAGTGCCCGCCGGTGCAGATGCAGGGGGGCTGTTCAAGCTGCAGTGCCTGACGCCCGACCCGCTCAACGCCCGCCTCTGAGCCCCCGCATCAAAACTCACCGCTGGGCCGGCTGAGAAGCAACACTTTCTGGGCCATGACGGTGGCAGCCCCACGGTGGGCGGTGGCAAAGTCCAGGGCGCGTTGAACCCAGTCGTTGCGGTCTGGCGCACGGGCCAGGTCGGCCGCAGCAGCCACGCCAACCACAATATTGTCCGCCCGCAGTGCCGCCCGGGCCAGCAGCGCTTGCTTGGAGGCCTGGGCAAAATTGAAGGTGTGCGGCCCCATCACCACCGGGCAACCACAGGCGGCCGCTTCGATCAGGTTTTGCCCGCCCAGCGGCGCAAAGCTGCCGCCCAGCAAGGCCACGTCGGCACAGGCGTAGTAGACCGGCATTTCGCCCATCGAGTCGCCCAGCCAGACATCGGCGGCAGCGGCGTCCGGCGGCGGCAAGTCGTCCCATTCGCTGCGGCACAGCAGCGACAGCGCCTGCATGCGCACCAGGGCGGCCACCGCCTCGAATCTTTGCGGATGGCGGGGCACCAGCAGCAGCAGCGGGCGCGGCACCGGCAGTGCCGCCCAGGCGGACAACAACGCGCCCTCCTCGCCCTCGCGGGTGCTGGCCGCCAGCACCACCGGGCGGTTCACGGCCTGGCGCCATTGCAGCCCCAACGCCGTCAACCGCGCCGGCGGCGTCATGTCGAACTTGAGGTTGCCGCTGACCATCACCCGCGGCGCACCAGCCTCGCGCAGGCGGCGGGCGTCGTCGACGGTCTGGGCCAGCACCAGGGTCAGGCGGGCGGCGGCCGGGTGCATCAGCGCGGCCAGGCTGGCGCCCTTGGCCGCGCTACGCTCACTCAGGCGCGCGTTGGCCATCACCATCGGCACGCCGGCACGCTCGGCCTCGCGCATCAGGCTGGGCCACAGCTCGGTCTCCATCAACACGCCCACGCTGGGCTGGAAGTGGCGCAAAAAGCGGCGCGTTGCACCCGGCGTGTCATACGGCAACCAGACCTGCCCGTCGACATCGAGCAGCAGCTTGCGGCCCGCGGCGCGGCCGGTGGCCGTGCCGTGGGTCAGCAACAGCCGCAGCTCGGGCCGGGCGGCGCGCAGGGCGTCGATCAAGGGCACGGCCGCCCGGGTTTCGCCCAACGAGACGGCGTGCAGCCACAAGGCGCCTGGGATCGGTGGGCGGCCAGGGTAGAAACCCAGGCGTTCGAGCAGGCGGAACCGGTAACCCGGCTCGGTCGCGCCCCGCCGCCAGAGCCGCAGCAGGTAGACCGGTGTGGCCATGCGCAGCACCAGGCCGTACAGCGCCAGCACCAGCGCCTGCAACAACCGATTCATGGCCGCTTCATGGCCGCCGGGGCGGCGTCGAGCGTGTGCGAGAGGTCAGGGCCAGCGCCTCAATGGGCGGCTTGCGCCACCTGCGCGTCGGGCTTGACCACCCGCAGCGCAGCCATGAAATCGTGCTCGATGCGGGCCAGTGCCTCAGGCGTGTGGCCTTCGAAGCGCAGCACCAGCACCGGCGTGGTGTTGGACGCCCGCACCAGGCCAAAACCGTCCGGGTAGTCGGCACGCAGGCCGTCGATGGTGCTGATCACCGCCCCCGGGAAGCTGGCGCCCGCCTGGAGTGCCGCCACCACTTGGGGCGGCTCGCCCTCGGCACAGGCGACGTTGAGCTCGGGCGTGGAGAACGAGGTCGGCAAGGCGTCGAGCACGGCGCTCGGGTTCTTGCTGCGCGACAGAATCTCCAACATTCTGGCGGCGGTGTAGGTGGCGTCATCAAAGCCATACCAGCGCTCGCCAAAAAAGATATGGCCGCTCATCTCACCTGACAGCGGCGCGCCCACCTCTTTCATCTTGGCCTTGATCAGCGAGTGGCCGGTCTTGTACATCATGGGCTTGCCGCCGGCCTTCTTGATCACCGGGGCCAATTGCTGAGAGCACTTGACGTCGAAAATGATGGTGGCGCCCCTGTTGCGCGACAGCACGTCGCGCGCCAACAGCATCAGCTGGCGGTCGGGGTAGATGACATGGCCGTCCTGCGTGACCACACCCAGCCGGTCGCCGTCACCGTCAAACGCCAGGCCCAGTTCGGCGCCAGTGGCATGCACCACCTTGATCAGGTCGGCCAGGTTCTCGGGCTTGCTCGGGTCCGGGTGGTGGTTCGGGAAGTCACCATCGACCTTGCTGTAGAGATCGATCACCTCGCAACCCAGGGCGCGCAAGATGCCGGGTGCGCTGGCGCCGGGGATGCCGTTGCCACAGTCAACGACGATCTTCATCGGCCGGGCCAGCTTGGCGTCGCCGACGATGCGGGCGCTGTACTCGGCACCGATGTCCATCTTGGCCTTGCGGCCGCGCTTGGCGGTGTAGGTCTCGGTCTCCATGCGCTGGCGCAGTTTCTGGATGTCGTCGCCGTAGATCGCGCGGCCGGCCAGCACCATCTTGAAGCCGTTGTAGTCCTTCGGGTTGTGGCTGCCGGTGATCTGGATGCCACAACCCGAAGGACTACAACGGCTTCAAGATGGTGCTGGCCGGCCGCGCGATTTACGGCG
>JBKJKU010000113.1:0-8810 GCA_046597355.1 Aquabacterium sp.
CGCCAATGTCGACCAGATCAAGGCCGATCCGAGCGCGCAAACCCGCTTGCTGGCCGGCAACCTGGCTGACCAGATCAACGGCGTCACGACACCGGTTCCTGCACCGGCGCCAGCACCCAGCCCGGCGCCAGCACCATCCCCGGCACCAGCGCCCACACCTGCGCCCACACCTGCACCCACACCTGCGCCCACACCTGCACCCACACCTGCACCCACACCTGCGCCGGCACCCACACCTGCGCCGGCACCCGCCAACGACTACCTGGCCTTGCCCGGTGATGCAATCAGCCTGGTCAACGGCAATGCCAGCACGGTCTACACAATGGCCCAGTTCCAGACCGACGCTGGCATCCGGGTGAGCTGGCCAATGGCCCAGGCCACGTTGCTCAAGGTCACGCTGGCCGAAGTGGGCAACTACACCATCCCGACCGGCCAGAAACTGACCGCCGCAGTGGCCATCAGCGAGACCAGCCCGACCGGCAAGGGCGAGGTTCAGGGCTACATCGACGGTGTGACCGTCAAGCGCACCGCGGGCGGGCTGGAAATCAGCGTGCCCGCCAGCGCCGGCGCCCTGGTTTACGGCGTTTCGGGCGACGGCAAGAAGAAGGCGGTGATCGACTTCGCCAACAGTGTGTCCGGCATCAGCAACACGCTGACGTCCCTGGCGGGCTTCACCAACAGCATCGTGCTGGGCAGTGTCGTGAACTACGCGGTCAACAAGATAGGCCAGGATTTCACCGGCATCGGCGCATTGCGCGGCAAGTACAAGGTGACCATCGTCATCGACGGCGTGCCACTGCGCAAGGCTGACGGCAGTGCGCTGCCGATGTTGACCGTCAACGTGCCCACCGCCATCAACAGCAGCGGTGCGGTAGTGGCCGTCAGACCGGTGACGGGCATGGGCCTGATCGGCTTCATCACGCTGTCGGACTGACGTGCGCAGCCTGCCACGGGCCGCGCTGACGGCAAGGCTCGTGCTGGGCTTGTCTGCCGGGCCGCTGGCAGGCGCCGCGCTGGCCGCGCCGTTGGACACCCAGCTCAGTGCCGTGCCCGAACTCGCCGCCGCCAACGGTGAAGTCGAACTGGCGGTCGATCAGCTGGCGCGGCGCGTCGAGACCACCCGCACCACCAACGGCAACACCCGCACCAGCGCCGGCGACTACCGCGGCGCCCACGGCCGCGTGGCCGGCCGGGTGGCCGACGGCCTGTGGCTGTCCGGCAGCCTGTGGCAACGCGAGATTGGCGACGGCACCGACCGCTACCGCTACCGCAGCTGGTCGGCGGCCGGCCAGTACCGCTTCAATGCCGTGCCCGCGCCAGGCAACCCGGTGCCGGCGCTGGCGCTGCGGCTGGGCGCCTGGGGCAGCGCGGCGACCTCCACCGACACCACCACGGCGGTTCAGGTGCCGGGCGCATTGCTCAACAGCGTGACGGTCACCGCGCCGTCCGACCGGCAAGTGCAGGCCGACCTGATCGCCACCTGGCGGCTCAGCCCCACCTGGGATGTCAGCGCAGCGCTGGGCGGCGGCCGCATCCGGCTGGCCTATGGCTCACTGGCGGCCACGACCACCCGCAACGGCTGCAACTACAACCTGAGCTTTACCGGCAACGACATCTTTGGCACGCTGGCCAGCCCGTGCAGCGCCAGCGGCGGCGTGATCCGGCAGTTTCTGGACCGCAGCGGCGACTACGGCGTCGACGTGGCGCGCGAAATCGCCTGGCACGGCCGCTTTGCCCAGGCCGGCGTGCATGCCGGCTGGCGCAACGGCCCGTGGGCGCTGCGCGGCGGCTACCTGTTCCATGCCGCGCAGCGCGACGCCGTGGACGACATCCTTTTGGCCCGAGCCCAGGCGGTCTACCGCCACAACCATGTCGTGATGCTGGAGTCGGCCTACCAGCTGACGGCCCAGCTGGGCGTGTTTGCGCAGGCCCAGTTCAGCAGCAACCTGTTCCTGAACGACCTGCCAGTGACCTACAACAGCGCCACCTCGGCCAGCTTCGGCACCCACTACTCGGTGTTGTCGCTCGGCTTGCGCGCCCGTTTCTAGCGGCTCCTCACGGCCGCCGCCGCGCGGTCAGCGCCGGCGCCTAGACCCGGTACGGCCGGTTGCTGCGGCACCCATGATCCAATCGGGCCCATGACTGAAACCAACAACCCTGGCGCCGATGGCGTGCGCCTGTCCAAGGTGATGGCCGAACGCGGCCTGGCCTCGCGCCGCGAAGCGGACGAATGGATCGAGGCCGGCTGGGTCAGCGTCAACGGCCGGCCCGCTGTGCTGGGCCAGCGGGTGCGGCCCGACGATGCGGTCACGATCGACCCACTGGCGCACCAGCAGCAGGCCCAGCGCGTGACCGTGCTGTTGCACAAGCCGATGGGCTATGTGTCGGGCCAGGCCGAGGACGGCTACCAGCCGGCGTCGGTGCTGTTTACGGCCGCCAACCGCTGGTCGGACGACGCCGTGCCGCTCAAGTGGCACCATGGCCATGTGCGTGGCCTGGCACCGGCCGGGCGACTGGACATCGACTCCACCGGCCTGCTGGTGCTGACCCAGGACGGCCGCATCGCCAAGCACCTGATCGGCGAGGACAGCAATGTCGAAAAAGAGTACCTGGTGCGGGTTTGCCTACCCGGTCGCCGGCCACCGCCGCAGCCGGGCCAAGGCACTGGCGCAGCGCGCGGCCTGCAGCCTGGCAACTCCCCAACCTACCTGCCGGACCCGCCTCCCAGCCCGGACCCGGCCGCCAACGCCCCTGAGGGCCCGATGCTGGCGCCCGACAAGATGCGCCTGCTGCACCACGGCCTGACGCTGGACGGCCGCCTGCTCAAGCCCGCCCGCGTCAGCTGGGCCAACGAGGACCAACTCCGCTTTGTGCTGCGCGAGGGCCGCAAGCGCCAGATCCGCCGCATGTGCGAGATGGTCGGGCTGGAGGTGCTGGGCCTGAAACGGGTGCGTATCGGCAGCGTGGTGCTGGGCAAGCTGCCCGCTGGCCAGTGGCGCTACCTGCGGCCGGACGAGCGGTTTTGAGGGGGGCAGGGTCGGCCACGGTGCCGGGCACCGCAGGCGAAGCGCCGGACATTCAGGCCGGCATTCAGACCGGCATCCAGGCCGGCATTCAAGCTGGAAACCAGGCCGACAGCCATGCCGACCCGGCGCCCGCCGCGCTGTCGCCCGACTTCGCAGCGCTGGTGCTGGCCTTGCTGATGGGCCTGCAGCCCGTCACCACCGACCTGATGCTGCCGGCACTGCCGGCGCTGGCGGCCGACCTGCACGCACCGATGGCGCCGGTGCAGCTGACGATGGCCGCGTTGATCCTGGCTTTTGGCCTGGCCCAGCTGGTCTGGGGCCCGGTGGCCGACCGCGTCGGCCGGCGCCCGGTGCTGCTCACCGGACTGGCGCTGTATGTGGTGGCCAGTGTGGGCGCCGCGTTGGCCGGCCATGTCATGGCGGTGGTGGGTTGGCGTGCGCTGCAGGGTGCGGCCATGTCGGCCGCGGTGGTCTGCGCCCGGGCCATGGTGCGCGACCTGTACGCGCCGCGCGAGGGCGCGATGGTGATGGCCCGGGCGCTGACCGGCCTGGGCGGCCTGGCGATTGCCAGCCCGGTGATCGGCGGCGCGCTGGTGGCCGGTTTTGGCTGGCGTGCGGCCGTCGTGGCGATGGGCGTGGCCGGCGCAGCGCTGGCGCTCTTCATCGCCACACGGCTGCCCGAGACCGCGCGCTTTCGCACGCCCGAGGCCACCCACCTGCGGCCGCTGACACAGCAAACATGGGCCACGTTGCGTCACCCGGCGTTCCGGGCCTGGACGGCGCTGGTGGCCTGCAGCTACGGCGGCCTGTTCATCTTTTTGGCCGGCTCGGGTTTTGTCTTGATCAGCGTGCTGGGCCTGGAACCTGGCTGGGCCGGACTGGTGATGAGCAGCTGCTCACTGGCCTACATCAGCGGCACGCTGCTGTGCCGGCGCTGGATACCCAGGCTGGGCCTGACCGGCGCGGTGGCGCGGGGCGGGTGGTTCACCGCCGCCGCCTGCCTGGCGCTGCTGCTGCTGGCCGCCACCGACGCCCGCTCGGTCATCGCCGTGATGGCACCGGTCTGGCTGTACGCGCTGGGCCACGGTGTGCACATGCCCTGCGGCCAGGCCGGCGCGGTTGGCCCGTTCCCGCGGTCGGCCGGGCTGGCGTCGGCGCTGGCCGGGTTTGTCACTGCGGCGGTGGCCTTTGGCGTCGGGCTGTGGCTGGGCCAATCCCTGGACGGCACGGTGCGGCCGTTTGCCCTGGCCATGGCCACGGCCGCCGGGCTGACCGCGCTGGTGGCCTGGACGCTGGTGCAGCGGGACGGCAACCGGCTGCAGGCCGAGCCGGCCGCCGCGTGAGCATGCCCGCCATCGGCCCGGTCGGCCTGGGCAGCCCGAACGCAGCACCTTTCCGGGCGGTCGGCCCGGGCAGCCCGACCGCAGCACCGATCCGTGCGGTCGGCCTGGCGGGCCCGACCGCCAGTGGCAAAAGCGCCCTGGCCCTGGCCGCAGCAGCACGCTGGCCGGTCGAGATCATCAGCGTCGATTCGGCCCAGGTCTACCGCGGCCTGGACATCGGCACCGCCAAGCCCAGCGCGGCCGAGCGCGCCGCCGTGCCCCACCACCTGATCGACATCCTGGACGCGACCGAGGCCTACTCGGCGGCGCAGTTTGTCACCGACGCCCGGCGCCTGATCGGCGAGATCAACGCCCGCGGCCGCACCGCGCTGCTGGTCGGCGGCACGATGCTGTACTTCAAGGCGCTGGTCGACGGCCTGGATGCCATGCCCGCCGCCGACCCCGCGGTGCGCGCCGCGCTGGACGCCCGTGCTGCCGCCGAGGGCTGGCCTGCGCTGCATGCCGAGCTGGCGCGCATCGACCCGGCAAGCGCCGCCCGCCTGCCCGCCACGGACGCGCAACGCATCCAGCGGGCGCTGGAGGTGTGGATGGTCAGTGGCCAGCCCTTGACCAGCTTTCACCGCCGCGACCGCCGGTCCGGCCTGGACCTGCCGCTGCTGGCGCTGGAACCCGTCTCGCGCGCCTGGTTGCACCAGCGTATCGCCCAGCGCTTCGATGTCATGTTGGCGCAGGGCCTGGTGGACGAGGTGAAAGCCCTGCGCGCCCGCGGCGACCTGCGGCCCGAGCTGCCCGCGCTGCGCTGCGTCGGCTACCGGCAGACCTGGGCGGCGCTGGAGGCCGGCCTGCCGGACGCTGGCACGCTGATCGGCTTGCGCGAGCAAGGCATCGCCGCCACCCGCCAGTTGGCCAAGCGCCAGCTGACCTGGCTGCGCGGCATGCCGCGGCAGGTGGTGGCCTGTGACGCGCCCGATGCCATCGACCAAGGCCTGGCAGCGCTGGCCAGCTTGCTGGCAGCGCAAGACAAACCGCCGCCCGCCGAGATTGCCGCAGCATGAGCCCAGACACCTTCACGCCAGCCCAGCCCGCCCGCGCACCCGGTACCGCGCACCCGATCCTGCAGATCACCGGCCTGCTGCGCGCCTACGGCGGTGTGCCGGTGTTCAGCCAGGTCGACCTGACGCTGGCGGCGGGTGAATTTGTCGCGCTGCTGGGTGAATCCGGCGTGGGCAAATCCACCTTGCTGAACTGCATCGCCGGCCTGGACGATGCCGATGCCGGCCAGGTGCTGCTGGACCGGGCTGAGGTGCGCCGCCTGCCCGAGCCCGAGCGGGCCCGGCTGCGGCGCGAAAAGCTGGGTTTTGTGTTCCAGGCTTTCCACCTGCTGCCGCACCTGAGCGTGGCAGAAAACGTCGCCCTGCCGCTGCTGCTGCTGGGCCGGCCTGATGAGGCCCGTGTCGCCAGCCTGCTGGCGGCCGTGGGCCTGGCCGGGCTGGGCGGACGCAGCCCGGCGCAGCTGTCGGGCGGCCAGTTGCAGCGGGTGGCACTGGCCCGGGCGCTGGTGCACAGCCCGCTGCTGATCCTGGCTGACGAGCCCACCGGCAACCTCGACCCAGCCACCGCCGAACGCATGCTGGACGTGCTGGTGGCGCAGGTGCGCGCCGAGGGTGCGGCCTGCCTGCTGGTCACCCACTCGGCCGCCGCGGCCGCACGCGCCGACCGGGTGCTGCGCCTGACAGCCACCGGCATCGTGCCGGGCTGACGCAATTCGCTGCAGTCACAGCCGCAACAGCCGCCGCACCCGCAACAGCCGCAGCCGAAGCGGCGGCGCCGCCTGACCGCCCACCTCAAGCCCCGGCCAACCGGCCCAGCCACTCGTGCAGCGCCAGCCGGGTCAGCGCAAAACCCTCGGCGGACGGCAGGTAGTCAGCCAATGACAAATCCGGCCCCAGGTTCGGCCGCAGGCCGACCGGCGCAGGCACCAGCCGCATCGCCACGCCCGACGCACGCAGCGCGCGCTCAAACGCAGCCAGCGCCCGGCGCTGGTGAAAGTCATGCGTCACCAGCACGATCTGTCGGATGCCGTCGGCCTGCAGAAGCGCCACGGTGAAGCGTGCGTTTTCATTGGTGTCGCGCGACCGGTCTTCGGCCCAGCGCAAGGTCTGGCCAAAATCCCGTTTGGCAATCTGGCCCGCCACCGCAGCCTCGCTGGGCCCGGCCAGGCTGCCATAGCCCAGGCCGCCGCTGTAGGCCAGCGGCAGCCGGGTCTGCCTTGCCAGCCACAGGCCGTAGCGCAAGCGCTCTTGCGTCAGCGGTTTCAGGTCGGCGTCGGCATATTCAGGCGCCAGCAGCTTGCGCCCGGCCCCCAGCACGACGATCGCCGTGTGCGGCGCGCCGGCCAGGGCGGCACGCTCGGCCGCGGTGAGTGCCGGTGGCGGCGTGGTCAGCGCGTCGATCAGCGCATCACCCAATGCCGGTGTGCAGCTGGCCCACAGCGCCGCCAAGCCCAGCCAGACCGCGGCCCAACCCGCCGCGCGGCGTTTCGCCAGCCGCCAGGCGCCCCACAGCACCAGCAGCAACAAGGGCACGGGCGGCAACACCAGCAGCGTGAGCAGCGGCTTCCAGGCTTCAACACCGAAGCGGACAAACAGGTCGTTCATGGCAGGTGTGATCGGGCGGTTTGGCGGGCGGGGCTCGGGGCCGGTCGGTCAGAATCACTGCACCCCACCCCGGCGCGGATTGTTGCCGCTGTGCCCTCCCCCGACTTGCCCGCCAACCTGCTGTTTGCAAAGAAAGCACCACGCCATGTTCCAGCTTCAGCCCAAGACCGCCCTCGTCACTGGCGGCAACGGTGGCATCGGTTTGGCCATGGCACAGGGACTGGTGGACGCCGGCGCCCGGGTGGCGGTGGTCGGCCGCAACCCCGACAAGCTGCGCGCCGCGGTCGAGGCCCTCACCCGCCGCGGCGGCCAGGCCCAGGCTTACCAGGCCGATGTCAGCGACGAGGCGGCGGTGGCCGCACTGTTTGACCAGGTAGCGGCCGATTTTGGCCGGCTCGACATCCTGGTCAACAACGCCGGCACCAACATCCGAAAGCCGGTGCAAGACCTGACGCTGGCCGAATGGAATGCAGTGCTCGACACCAACCTGACCAGTGCATTCCTGTGCAGCCGCGCCGCCTACCCGCTGCTGAAAAAGCAAGGTGGCAAGGTCATCAACATCGGTTCGATGACGTCGATCTTCGGTGCCTCGTTTGCGCCAGCCTACAGTGCCAGCAAGGGCGGCATCGTGCAGCTCACCCGGGCGCTGGCCACCGGCTGGGCAGCAGACGACATCCAGGTCAACGCCATCCTGCCGGGCTGGATCGACACCGAGCTCACGCAAAAAGCCCGCGCCCAGGTGACCGGGCTGGACGGGCGCATCGTGGCCCGCACCCCCGCCGGGCGCTGGGGTCGGCCCGAGGACCTGGCGGGCACCGCCGTCTTTTTGGCCAGCGCGGCGTCTGACTTTGTCACCGGCACCGCCATCCCGGTGGACGGCGGCTATTCGGTGCAGGCCTGACCTGCAAGACTTGCAGGACCTGCAAGACCTGCCTGGCCTGCAAGCCAGTCGGGGCCCCGTCAGCCCACGCTGGCTGGCAACGCGCCGCGCCGGTCGCCGGTCTGCTTGACGCCAGTTGGGCACCTGGCCTCTACTTCGGGCTCATTTTCGATCCGTCAGGAGTCAGCGCATGGGCACCACCGTCAGTTTCAACCGCCCCGATGGGCAGAGCGTGCAGGGTTACCTGGCCGAGCCAGCGACGCCGCAGGGCGCACCCGCCGTGGTCGTGATCCAGGAGTGGTGGGGCCTGAACGACCAGATCCGCGGCGTGGCCGACCGGCTGGCGCATGCCGGCTACAGGGCGCTGGTGCCCGACCTGTACCGCGGCAAGTCCACCTCCGAAGCCGAAGAGGCCCACCACCTGATGTCGTCGCTGAACTTTGGCGATGCCGCGTCGCAGGACGTGGCGGGCGCGGTGACTTACCTCAAGACGGGCAGCGCCAAGGTCGGTGTCACCGGTTTTTGCATGGGCGGCGCGCTGACACTGCTGGCCGCCAGCATGGTGCCGGGCATTGATGCCGGCGTGGTCTGGTACGGCTGCCCGCCGCTGGAATATTTGGACGCCAGTCGCATCACGGCGCCGCTGCTGGGCCACTTTGCAACGCAGGACGGCGCCTTCCCGATCGCCACCATCGACGCGCTCGAAGTGAGTCTGCGCGACGCCGACGTCGGCTTCACCTTTCACCGCTACCTGGCACAGCACGGTTTTGCCAACGAGACCGCTGTCGGCCCGCACCGCATTGCCATCACCCAGTACGACGCCGCGTGGGCGCAGATGGCCTGGGACCGCAGCTTGCGTTTCTTCGGCACGCACCTGGGCTGAGGCCCGCACCCGGGACAGCCC
>JBKJKU010000203.1:0-4893 GCA_046597355.1 Aquabacterium sp.
CAGCGCCCAAGCGGCAAACGCCAAGAAAGCGGCCTGACCGATGACTGCTGCCGCACCCAACCTGCTGGTTGAACTGTTTGTAGAAGAACTGCCCCCCAAGGCGCTTAAAAAGCTGGGCGAGGCGTTTGCCGCCGGCCTGGCGGCCTCGCTCAAGGCCCAGGGCCTGATCGCTGACGGCGCGGTGGTCACGCCCTTCGCCTCGCCGCGCCGCCTGGCCGCGCACATCACCGCCGTGGCCGCCAAGGCCGCCGACCGCAGCCTGCTGCAAAAGCTGATGCCGGTCAGCGTGGCGCTGGACGCTGCGGGCCATGCCACACCGGCGCTGCTGAAGAAACTGGCAGCGCTGGGCGCCGATGCGTCTGCCGTGCCGCAGCTCAAGCGGGCGCCCGATGGCAAGGCCGAGGCGCTGTTCCTGGACAGCACGGTGCCGGGCGCCACGCTGGCCGAGGGCCTGCAAAAAGCGCTGGCCGAGGCGCTGGCCAAGCTGCCCATCCCCAAGGTGATGAGCTACCAGCTGGAAGGTGGCGACGGCGTGCGGCCAGGCTGGACCACCGTGCACTTTGTGCGCCCGGCACACGGCCTGGTGGCGCTGCACGGCCAAACATTGGTGGAGATCAGCGCGCTAGGCCTGCAGTCTGGCCGCACAACGCAAGGCCACCGCTTCGAGGCACCGCACAACCCGGTGCAACTGACGGACGCCGACAGCTACGCCGCCCAACTGGCCGAGCAAGGCGCGGTGATCGCCAGTTTTGCCGACCGGCGCGCCGAGATCGTGCGCCAATTGGGGGCGGTGGCGGCCCGGGCGGACACCGCCGGCCTGGGCCTGCGGGCTATCGACGACGACGCACTGCTGGACGAGGTGACGGCCCTGGTCGAGCGGCCCAATGTGCTGCTGTGCCAGTTCGAGCCTGAATTTCTGGCCGTGCCGCCCGAGTGCCTGATCCTGACGATGAAGGCCAATCAAAAATACTTTCCGCTGCTGGACGCCCAAGGCCGGCTGACGCACCAGTTTCTGGTGGTCAGCAACATCACGCCTTTGGATGCCAGCGCGGTGGTTGGCGGCAACGAGCGGGTGGTGCGCCCGCGCCTGGCTGACGCCAAGTTCTTCTTCGACCAGGACCGCAAGAAGCGCCTGGCCGACCGGGTTGCCGGCTTGGCCAAGGTGGTCTACCACAACAAGCTGGGCAGCCAGGGCGAGCGCACCGAGCGGGTGCGCACCATCGCCCGGGCCATTGGCCAGCAACTGGGCGGTTCGGCACTGGCGGCGCAAGCCGACACCGCCGCCCATCTGGCCAAGGCCGACCTGCTGACCGACATGGTGGGTGAGTTCCCCGAGCTGCAAGGCGTGATGGGCGGCTACTACGCCCGCCACGACGGCGAGCCCGAGGCCATCGCGCTGGCCGTCGAAGACCACTACAAGCCGCGTTTTGCCGGCGATACGCTGCCGCGCAACCCGGTCGGTCTGGTGGTGGCGCTGGCCGACAAGCTCGAAACCCTGGCCGGCCTGTTTGGCATCGGCGCAGTGCCCACCGGCGACAAAGACCCGTTTGCACTGCGCCGCCATGCGCTGGGCGTGATCCGCATGCTGGTCGAGGCTGAGCTGCCGCTGGCCATCCGCCCGCTGATCGACCATGCGTTCCAGGCTTTTCCGGCCGGCCACGGCCAGGCTCAGGCCGAGGTCGCAGTGTTCCTGGGCGATCGCCTGTCGGGCTGGCTGCGCGAGCAAGGCTACTCGGCGCAAGCAGTGGACGCGGTGGTGGGCTGCCAGCCCGAACGCTGGGCCGAGATCCCTCGGCGGCTGGCTGCGGTGCGCGCCTTTGCCGCCTTGCCCGAGGCAGCGTCGCTGGCCGCTGCCAACAAGCGGGTGGGCAACATCCTCAAGAAGTCCGACGCCGCAGGCGACCCAGCCGTCAACCCGACCGTCAACCCGGCGCTGCTGGTCGAGCCGGCCGAGGCCGCGCTGCACAGTGCGCTGGCCCTGATCGCACCCCGCGCCGACGCCGCGTTTGCCGGCGGCGACTACACCACCTCGCTGCAACTGCTGGCCGAGCTGAAAGCGCCGGTGGACGCATTTTTCGATAGCGTGATGGTCAACGCCGACGACGCCGCGCTGCGCGCCAACCGGCTGGCGCTGCTGGGCACGCTGCATGCTTCGATGAACCGGGTGGCCGATCTGGCCCGCCTCGCCTCATAACTCCAACGGACTACCGCCCCGATGCAACCGGTTGTCAAACTCGTGATCCTGGGCCGTGACGGCATCCTGAATGAGTTCCGGGACGACCATGTCAAGGCGCCGGACGAATGGTTTCCGGTGCCCGGCGCGCTGGAGGCGGTCTCGCGCCTGAACCACTCGGGCTGGCATGTGGTGGTGGCCACCAACCAGTCGGGCATCGGCCGCGGCATGATCGACATGGCCTCGGTCAACGCAGTGCATGCGCACATGAACAAACAGCTGATGGCGGTGGGCGGGCGCATCGACGCGGTGTTTTTCTGCCCCCACACGCCCGAAGACCTGTGCGACTGCCGCAAGCCCCTGCCCGGCCTGATGCGCGACATCGGCAAGCGCTACGGCATCGATCTGAAGCAGGTGCCGATGGTGGGCGACACGCTGCGCGACCTGCAGGCGGCGCATGCGGCCGGTTGCGAGCCGCACCTGATCCTCAGCGGGCGCGCCGCGCTGCTCGACGCCGGATTGGTGCAGTCCATGCTGGACCTGGTGCCGGGCACGCGGGCGCACGCCGGTCTGGCCGAATTTGCCGAGTACCTGCTGGCGCGCGGCGCCGCGCCGACGCACAGCCGCCCACCGGCAGCAGGTGCTGCCGCGTGAGGCAGGCCGCGGCACCGACGCCGCTGATGGCGTTGCGCTCGGCGCTCTACATCCTGTTCTTGCTGGTCACGCTGGTGCCCTGGGCGCTGGTGGCGGTGGTGTTTTCGGCCTTTGTGCGCGGTGCGCCGATGTACTGGCTGTGCGTCGGCTGGCTGCGCCTGGCGGTCTGGGGCGCCAAGGCGATCTGCGGCGTGCACTACCGGGTGACCGGGCTGGAGCACTTGCCAAGTGCTGCCGAGAGCAACGCCGCCGTGCTGCTGGTGCCCAAGCACCAGAGCACCTGGGAGACCTTTGCTTTCCCGGCGCTGATGCCGCACCCGCTGGCCTACGTCTTCAAGCGCGAGCTGCTGTGGATCCCGTTTTTCGGCTGGGCCATCGGCCGCATGGACATGATCCACATCGACCGCAGCCAGCGCGCCCGGGCCTGGGCCAAGGTGCTGGCGCAGGGCAAGCGGCTGATGTCACACGGCAACTGGGTGATCATGTTTCCCGAGGGCACGCGCATCAACCGCGGCGAGGCGGGCCAGTACCAGTCCGGCGCGGCACGGCTGGCCATCACCACCGGCACGCCGATCGTGCCGATCGCCGTCACGTCAGCCCGCTGCTGGCCGCGCCGCAGCTGGTTGCTGCGGCCGGGCCTGATCGAGGTGTCGGTCAGCCGGCCGATCCCGGTCGCGGGCCGTCGCCACGACGAACTGATGGTCGAGGTGCAAACCTGGATCGAGTCCGAGATGCGCCGGCTCGACCCGGACGCCTATCCAACGGTACCGGCGCCGACACCAGTGGCTGCCGCGGCCTGAAGACCGGCCCCGGGCAGCCGCACGGCATCGTTCGTAGAATCCGCGGCCATGGCATCCACCGGCCGACAAGACACACTGCGACAGCTGTCCCTGTTCGATGCGCCCGCAGAGCCGTCGGCAAGCGTGGCCGGCGGGCAGGTATCGACACCCCCAGCGGCGCCCGCACCACCCCCGCGCCAAAGGTCGGTGGCGCCCAGCATCGAGGCCACCCCCCCGCCCGACCGCCGACCCGCAGCGTCCACCCCCAGGTTTCAGCACCCGCGCGCGCAGCGAACCATCGCGCTGGGCGAGCACCAGGTCGGCTACGAATTCCGCCGGGCCCGGCGCCGCAGCATCGGCTTTGTCGTCGGCCTGGAGGGCTTGAGCGTCAGCGCGCCGCGCTGGGTGGCGGTCAGTGAGGTCGAGCAGGCGCTGCAGGCCAAAGCCGGCTGGATCCTGCGCAAGCTGCACGAGCAGCACGAACGCGCCCAGCGCCTGCAAGCCGCCAAGGTGGACTGGCGCGACGGCACCACGCTGCCCTTTCTGGGCGAGACGGTGATCGTGCTGTTGGATGCCCGGATCACCGGCGCGCAACTCAACACCGACGGCCAGGCGCTGCCCGGTGTGCCCCGGCTGACACTGCATCTGGGCCTGCCGCAGAGCGCCACGCAGCAGCAGATCCGCGAGGCGGTGCAAAGCTGGCTGCAGCGCCAGGCACGGCGGATCTTCGAGGAGCGCTGTGGCCATTTCGCGCCGCGACTGGGCGTGCGTGTCAAGCGCCTGTCGCTCAGCTCGGCGGCCACCCGCTGGGGCAGTGCCAGCGCCAGCGGCGCAGTCCGGCTGAACTGGCGGCTGGTGCACTTTGCAATGCCGGTGATCGATTACGTCGTCACCCATGAACTGGCCCACCTGCGCGAAATGAACCACAGCCCGGCTTTCTGGGATGTGGTGCGCTCGGTACTGCCAGATTTTGAAAGCCACCGCGGTGCGCTGCGGGCCGAGGTGCTGCCCACATTCGACTGACGCTGACGGTTGTGATGGGGGCCAGCGGCCCGAACAACCGCCTTCGGCTTGCGGCTCTTTGCTGTCTTTCCCCTGGTGGGGATGCAGTCATTCGATGCTCCACGTGCGGTTTGCTGCGTGCGGCGTGCGGCGTGCGGCGCCAAGGCAACCAAGGCCGTCGGGCAACCGGCTCCCTCCATGTCCTCCGATGCCGGCCAGCTGGCCGACATCTCCTCCTTTACTTACGGGATCCGGTCACCCAACGCCCTTGGCCGCCCGAAGCGT
>JBKJKU010000258.1:0-3044 GCA_046597355.1 Aquabacterium sp.
GCCAATCACCCGGCCCCCTTCGGCCTTGATGACCTCGGTGGTGTCTTTCTCCAGGTTGGTGCCAAAGGCGTAGTCGGCGGTCAGGAAGAACCAGGTGTCGCCACCGGCGTTCGCCAGGCCGATGATCTTGGCCTTGGACGACTGCGCCTGCAGCAGGAACGATGAAAAATCTGCCGTGTTCAGCGGGTGACGCACTGCGCCAATCACCCGGCCCCCTTCGGCCTTGATGACCTCGGTGGTGTCTTTCTCCAGGTTGGTGCCAAAGGCGTAGTCGGCGGTCAGGAAGAACCAGCTGTCGCCGCCGTTCTTGACCACGCCGCGCCCGGTGCCGGCGGCCAATGCATAGGTGTCGTAGGTCCAGTGCACGCTGATGGCCGAGCAGTCCTCGTTGCTCAGCCGGCTGCTGGCGGCGCTGGGAAACAGCGCGATCTTGTTTTTCTGCTTGGCCACGTTCAGCGCAGCCAGTGCGGGCGCGGTGGCAGCCACGTCGGCCAACATGTCAACTTTCTGGGTATCAAACCATTCGCGTGCCTTGGCCGCGGTGATGTCGGCCTTGTTCTGGTGGTCGGCCACGATCAGCTCGATCGGCTTGCCCAGCACCTTGCCACCGAAATCGGCAATGGCCATGTTGGCGGCGATCACCGCGCCCGGGCCCACGATGTCGGCGTACACGCCCGACAGGTCGGTCAGCATGCCGATCTTGACGATGCCGTCCGAGATCTTGTCCTGCGCCAGTGCGCCGGTGGGCGCTGCGGCCAGCGCCAGCAGGGCCGTGGTGGCAAGTGCCAGGGCATGGCGGCGGGGGGTGCGCTGGGCGGCGAAAGGCAAGGTGGTTTTCAAGGGGTTTCTCCTGAAGTTTTGCGGACGGCTGCAGACGGGGCGGCGCCCAAGGCGCGCGCAAGTTTAGGCGGCTGCTGCTGAGCCGGGCGTGCGGTTTTGCAGAAGGCTCGCTTCTGTGCGGCGGGTGTTGGGGCAGACCCTCGGCCCGAGGTGGCGCAGCGCTGTCAGGCCGCCTGATCGGAACGTGCTTTGCCGCCTCTGCCCCGGTCGGTGCTCAGGCCACCCCGCGCTGGCAGGCCGATCAAAATCCGACGCGCAGCGTCAGGCGCAGCGTGCGGGGTTCGGCCGGGTGCACATGGCGATCATCTGCGGCGGCCAGGCCCCGCGGCTGGGAGCGGTAGAAGTACTGGATGTCGTCGACCTGGCGGTTGAACAGGTTGAAGGCGTCCAGCGTCAGTGCGCTGTCCTTGCCCAGCAGCGGCTGCAGGCTGCGGCTGATGCGCAGGTTGGCGGTGATCGACGGTATCGAGCGCACGCTGTTGTCCTCGACAAGCGCACCGGCGCCCAGGTAGCGCCACTGCAGGCTGGCGCTCCAGGGGCCCAGGTCACGCAGACTGGCCCCCAGCGAGAACACCCGGTCCACCGCGTTCGGGATGCGGTCACCGTTGGCAAAACGGGCATGGGTCCAGGCCAGATCGGCGTCCAGCAGCAACCAAGGCAGCGGTGTCCAGCGGTTGTTGAACTCCACACCCTTGCGCCGGCTGGCGGCGCTGGCCTCGGTGGCGCCGGCGTCGCCGATGTAGACCAGCTCGGAGTCAAAGTCCAGCTTCCACAGCGCGACCGAGCTTTGCAGGCCGGGGATGAACTCACTGCGCGCGCCCAGTTCAAACCCGCGTGATGCCACCAACGGTGGCACCTTGTCGACCGCGCCGCCGGTCCTGGGATCGGTGGTGATGGTGGTGCCACGGGCGTCGTTGCTGTGCAGGCCGCGGCCCGCATTGACGAAGAATTCGGTCTTCGCGAACGGGCCGGCAATCAGCGACAACTTGGGCGAGACCTGGGTGCCGCGTGTCGCCCCCGAGTTGGCCGCCAGGCTCAGCGCATTCACCCGGTTGCGCAGGTGGTCGGCGCGCAGGCCGACGATGGTGCGCAGCCAGGGTGTCAGCTCGACAGCACTCTGGCCGTAGAGGCCGAACAAGGTTTCGCGCAGGTCGTCATCGCGGGTGGTGGTGTTGATTTGACGGGCCTGGGTGTCGAACAGGCCGACACGCATGCCGTCGTGGCGCAATTGCACGCCCACTTCACTGCGTGCCGGCAGGCCAGCCAGGCTGTGGCTCAACGCATGGCTGGCGGCACCGCCCACCACGCTGCGGCTGTCGCGCTGCAAAAACTGGTCGCCCTCGACCGGCCGGTCCAGCGCATAGCTGAAGTTGGACCACAGCTGCAGGCGGTAGCGCATGGCGTAGGCCGAAACGCGGGTGGCGGTGCCGTCGCCGCTGTTGTGGTGCCACTCGCCGGACAGGCTGTAGCGGGACGTGGCGCCACCGTCGCTGGGGTCGAGCGAGTCGAAGCGGCCAAAAGGCCTGCCCTGATAGCGGCCGCCGTCGATCAGGCGCTGCGGCACCTGGTCGGTGGCAGTCCAGCGGGCGTCATAGCCCATCAGGCTGGCCGTCCAGCCCTGGGCGCGGGTGCCGGCGCTGGCGCTGATCACGCCGTTGACGCGGCGCAAGCCTTCGGGCACAGACCAGGGGCCGTCGTTTTGCATCAGCTCGATGGCGCCCAGCAGCGTGACGCCCGGCGTGGCCTCAGCCGATCCGCCAGCCAAGCCGCGTCGGTAACCGTGCTTGCCCAGCGTGAGCTGCGCAAACGGCGCATCAAAGCTGTTGCGGTAGCTGATGTCGGCAGCACCGGCCGACGCAAAGTCACTGCTGCGCGCAAAGTACGGCCCCTTGCGGTAATCGATGCGCTGCACCAGCTCGGGGATCAGAAAGTTCAAGTCGGTATAGCCCTGGCCGTGGGCATGGCTGGGCATGTTGACCGGCATGCCGCCCACGCTGGTCGCAAAGTCGGTGCCGTGGTCGAGGTTGAAGCCACGCAGGAAATACTGGTTGGCTTTGCCGTCGCCCGAGTGCTGGGTGACGACCATACCGGGCACAAACTCCAGCACCTCGCCAGGCCGCAGCGCCGGCCTGGCCTTGATCAGATCGGCCCGAATGCTGCCCTGCGACGCGGCGTCGCTGCTGCCGATGGTGTTGTCGTAATGG
>JBKJKU010000312.1:0-2541 GCA_046597355.1 Aquabacterium sp.
TTGGTCGCCCGAAGCGTTGTCGCGGGCGTTGGCTTGAAAGGCCGGCATGCCGCGCGGGTGGGGTAGCGCCGTGTCGGGCTGGCGTGTCCCGCGCAGGTAAAGAAGGGAGGGCCGGTGGTTTTCCGGCCCGGAATGACACGGAGCGGGGCACGTCAGCCCGGCGCGGCGCGGTCGCTCAACATTCACGACCGGCAGCTTTCAGGCCAAAAACGAAGGACAGCAACGAGCCGCAAGCCGCCGCCTACCAGAACTGCCACTGCCCCGTCATCACAACCCAAATGCCCAGGGCACCGTTGGTCACGGCATGGGCGATCACGGCGGGCCAGAGTTTGCCGGTCTGGCGGTACAGCAACGCATAGGCCAGGCCGGCCACGATGGCGGCCAGCCACAGGGGGTGCGCCAGCATGAACACGAAGGTGGACAAGACAACCGCCTTGGCGCCCACCCGCCGCGGATCTACACCCTCAAAAATGGGTGCCTGCACCCAGCGCATCAGGAACGAGCGCCAGAACAACTCCTCCATCACCGGCACCAGCAGCGCCGCGCCCAGCCAGCGCACCACGATCAACGGCCAGTCGAAGCGGCCCTGGGCGTCGACCGGCACAAAGCTGGCTGCCGGCTCGCCAATTTGCATCCACGGCGCGTCCAGCCGGATCCACAGCGCAAACACCGCCAGCCCGACGGCGATCGACAACAGCCATTCGCGGGGCGACGGCCCGTTTTGCCGCGCCAGTTCACCGTACTCGCGCCACCAGGCCAGCAGCAGGCCGCCGACCACCAGCAGGTTCAGGCCATAGAGCCAGCGGGTATCGAAGCCCCAGCGGTCGTCAGTGGGTGCCAGGCTGCGCAACGCCAGCAATGCCATGAAAGCCACAAATGGCAACAGGCGCAACAGCGCGGCGCGGGACAGGTTCATGGCAGTAAGGGCTGGGCTGAGCGACTGACGGACATATCCCGACACTGTACCGGCCGCACCGCCGAAATCATCCCCCGCGCCGGGGTGGGGACAAACGCCGCGCCGTGCGATACCGCACGGCCCCTGTCCCACAACCGTTACCGCCCAACCTTACCGGGCGACCTCATCGCGAGACCTCATCGCGGGACCTTATCGCGGGACCTTATCGCGGGACCTTATCGCGCAAAAGCAGCGTGCAGCGTGCAGCGTGCAGCGTGCACCGGGTCAGCCGGCCAGCAACAGCGCCTGGACTTGCGCATGCAGGCGCTCGGGTGTCACCGCCTCGGGCGCCAGGGCTGGGCCGGCGCTCACGCCCACCGCGCTGAACAGGCCGCGCCGCAGCGGGCGGACCATCGCCTGGCCGCCCTCGATGCGCGAGAAGTACGAGCCCCACAGCTTGTGCAGCGCCACCGGCACCACCGACACCGGCCGCTGTTGCAGAATTTTCATCACACCGGGCTTGAAGGGTTGCAGCGTGCCGTCGCGGGTGATGCCGCCCTCCGGAAAGATGCACAGCAGATCACCCCCCGCCAGCACCGCGTCCGCCGCCTTGAAGGCAGCGGCATAGGCGGCAGGGTCGTCGGTTTGCGGCGCGATCGGGATCGCCTTGGCCAGCCGGAACAACCAGCCCAGCACCGGCACCGCAAAAATACGGTGGTCCATCAAGAACCGCATCGGCCGAGGGCTGGCCGCCATCAGCAGCAGCGCGTCGACATAGCTGACGTGGTTGCAGACCACGATCGCTGCGCCTGCCGCCGGGATGTGCTGCCCGCCCTGCACGGTGACGCGGTACATCACACGCGACAGCAAAAACGCCACAAAGCGCAGCAGGTATTCAGGCACCAGCAGGAAGATGTAGACGCCCACCACCGCGTTGAGCAGTGCCGTCGCCAGGAACACCTCGGGCACGGTGTAGCCCGCGCTCAGCAGTGCGCCGGCCCCCACCGAGCTGGCGATCATGAACAGCGCGTTCAGGATGTTGTTGGCCGCGATGATGCGGGCACGGTGGCTGGGCGGGCTGCGCAGTTGGATCAGCGCGTACATCGGCACCGAGTACAGCCCGGCCGACAGCGCCAGCAGGGCCAGATCGGCCATCACCCGCCAATGGGCGGGCTGGCCGGTGAACTGCTGCACCGTCATCAGCGCGGCCGGTGGCAGGTTGCGCGAGGCCAGGTACAAGTCCACCGCAAACACGGTCATGCCGATGGCACCGGCCGGCACCAGGCCGATCTCGACATGGCGGCGCGACAGCAGCTCGCACAGCAGCGAACCCACGCCGATGCCGACGGAAAACACCACCAGCAGCAGCGACGCGACATGCTCGTCGCCGTGCAGCACGTCTTTGGCGAACACCGGAAAGTTGGCCAAAAAGACCGCGCCAAAAAACCACATCCACGAGATGCCCAGCAGCGACCGGAACACCACCACGTTTTCACCGGCCAGCTTGAGGTTGCGCCAGGTCTCGGTGAAGGCGTTCCAGTTGATCTTCAGCCCGGGGTCGGTGGCAGGCGAGGAAGGCACGGCCTGCGCCAGCACGCGGCCGAGCACCGCCAGCGCGATGCAGGCCGCGGCGACGAAGCCCGGGC
>JBKJKU010000027.1:0-21824 GCA_046597355.1 Aquabacterium sp.
TCCGAGACGCTCGACGGTGCCAGCGTGGCCCAACTCGAGAAGTACGACGCCATCCTGGTGCCGGGCGGCTTCGGCAAGCGCGGCGTCGAGGGCAAGATCCTGACCGCGCGTTTCGCCCGCGAACACAAGATCCCCTACCTCGGCATCTGCCTGGGCATGCAGGTGGCCACCATCGAGGTGGCGCGCCATCTTGCCGGCCTCGACGGTGCCAACTCGACCGAGTTCGACCCCGACACGCCGCACCCGGTGATCGCGCTGATCGACGAGTGGCAAGACCGCGACGGCACGATCCAGAAGCGCGATGCCAAGTCCGACCTGGGCGGCACGATGCGGCTGGGCGCGCAGAGCTCCGACGTGAAGCCCGGCTCGCTCGCGCACCGCATCTACGGCAACGTGGTGACCGAGCGGCACCGCCACCGCTACGAGGCCAACGAGCGCTACCTCGAACGCCTGCAGCAGGCGGGCCTGGTCATCAGCGCCATCACCCAGCGCGAGAAGCTGACCGAAATGGTCGAGCTGCCGCGCGCGGTACATCCGTGGTTTGTCGGCGTGCAGTTCCACCCCGAGTTCAAGAGCACACCCTGGGCCGGCCATCCGCTGTTTTCAAGTTACGTCAAGGCGGCGTTGGACCAGCAGGCCCGCACGGTGGCGGCCGCCGCGACTGCCGCAGCAGCCGATGCGGCGCCAGCGGCTGTCGCCGGCTCGGCTGCGCCGGTGCTTTGATCCCTTGAAGGGCAACCCATGAAACTCTGCGGCTTCGACGTCGGCCTGGACCGGCCTTTTTTCCTGATCGCCGGGCCCTGCGTGGTCGAGTCGCTGCAATTGCAGATCGACGTTGCCGGTCACTTGAAAGAGATCACCAGCGCGCTGGGCATCCCGTTCATCTTCAAGAGCAGCTACGACAAGGCGAACCGGTCCAGCGGCGCCACCTTTCGCGGCCCGGGCATGGACCGCGGGCTGGAAATCCTGGCTTTGGTGAAAAAGCAGCTCGGCGTGCCGCTGCTGACCGACGTGCACAGCGAAGCCGAGATCCCGGCCGTGGCGGCGGTGGTGGACGTGCTGCAGACGCCGGCTTTTTTGTGCCGGCAGACCGATTTCATCCACGCAGTGGCGCGCTGTGGCAAGCCGGTCAACATCAAAAAAGGCCAGTTTCTGGCGCCGCACGACATGAAAAACGTCATCGACAAAGCCCGCGCCGCTGCACGCGAGGCGGGCTTGTCCGAAGACCGTTTCATGGCCTGCGAACGCGGCGTGAGTTTTGGCTACAACAACCTGGTGTCGGACATGCGCAGCCTGGCGATCATGCGCGAGACCGCTGCGCCGGTGGTGTTTGACGCCACCCACAGCGTGCAGTTGCCCGGCGGCCAGGGCACCAGTTCAGGCGGCCAGCGCGAGTTTGTGCCGGTGCTGGCGCGGGCGGCGGTGGCGGTGGGCGTGGCCGGCCTGTTCATGGAAACCCACCCCGACCCGGCCAACGCGCTGAGCGACGGGCCAAATGCCGTGCCGCTGCGCCACATGAAGGCGCTGCTGGAGCAGTTGCTGGCACTCGACCGGGTGATCAAGGCCCAGCCACTGCTGGAGAATGACTTCGCTTGTTGAAGTCGTTCCGACCGACAGGCCTGGATCCAGGCACTTCGGTCACAACGGCTCCAGCTGCTGACAGTTAAACCGACGCCCCTCCGGAGACTCCCATGCCCTGTGCCTACGTGATTGTCGACATGAAGATCAGCGACCCCGAGCAGTACAAACAGTACATGGCTGTGGCGCCGGCGGCGGTGAAGGCTCACGGCGGTGAGTACCTGGCGCGCGGCGGTCCGCACGCCGTGCTGGAGGGCGGTTGGCAGCCGGCGCGCCTCGCGCTGCTGCGCTTCCCCAGCCTGGACGCCGCCAAGACCTTTTACGACGCCGAGCTGTACCGCGCCGCCCGTGCCAAGCGCGACGGCGCCACTGAGTTTTTCAACATGGTTGTGGTCGAGGGTGTGCCTGCGCCTGTTGTTTGACCGCCGCAACCCGGCTTGCGCCGGCTTGGGATCAAGACAAACAGGCGTACGGCTGGGTTTTTACCGGATACGCACCGGATTCGTGCCCGGTGCGCTAGAATGTACACATCCACACACATCCACGATCGCCCGAGAGGATCACCATGTCCAGCACCATGACCATCCGCCTCGATGATGAGGTCAAGGACCGGCTCGACAAGCTGGCCGATTCAACCCAACGCAGCCGGTCGTTTCTGGCGGCCGAGGCGATCCGCGACTATGTGGTCACCCATGAATGGCAGGTAGCCGAGATCCAGGCCGCATTGACCGAGGCCGATGCCGGGCCATTCGCCAGCGACGCTGACGTCGCAGCGCTGGCTGCCAAATGGCAGTAAACAGCAAGCCGGCTCAACGGGCGGGCCGCTGAATGCGGCTGAAGTGGCTGCCCACCGCGCTGCGCAACCTCGACAGTGAAGCCTGCTACATCGCCGCCGACGAACCCGCAGCGGCGCGCCTGGTGGTCCAGCGGGTGCTGGCGGCCGTCGGCCTGCTGGCAGAACAACCCGGCCTGGGCCGTCCAGGCCGTGTGGCCGGCACCCGAGAGCTGCTGGTGCCCAAAACCCGCTACATCGTGCCCTACCGCGTGCGCGGCGACACCGTAGAAGTCCTGCGGGTGTTCCACACCTCGCGTCAGCCGCCCAGACAAGGCTAAGGTGAAGTCACCGCACCGCCCCGATGCACACCCTGCTGCTGGGGCACCTCGCCGAGTCGGCGCACAAGCACCCTCTTACACTTGACAACCGTCCGCGACCGTAACTCGCGACTGTTACCCCCGACCGCATTCCAAACTGCCCGCGAAAGAAGACCTGAACCATGAGCGCCATTGTTGACATCGTCGGCCGCGAGATCCTCGACAGCCGCGGCAACCCCACCGTCGAATGCGATGTGCTGCTGGAGTCCGGCACGATGGGCCGCGCGGCTGTGCCGTCGGGCGCGTCCACCGGCAGCCGCGAGGCGATCGAGCTGCGCGACGGCGACAAAAGCCGCTACGGCGGCAAGGGCGTGCTCAAGGCGGTCGAGCATGTCAACAGCGAGATCAGCGAGGCGGTGCTGGGGCTGGATGCCAGCGAGCAGGCTTTTCTGGACAAGACCTTGATCGACCTGGACGGCACCGACAACAAAAGCCGGCTGGGCGCCAACGCCACCCTGGCCGTCAGCATGGCGGTGGCACGTGCCGCGGCCGAAGAATCCGGCCTGCCGCTGTACCGCTACTTTGGCGGCTCGGGCGCGATGAGCCTGCCGGTGCCGATGATGAACGTCATCAACGGCGGCGCCCACGCCAACAACTCGCTCGACCTGCAAGAGCTGATGATCATCCCGGTGGGCGCGCCCAGCTTCCGTGAAGCGGTGCGTTGGGGCGCCGAGACCTTCCATGCGCTGAAAAAAATCCTGCACGACAAGGGCATCAGCACCGCTGTCGGCGATGAAGGCGGTTTTGCGCCCAACGTCGCCAGCCATGAGGCGGCTATCCAGATGATCCTGGAGGCTATCGACAAGGCCGGCTACACCCCTGGTGAGCAGATCGCCATAGGCCTGGACTGCGCCGCCAGCGAGTTCTACAAGGATGGCCATTACGTGCTCGAAGGCGAAGGCGGCTTGAAGCTCAGCGCCCCGGCCTGGACCGACATGCTGGCGACCTGGGTCGACAAGTACCCGATCATCAGCATCGAAGACGGCATGGCCGAGAGCGACTGGGACGGCTGGAAGCACTTGAACGACCGGCTGGGCAAAACCGTGCAGATCGTCGGCGACGACCTGTTCGTGACCAACACCAAGATCATCAAAGAGGGCATCGCCAAGGGCGTGGCCAACTCGGTGCTGATCAAGATCAACCAGATCGGCACCCTGACCGAGACCTTTGCCGCGATCGAGATGGCCAAGCGCGCCGGTTGGACTGCCGTGATCAGCCACCGATCGGGCGAGACCGAGGACTCGACCATCGCCGACATCGCCGTGGGCACCAACGCCGGCCAGATCAAGACCGGCTCGATGAGCCGCAGCGACCGCATGGCCAAGTACAACCAGCTGCTGCGCATCGAAGAAGACCTGGGCGACATCGCCAGCTACCCGGGCCGGGCGGCGTTTTACAACCTGCGCTGAGCCGGCGCCAGACCTGGGTCCGCTGTCATGCGCTTTGTCACCGCTGTGTTGCTGCTGCTGCTGGTCGGCGTGCAGGCTGGCCTGTGGCTGGGTGATGGCGGACTGCCGCAAACCATGAAGCTGCAGGGCCAACTGGATGCCCAATTGAAGCGCAACGCCAGCCAGCGCCATGCCATCGAACGGCTGAACGCCGAGGTCGATGACCTGCGGCAAGGCCTGGAGATGGTGGAAGAACGCGCCCGCGCCGACTTGGGCATGGTCAAGCCCAACGAGGTCCTGGTGCAGTACGCCGCCAAGCGCTGACCGCAACGCCTGCGCCCGCCGCGGCGGCTCCCCTCCGATGAACGACTTCCTGGCCGCCACGGCCCCGCTGCTGGCGCCCGCCTTTCACCTGGCGGGCAGCGACATCACCTGGCTGGAGATCGCAGCCGTGGTGCTGGGGCTGTGGATGGTGCTGTGCAATCTGCGCATCGACCCGCTCGGCTGGCCGCTGGCCATCGTCAGCTCGGCGCTGTATGCGCTGCTGTTTGTGCACAGCAAGCTGTATGGCGAGGCGGCGCTGCAGGGCGTGTTCATCGTGCTGGGCGCCTGGGGTTGGTGGCAGTGGCTGCGCGGCACGGCAGGTGACGGCCAGCGGCTGCGGGTGCGCAGCCTCACGCCGCGCCAGCGTGGGCTGGTGCTGGCGCTGACGCTGGCGGCCTGGCCGGCGCTGGGCCTGCTGCTGTCGCGTGTCACCGACAGCGATGTGCCCTACCTCGACGCGCTGCCCACCGTCGGCAGTCTGGCGGGCCAGTACCTGCTGGCACGCAAGTGGGTGGACAACTGGCCGGCCTGGGTGGCGGTCAATGCGGTCAGTCTGGTGCTGTTTGCCACCAAGGGCCTGTGGCTGACGGTGGCGCTGTACGCGGTATTTTTAGTGCTGGCGGTGGTGGGCTGGCGGGCTTGGGCGCGGCTGTTGCCCCAAGGCGCTGGCCCAGCGCAAGCCCCGACAGGACCCCACGGTGGCTGAACCGATCCGCATTGCCATCGTCGGCGCCGAAAGCACCGGCAAGACCGCGCTGGCCCAGGCGCTGGCGCTGCGGTTGGCCGGGCTGACCGGCCGGCGCTGCACTTGGGTGGGCGAGTGGTTGCGCCACTGGTGCGAGCGCGAGGGCCGCACGCCCCGGCCTGATGAGCAACTGGCGATTGCGGTGCAGCAGCACGCCCTGATCGATGCGGCCGCCGCCAGCCACGACGTGGTGGTCTGCGACACCACCGCGTTGATGACCGCGGTCTACAGCGACCTGCTGTTCGGTGACCGCAGCCTCGACGCCTACGCCATCGCCCAGCAGCGCCGCTGCCAGCTCACGCTGCTGACCGCACTTGACATCGCCTGGGTGCCCGACGGCCTGCAGCGCGACGGCCCGCAGGTGCGCGAGCCGGTGGACAACCGGGTGCGCGCGCTGCTGATAGCCCACCAACTGCCCTGGGCGCTGGTGGGTGGCCAGGGCGCAGCACGGCTGGATGCGGCGGTGGATGCCGCAGCACCGCTGCTGCGTGCCTCCACGGCGCCCGGCAGCGGCCTGTTCACCCGGCTGGCCGAGCGTGACGCAGCGGCGTCAGCCTGGCGCTGGCTGTGCAACGACTGCGATGTGCCCGATTGCGAGCACCAGTTGCTCAAACGCGGCTGACCGGGCGGCTCGCCTGCTGGCTGCGGCGGCCTGTCGGCCTACTTCGGGTCGGTCTGCTGGCCCACAGACGCCGCACCCGGACCGGGGCACGATGGGGCTGTCGCAGCGTGCGAACAGGAGATCGTCATGAGTCCCATCCCCAAGCCCCCGATCCAGGATCCTGACCCGGGCACGCCCGGCATCCCGCAGGACCCCCCCATCGACATGCCGCTCGATCCGCCGATCCAGGAGCCGCAGGACAGCCAGGCGCGCCACGGTGTTGCTGTGCACGGTCAAGACGCGGCGGTCACGGCATGAACATCCTGATGGTGTTGACCGCCCAGGCCAACCTGGGCAATACCGGCCGCAAGTCCAGCTTTTGGCTGGAGGATCTGGCCACGCCGTACTGGATCATGCGTGACGCCGGCGCCACGCTGACGCTGGCATCGCCGACAGGCGGTCCCGCGACCATCGATCCCGCCAGCGAGGCGCCAGAGGCCCAGACCGACAGCACCCGGCGCTTCAAGGCCGACACGGAGGCGATGACCGCCGCCGCCAACACATTGCGGCTGGCCGATATTGAGGCAGCGCACTTCGATGCGGCGTTTTATGTGGGCGGCGACGGGCCGCTGTGGAGCCGGGTCGACAAACCAGCCCAGGTGCGGCTGATCGGGCAGATGGCCACCGCCGACTAGCCGCTGGCGCGGGTCAGCGGTGCTGCGGCCGCGCCGCGTCTTGGCCAGCGCAAGGACGGCCGGCCCGTCGCCACCGACGGCCACCCGATCACCGGCCAGAAGCTGGCGCCCTTGGCCAGTGCGGCGCCAGCGGTCAACGCGGCGCCTGCTGACCCTGTCGCGCTGACCTTACCAGGCGCGCAGCCGGCTTCTCAGGCGCGCAATGCTCTGGCTGTGCAGCTGGCAAACCCGGCTTTCGGTCACCTTCAGCACGGCGGCGATCTCTTTCAAGTTCATGTCGTGCTCGTAGTACATGCTCATCACGTACTGCTCACGCTCGGGCAGGTTCTTGATCGCCTCGACCAGGGCCTCGCGCATGCGGCGGTCTTGCAGCATGGCAAGCGGGTTGACGGTTTCGTCCACCACGTGCCGGTCGAGGTAGTCGTCGTCGCCCTCGTCGCCGGTCATGTCCTCCAGGTAGATCAGCTGGGTGCCCCGCACCTTGCCCAGCAGCTCCTGGTATTGGGTCAGCGACAGGCCCATTTCGGCGGCGATCTCGCTTTCGTGCGGCGCCCGGCCCAGGGTCTGCTCGAGCTTGCGCAGCGCGGTCTCGATCGAGCGCTGCTGGCGCCGGTCGCCGCGGCTCATCCAGTCGTTGCCGCGCAACTCGTCCAGCATCGCCCCCCGGATACGCTGGGTGGCGAAGGTCTCGAACTGCACGCCGTGGGCGGCGTCGAAGCGCGTCAGCGCATCGGACAGGCCGATCATGCCGACCTGGATCAGGTCGTCCAGCTCGACGTTGGCCGGCAGCTTGGCGATCATCTGGTGCGCCAGCCGCCGTACCAGCGGGCTGTACTGCTTGAGCAGCGCGTTGGCGTCGAGTCGGCCCTTGGCGGTGTACATGTTCATCATGCTCCGGACATTTCAGTTCAGGCGGCCAGTGGCCGTGCCTTGGCGGGCGGGTACAGGGCGTGCCGACAGCGCCAAGCGGTCGGGCAGGGTGAGATTGCTGGTGTTTGCAGGACCGGTCGGGTCGACACTGCCGGCGTGGCCGGCCAGTTGCAGCGCCACCAGCCGAATCAAGTCTGCCGGCAAGGGCGCAGACGGCGCACCCTGCGGATCGACCACGGCCAGGCTGCGCAGCGCAGCGCCCAGGAAATGGTCCGCACATTCGGTCAGCCGGTCGGCCATGCGCTGTGCCCGGCGCGGCGACACATCGCCGGCCACCACCAGGTCGTAGGCCAGTGCGCCCAGACGCTGCGAGAGCTGCTTCATCGAGGTGTAGGCGTGGGTCAGGCTGTCGGGTCGGTTACCGGCCAGCAGCACCGGGCTGGGGGTGCGGCCGGCAAACATGCGGCGCAGGTCCAGCGCATTGGCGTGCAGCAGCACCACGTCGGCGCGCGGCGCGGCCGTGTGCAGCGCGGTCAGAAACCCGGTCAGCGTGGCGCGGCTGTCCAGGTAGTGCATTGGCAGGCCGCGCGCCGCCAGGTACGAGACCTGGGGCGACAGCCGCTCAACACAGGCCGGCAGGTCCACCGTGGCCAGCTCGTGCGGCGGCGAGGCGGAGTCGGCCGCGTCCACCACCAAGGTGTGCAGGCCCTGCTCGGCAAAGGCGGCGCAAAAGCGCTCCATCACCACACCGGCGCCGGGCACCTGCGGGTTGTGCACCAGCGGCACGAAGCGCAGCGCTGTGCCGGCAAACAGCTGGCGCAGACCGTGGGCCTGGTCGCGGGGCGAAGCAGATCGGCGGGAGGTCGGGGCGGACATGGGCAGTGGGCGCTGGAGAAGGAGTCGGGCTGGCGGGTGGCGGTGGATGCAGTGGCGTTGGCGGCCTGCGGGGCGGGCGGTTCGGGTCGGCCGGTACCGGGGCTGCAGTTCAGGCATGCACCGGCCTGGCCTGGCCACCTTGCGGTCCGGGATAGCCTGCGCCCTGGGTGGCGGCGAACATCAGGCTGACCTCGCTGGCATTGAGCCGCCAGGATGTGCCACCGCCGCCGCACAGCGCGCGCTGCACCAGGGCCTGGGCCGACAGGCGGTGCCAGTCCTCCGGCACCCGCTGGCCGTTGGCCACGCCCACCACCTTGGCGCGGTGGCGAATCAGCGCGTCCAGTGCCGGCCCGAGCTTTACCGCCTCGTCGAGCTTGCTGACGATCACGCCGTGGCATTGCTGCACACCGTAGGCCACCAGCACATCCTCGATCGTCTCGCCCTGGGCCGACGCGTTGACCACCAGCAGCTTCTTGATCGACCGGTGCTGCAGCATGTCCAGCAGCTCGCGGGTGCGGGAGTCGCGCTGCGCCATGCCCGCGGTGTCGATCAGCACCAGTTTCTTGCCGGCCAACAGCTCCAGCAGGTCTTCCAGCGAGGCCCGGTCGTGCGCGGTGTGCACCGGTACGCCCAGGATGCGGCCGTAGGTGCGCAGCTGCTCGTGGGCGGCAACGCGGTAGGCGTCCAGCGTGATCAGGCCCAGTTGCGCTGCGCCGTGCCGGGTGGCATAGGCGGCGGCCAGTTTGGCAGTGCTGGTGGTCTTGCCGACGCCGGTGGCGCCGATCAGTGCAAACACGCCGGTATGGTCTTCCAGCGGCAGCTCTTGCTCGTCGGTGCGCAGGTTGCGCTCCAGCACGCCGGCGGCCCAGGCCAACTCGTCCGGCGCTTGGTCCAGATCGGCCGGCAGGCTTTGCACCAGCTTCCTGACCAGCCCAGGCGACAGGCCGACATCGAACAGTTTTTGCGACAGCGTGGCCTGGCGTGGGTCGCGCTGCAGCCGCTCCATGAAGGCCAGCATGCCAAAGCGCTCGTCGATCAGCTCGCGCATCGAGCGCAACTCGCCCATCAGCTCGCTGCGCTCGCGCGGTGAGGCCGACAGGTTGCTGCCCGCCGACGGGGCGCTGGCGCCGTCGTCCAGCAGGTCGTGGCGGCCAGGTGCGGCCATACGGATTTCATTGCGCAGCACCGGGGGTTCGCGGCGGGTTGCGCTGCCGCCGATGCGGTTGCGCAGGGCTTGGTGCATGCGGGGCTCGCCCGGTTCGGGGTCGGCCAGCGGCTCGGCGCGGCGCCGGTCGCTGCCGACCGTGCGCAGTGGCGGCGCAACGCCGGCGGCAGGATGGCTCGGGGCGGGTGAGCGGTACTCGGCAGCCGCGGGCAGGCGGGCCGCAGCAGGGCCCGCCGGCGCTGCACTGTCGGACAGATCGGCAGCCTGCTGGGTGATCTCGGCCTGGCGGCGCTTGAGCACGCGCTCCCGCACATAGTCCTGGAAGGTCAGCGTGCTCATGCCCAGGGTTTCAACATCACGCGCCACGCTGCCGTCACCCATCGGGTCGGGCAGCGCCTGGCTGCGGCTCGAGTCAAAGTGCTGCGCGGTGCCGGCATCGCTGCCGGCGCCAACGCTGGATTCGCTGTCCAGGCTGGGCTCACGGCGGGTGTCTGGCCGCGGGTCCATGCGGGGTTCGGTGCGGTTCTCCAACCGCGGTGCGCTGCGTGGCAGCAGTTTTTCGCCGCGTGCGGCGATGCGCTCGGCCAGCGTGGTGTGCCGCGCCGGCGCCTGGGCCGTGACCAGCATCGGGTTGTGGAAAGGCTCGGGTGCGACCACCGGCGCACGCTGCACCGGCGCCTGGGCAGCCGCCTGCTCGATGCGGGCCATGCCGTCCGGCGCCAGCGCCAGCACCTCGACGCCATCGGGCGATGGCCGGGTGGACAACACGACAGCGTCGTCACCCAAAGCCTGGCGCACCAAAGCCAGCGCTTCGCGGGCCGTCTTTGCGGTGAAGCGTTTGACGTTCATGCCGTGCCTCCGATGATCGAGCCGATGCGGATCGAATGGGTCTCAGGAATCTCGCTGTGCCCCAGCACCTTCAGCCGGGGTGCAGCGCGCTTGAGCAGCCGGGCCATCTGCACCCGGATCGCGTCGGGTACCAGCAAGCAGGCGGGCTGGCCCAGGTCTTCTTGCTTGCGGGCGGTGTTGGCCGCCTCGCGGGTCAGGGTGTCGGCCACGCCAGGGTCCAGCGCCGCGCCGTGCGGGCTGGTCAAGGCCTGGGTGACCAGGCGCTCTAGGTCGGGCTCCAGCGCAATCACGTCCAGCTCCTTGGTCGGCCCGTAGATCTGCTGCACGATGGCCGGGGCCAGGTGCACCCGGATGCGGCGGGCCAGCTCGGCCGGATCGGTGACGGTGGCGGCGAACTCGGCGATGCACTCGACGATCGAGCGCATGTCGCGGATGTGCACGCCCTCTTCCAGCAAGAGCTGCAGCACCTTCTGGATGGTGGCGATTCCGACCATTTTGGGGATCACATCCTCGATCAGTTTGGGGGCTTGCTTGGTGACGTGTTCAACAAGCTGCTGGGTCTCTGTGCGGCCCAGCAAGCGGGCAGCGTTCACCTGCATCAAGTGTGAAAGATGGGTGGCCACCACGGTCGCGCAATCAACGACGGTAAATCCGTTCATTTGGGCCATGTCGCGCTGGCGTTCTTCGATCCAGGTCGCGGGCAGACCAAAAGCCGGGTCGACCGTGACCGTGCCGGGCAGCTTGACGGTGGCCCCGCCCGGGTTGATCGCCATCAGCATGCCGGGGAAAGCCTCGCCCTCGCCCACCACCGCGCCGCGCAGCAGCACCCGGTAGGCACTGGGCTTGAGCTCCAGGTTGTCGCGGATATGCACCGCCGGCGGCAAGAAACCCACCTCTTGCGCAAACTTCTTGCGCACGCCCTTGATGCGCGACAGCAGGTCGCCCTGGCGCGCCTTGTCCACCAGCGCGATCAGCCGGTAGCCCACCTCCAGCCCCAGTGTGTCCACCGGCAGCAGGTCGTCCCAACTGGCCTCGGCGTTGGCGGGCTGGGCGTCCGGCGGCGGCGCTGGCGGTGCGGCCTTGGCAAGCGCGTCCCGCCGCTTGATCCACCAGGCCAGCGTGCCGATGGCCGTGGCGATCAGCAGGAACACCAGGTGCGGCATGCCCGGAATCAACCCGAGCGTGCCGACGATGCCGGCGGTGACGCCCAGCGCCTTGCTGCTGCCAAACACCTGGCTGCCAATCTGGTTGCCGATGTTTTGCTCTTTGCCGACCCGGGACACCACCATCGCCGCAGCCACCGAGATCAGCAGACCCGGAATCTGCGCCACCAGCGCATCCCCCACCGCCAGCAGCACGTAGCGGTCGGCAGCATCGCCCGCCGACAGGCCGTGGCTGACCACGCCGATGATGAAGCCGCCGACGATGTTGATCACCAGGATCAACATGCCGGCGATGGCGTCGCCGCGCACAAACTTGCTGGCGCCGTCCATCGAGCCGAAAAACTCCGCCTCCTCGCCCACCTCGATGCGGCGGCGTTTGGCTTCTTTCTCATCGATCAGGCCGGCGTTCAGGTCGGCATCGATCGCCATCTGTTTGCCGGGCATTGCGTCCAACGTGAAGCGGGCGCCGACCTCGGCGATGCGCTCAGCCCCCTTGGTGACCACGATGAAGTTGATCACTACCAAAATGGCAAAAACGATCAAACCTACTGCAAAGTTGCCGCCAACCAGGAAGTGACCAAAGCTCTCGATCACCTTGCCGGCGGCCGCCGAGCCCTTGTGGCCCTCCAGCAGCACCACCCGGGTGGACGCAACGTTGAGCGACAGCCGCAGCAGCGTGGTGACCAGCAGCACGGTCGGGAACGCGGCAAAGTCCAGCGGACGCACCATGTGCGCGGCCACCATCATCACCATCAGCGCAATCGCGATGTTGAAGGTGAACAGCAGGTCCAGCATGAAGGGCGGCAGCGGCAGCACCATCATCGCCAGCACCATCACGATGAACACCGGCGCGCCCAGGGACTTGAGCAGCGTGCCCACCACCCCCAGGCGGCCCAGCGCCTGGGTGGCCAGGCGGCCACCCATCAGGGTTTGCAGTTGTGCGATCAGGGGGTTCATGGCTCAGGTCGGGTCGGGTCAGGTCAGGTCGGATCAGCCTTGCGGCTTTTCGCGTCCGCGCGGGCCTCGGCGGCTTGGGTCGCGTCGGCCGCCTTGGCGGCTTCGGCCTTGCGGGCGGCTTCCGCCGCTTCGGCGGCCTCTGCGGTGTCGGCCATCAGCGGGTCCAAATCTGGCGGCACGGCAATGTGGGCCAAGTCCGCCGGCATCTGGCCGCGGCCGGCCAGCGCGGCGCGCAGCTGGTAGACATGCGCCAGCACCTGCGCCACGGCCGAGAACAGCCGGGCCGGGATCTCGTGATCGACCTCGGTGTGGGTGTAGAGCGCCCGCGCCAGCGGCGGCGCCTGCAGCACCGGCACGTTGTGCTCACGGGCCAGGTCGCGGATCTTGATGGCCATCAGGTCGGCACCCTTGGCCACCAGCCGGGGCGCGGCCATGCCGGAGGCGTCATATTTGAGCGCCACGGCGTAGTGGCTGGGGTTCATCACCACCAGGTCGGCCAGCGGCACCGCAGCCAACATGCGTTTTTTGCCCATCTCACGCATGCGGGCCTTGATGCGGCCCTTGACCTCGGCGTTGCCCTCGGCCTCCTTGTGCTCTTGCTTGGCCTCCTGGTGGCTCATCTTCAGGCGCTTGGACAGCATCTGGCGCTGCAACGGCACGTCGATCGCAGCAAACACCACCAGCACCACCAGCAGCAAGGCCAGCCCACTGATCAGGGTCTGCCCGGTATGGGCCAGCGCCACCGGCAGCGGCAGCGCCAGGGCGTCGTGGAACTGCGGCAGGTGGGTATACAGATAGCCCCCGCCGATCAGGCCCAGCAGCAGCGACAGGCCACAGGCCTTGGTCAGGTCGCCCAGGTGCTGGCCCGACACCATGCGCACCAGGCCGGTCAGCGGGTTGAGCTTGCCGAAATTGGGCGCCAGCGGCTGCCAGGTGAAGTTCCAGCCGCCCGAGGCCAGGCTGGCCCCCAGCGCCAGCGCGGCGGACACCGCGCCCAGCGGCAGCAGCACCGCCAGCCAGGCCCAGCTGAGCGTGGCCAGGCGTTGGGTCAGCACGCCGGGCTGGGCCAGCATCTGGGCATCGAATTGCAGGCCGGTGGCCAGGATGCGCTGCAGCCAGCCGCCCAGCTGCGGCAGCACCGCCACCAGGATCGCCCCGCCCGCGCCCACCACCAGCAGATGCGCCAAGTCACGCGAGCGCGCCACCTGGCCCTCGGCGCGGGCCTTGCGGATCTTCTTGGGTGAAGCGGGGAGATTGCGGTCTTGCGCGTCGGCCATGGCTGGGGGTGGGGCAGTGATCGCCCGTGATGCGCCATGGTGCCGGCCGCCCAGCGCCCGGGAGGGCGGATAAGCGACGGCAAACCCAGCGTTATCGGACCCCCAAACCCAAACTTGACCCCGGGGAGGCACTTAAACCTGAAAGAAGCGGGTGTTGGCCCGCCAGATCAGTTTGGCGCTCAAGTTGTCCGCAAGGCTGCCCGATATGCCAACGAGGAACGCGTCGAAGGTGTCGCCTGTGCTGTACCGCCAAGCCAGACCACGCTGCCGACCGCACCAAAGACTGCCCCGAAAACCCCGCGCCGAAGGATTCGCAACATGGCCTCCAAGATTTTGACGATGACCGCTGCCGACATTGCTGCGATGACCCCCGCGCAGATCGCAGCCTTGACGGCCAGCGACTGGGCTGTGTTCACCGTCGATCAGATCGCTGCGCTGACACCTGAGCAGACGGTCAAGATTTCGGCGACCAACGTCGGCTTGCTCACCGGCACGCAAATTGGTGCGCTCAATGCGGCCAACTTCAGTGTGCTGAGCCTGCCGCAGGTCAAGGCCATCGCCACCGCCGGCATCAGCGCGATGAGCAATGCGGCCTTCGACGCGCTCAGCTCCACGCAGATCAAGGCCTTCAGCAACACCCAGATACAAGCCATCACCACGGCCGAGCTGCCGATTTTGTCGGCGGACAAGCTGGCGGCTTTTGGATCTGCGCAGATTGCCGCGCTGGCCAGCGGACAGCTCGGTGTGCTGACCGTCAACCAGTTGCAGGCGCTGACCACCGCACAGGTGCAGGGTTTCACCACTGCCCAGATGGGCACCCTGGCCACTGACGACCTCAACAGCCTGACGACCGAGCAGTTCAGCGTGCTCAAGGCGGTACAGGTGTCGGCACTGACCGGTGCGCAGATCCAGACCCTGGCCGCTGACCGCCTGGGCGCGCTGAGCACGGCGCAGATTCGGGCGATCGCCACCGCTGGCATTGCCGCGCTGGACAGCGGCAACCTGGCCGCCTTGTCGCAGACCCAGCTCGGTGCCCTGAACTCGGCGCAGATCAAGGCGCTGAACACCGCGGCCTTGTCGGCGCTGGACACGCTGGCAATCGCTGCGCTGGGTTCGGCCCAGATCAGCGCCTTGACCACCGCACAGCTGGACACCTTGACATCGCAGCAGCTGCTGGCATTGAGCGCCGACCAGTTGCGCGGCCTGAGCAGCGGGCAACTGGCCGCGCTGAGCACGACGGACCTCGACACGTTCAGCGTGGCGCAGATGCAGTCGCTGGGCACGGCCCAGATCGCGGCGCTGACCACCACCCAATTCGCCAGCTTCGACAGCAGCGACCTGGCCGCATTCACCACCGCCCAGATCAAGGCGATCAGCGTGGCCGACGTGCGCCAGCTCGACAGCACCGACCTCAAAGGCCTGAGCGCCGCCCAGTTGGCCGCCTTTGGCACCGCACAAATCGCGGCGATCAGCACGGAAGCGCTGAACTCGCTGACCGCCGGCCAGTTCCAGGGCTTGAACTCCGCCCAGATCGCTGCGCTGAGCACCGCCCAGTTCGCCAGCTTCGACAGCAGCGACGTGGCCAGCTTCACCACCGCCCAGATCAAGGCCATCACCACCGCCGACCTGCGCCAGCTCGACAGCGCCGATTTGCGCGGTTTGGCGTCCGACCAGTTGGCGGCACTCGGCACCCACCAGATCCAGGGCATCGGCACCGGCGCCATCGCCGGGCTGAGCACCGACGCCCTGCTCGGCCTGAGCAGCGCCGGCATCCGTGCCATGAGCAACGCCCAGATCGACGGCCTGAGCCCGGACCAGTTGGTTGCGCTCACCCCGGCACAGCTGCGCGGCCTGAGCGCGACCCAGATCGCCGCGCTCAACACCACCGACCTCAACAGCCTGACGAGCGACCAGTTTGCGTCGCTGAGCACCGCCCAGATCGGCGCGCTGACGACCTACCAGACCGGCAGCCTCGACAGCAGCGATCTGATGGCGATGACGACCGCCCAGATCAAGGCGATTGGCGTGGCCGCGTTTGGCCAACTCGACAGCACCGACTTTGCAGGCCTGAGCTCGGCCCAACTGCGTGCCATCGGTAACGCCCAGATCGCCGCGATGGGCACAGACACCCTGAACTCGCTCAGCACCGATCAGGTGCTGGGCTTGAGCACCGCCCAGATCGCTGCCCTGACGACCACCCAGTTTGCCAGCCTGGACAGCTCGGACATCGCCGCGCTGGGCACTGCCCAGATCCGGGCCATCACCACCGCCGACCTTCGCCAGCTCGACAGCAGCGACCTGAATGGACTGAGCTCGTCCCAGGTGGCGGCACTGACCACCGCGCAGGTGCAGGCCATCGGCACGGCCGACATCGTCGGCCTGAGCACGGACGCGATGGCCGGTCTGAGCTCGGTCGCCATCCGTGCGCTGAGCAATGCCCAGCTCGACGGCCTGACGTCCGACCAGCTTCGCAGCCTCACCGATACGCAGCTGCGGGGCCTGAGCACGGCGCAAATCGCCGCGCTCAACACCACCGACCTGAACACGCTCACCAGCGCCCAGTTTGCGGCCTTGAGCACAGTACAGATCGCTGCGCTGACCACCCTGCAGTTCGCCAGCTTCGACAGCACCGACCTGGCGGCGATGAGCACCGCTCAGATCCGGGCCATCACCGCCGCCAACTTCGGCCAGCTCGACAGCAGCGACTTTGCCGGCCTGAGCGCGGCCCAGATCGGTGCATTTGCCACCGCACAAATCGCCGCGCTGAGCACCACCACGCTCAACCAGTTGCAAGAACTGAGCACCGCCCAGATCGCGGCACTGACCACCTACCAGTTCGCCAGCCTGGACAGCGCCGACCTGGCTGCCATGAGCACCGCCCAGATCCGTGCGATCAGCGCCGCCAATATCGCCAAGCTCGACACCGGTGACCTGGCAGGCTTCAACTCGACCCAGCTGGCCGCATTGACCACGGCCCAGCTGCGCGAGATCGAGTCCGCTGACCTGGCCAGCATCACCACTGCCGCGCTGGCGGGCCTGAGCACCACCCAGATCGCCACGCTGAGCAACAGCCAGATCGACGGCCTGGACAGCAACCAGCTGCAAGCCCTGAGCAGCCACCAACTGCGCGGCCTCAGCGCCTTGCAGATCGCTGGCCTGAGCACCGACGATCTCAACACCCTGACCAGCAGCCAATTTGCCGCGTTGGGCACATCGCAGATCGCCGCGCTGACCACCGACCAGTTCGCCAGCTTCAACAGCGCTGACCTGGCCGCGATGAGCACCGCCCAGATCCGTGCCATCTCCGCCGCCAACTTCGGCAAGCTCGACAGCAGTGACTTTGTCGGTCTGGGCGCGGCCCAGCTGGGCGCCTTGGGCACCGCCCAGATCGTCGCGATGGGCACTGCGGCATTGAACCTGCTGAGCTCGGACCAGTTCCAGGGATTCGGTTCGGCCCAGATCGCCGCGATGACCACCGCGCAGTTCGCCAGCTTCGACAGCAGCGACATCGCTGCGATGGGCTCGGCCCAGGTCAAGGCGATTACCGCCAGCCAGATGGCCCAGCTTGACAGCAGCGACCTGCAAGGCCTGAGTTCGGCCCAGCTGGTCGCACTGACCACCACGCAATTGCGCGCCATCGCCCCGGCCGAGCTTGTCGGGCTGACCACCGACGCGCTCAGCAGTCTGGGCAGTGCCAGCATCCGGGCGATGACCAACGCCCAGATCGACGGCCTGACGTCCGACCAGTTGCGCAGCCTGAGCACCGGTCAACTTGCCGGCCTGAGCGCAACGCAAATCGCAGCACTCAACACCACCGACCTCACCAGCCTGAGCAGCGATCAGTTTCAGAGCCTCAGCGCGGCGCAGATCGCCGCCATGACCACCGCCCAGTTTGCAAGCTTCGACAGCAGCAACCTGGCGGCAATGACCACCGCCCAGATCAAGGCGATCAGCGCGAGCAACATCGCCGCGCTCGACAGCAGCGACTTCGCGGGCCTGAACTCCAGCCAACTGGCTGCCATCGGCACCGCGCAGATCGCAGCGCTGAGCATCGACGCCCTGGGCGCACTCAACACCACCGGCCAGTTTGCCGCACTGAGCGCAGCACAGATCGGCGCGCTGACCACCGCACAGTTTGCCAGCCTGGACAGCGCCCACCTGGCCGCCATGAGCGCCGCGCAGATCAAGGCAATCACCACAGCCGACATCGTTGCGTTGAACCCGAATGACCTGGGCGGCTTTGGCTCCAGCCAAATAGCGGCCCTGACCTCTGACCAACTGCGCGCAATCGAGGCGGCCGATATCGGCAGCCTCAGCACCGACGCCATCGCTGGGCTGAGCTCTGCCGCTTTCAGCCAGCTCAGCAGCGCGCAACTCATCGGCCTGGGCGCCACCCAGTGGCAAGCCGTGTCTGCGGCACAGCTCGACGGCCTGAGCAGCGCCCAGATCGCCCGCATGGCTACCGACGACCTGAATGCGCTGACCAGCACGCAATTTGCATCGCTCAGCGCCGCCCAGGTCGGTGCGCTGACCACTGCCCAGGTCGCCACCTTCACCAGTGCCGACGTGGCCGCGATCACCACCGCCCAAATCCAGGCGCTGAGCATCGGCAACATTGCCCAACTCGACAGCACGGACTTCAAAGGTCTCGGCTCGGCGCAGCTGGCCGCGATGACTGCCGCGCAGGTGCGCTCGATCGGCTCGGTCGACATTCGAGGCCTGACCACCGACGCCCTGCAGGGCCTGAGCAGCAGCCAGATCAATGGCCTGAGCAACGCCCAGCTCGACGGCCTGACCTCAGTCCAGCTGCGCGCATTGACGGCTGCCCAACTCGACGGCCTGGGCACCAGCCAAATTGCAGCCTTCAACACCAGCGACCTGAACAGCCTGACCAGCGACCAGTTGGCGTCGCTCAGTGCGGCCCAGATCGGCGCGTTGACGACCGCCCACTTCGCCAGCCTGGACAGCAGTGACCTGGCGGCTTTGACGACGGCCCAGATCAGGGCGATTGCCGCGGCCAACTTCAGCCAGCTCGACAGCTCGGATTTCAAAGGCCTGAGTTCGGCACAGATGGGTGCCTTTGGCACGGCGCAGATCGCGGCGATGACCACGACCGCGCTGAACGGCCTGACCACCGACCAGTTCCTGGGGCTCAACACCGCCCAGATGGCCGCGCTGACCACGGCCCAAGTGGCCAGCCTGGACAGCGCCGACCTGGCCGGCATGAGCAACGCCCAGATCCAGGCACTGTCCGTGACCAACATCGCCAAGCTGTCCAGCGCCGCCTTCATGGGCCTGAGCTCGGACCAGCTGCGTGCACTGAGCACCGCCCAGATCGTGGCCATGACCACCAACGACCTGAGCGTGCTGAGCAGCGACCAGTTCGGTGGCTTGAGCACCGGCCAGATCGCCGCGCTGACCACCGCCCAGTTCGCCAGCTTTGACAGTGCCGACCTGGCGATGATGTCCACCGCCCAGGTCCGTGCCCTCAACGCCGCCAACATCGCGGCGCTGGACACCGGCGACCTGGCCGGCTTTGGATCAACCCAGATCGCAGCGCTGAGCACCGCGCAGATGCGTGCCATCAGCACCGCCGACATTGGCAGCATGACCACCGACGCCATCGCCGGCCTGGACAGCGGTGATCTGCGCGCCCTGAGCACCGGGCAACTCGCCGCGCTGGGGTCCGACCAGTGGCGCGCGCTCAGCGCCACCCAACTCGCCGGCCTGGACACCGCGCAGATCGCCGGCATGACCACCGACGACCTGAACGCCCTGACGACCGACCAGTTCAGCAGCCTCAGCACCGCCCAGATCGCCGCCTTGACCACCCGCCAGTTCGCCAGTCTGGACAGCGCCGACCTGGCCGCAATGACCACCGCACAGGTCAAGGCGATCAGCACCATGGACATGGTTGCGCTGGACACCGGCGACCTGGCCGGCTTCGGTTCGGCCCAAGTCTCGGCCCTGACCACCGCCCAGTTGCGGGCGATCGAGTCCGTAGACATCGGCAGCCTGAGCGCAGCCGCGATCGCCGGCCTGGGCACCCAGGCAGTCAGCACGCTGACCACCGGCCAGCTCCGCGCGCTGGGCGCGACCGGCCTGAACGCGCTCAGCAGCGACCAGTTTGCGGCCCTGGGCACCGCACAGATCAACGCCCTGACCACCGCGCAGGTGGTCAGCCTGGACAGCACCGACCTGTCGACCTTCAGCACGGCGCAGGTGCGTGCCCTCAGCACCGCAGGCATCGCGGCGCTGGACGCCAGTGACCTGGCCGGGTTCAGCTCGGTCCAGGTGGCCGCGCTGTCCACGGGCCAATTGGCAGCGCTGGAGACCGCCGACATCGGCAGCATGGGCGCCGACGCCATCGTCGGCCTCAGCAGCACCGGCATCGGCGTCCTGAGCACGGCTCAGCTGGCAGCGCTGAACTCGGCCCAGTGGCAAGCCTTGACCAACGACCAACTGCGGGGCCTGGACACCCGGCAGATCGCCAGTCTCACCACCGACGACCTGAACGCGCTGAGCACCAGCCAGCTCGGCTCGCTGAGCACCGCACAGATCGCCGCGTTGACGACGCTCCAATTTGCCAGCCTGGACAGCGCCGACCTGGCCGCGCTGACCACCGCCCAGGTGCGGGCGATCAGCGCAGCCGACATCACCGCGCTGGACGCCGCCGACCTGGGTGGCTTCAGCGCGGCGCAGGCCGCCGCATTAACCACCGCCCAGCTGGCAGCAGTCGAGGCGACTGATATCGGCAGCTTCAGCACCGATGCCATCGCCGCCTTCAGCAGCACCAGCCTGGGTATCCTGAGCACCGCCCAGCTGGCCGCGCTGGACTCTGCCCAGTGGCAGGCCTTGAGCACGACCGCACTGCAGGGCCTGACGAGCAAGCAGATTGCCGGCCTGACCACGGACGACTTCAACGCGCTGACCAGCGTGCAATTTGCAGCGCTGGGCACCAGCCAGATCAATGCGCTGACCACCGCCCAGTTCGCCAGCCTGAGCAGCACCACGCTGATGGCCCTGACCACCGCCCAGGTGCAGGCCATCAACACCGCCGACATCGTGGCGCTGGACACTGCCGACCTGGCCGGCTTCGGCTCGGCCCAGATCGCGGCGCTGACCACGGCCCAGCTCAAAGCCATCGAGACAGCTGACCTGGCCAGTCTGGGCACCGACGCCATCATCGGCATCGCCAGCACCCACCTCGCTGCACTGAGCACCGACCAGCTCGCCGCACTGGGCTCAGCCCAGTGGCAGGCGCTGGCCACCACGCAGCTGCAAGGCCTGACGACCAAGCAGATCGCCGGCCTGACCACCGAAGACCTGAACGCGCTGAGCAGTGACCAGTTCAAGACGCTGACCACCGCGCAAATCGCCGCGCTGACCACGGCCCAGTTCGCCAGCCTGGACAGCGCCGATCTGTCGGGGATGACGGCGACGCAGGTGGCCGCCATCAGCACCGCCAACATCGTCGCGCTGGGCGCTGCCGACCTGGGCGGCTTCAGCTCGGCCCAGGTGGCTGCGTTGACCAGCGCCCAACTCAAGGCGATCGAGGTGGCTGACCTCGTCAGCCTGAACACCGAGAACATCGCCGGCATCTCCAGCACCAACCTGGGCGCGTTCTCGACCACCCAGCTGGCGGCGTTGAGCGCTGTCCAATTGCAAGCGCTGGGCACCGACCAGCTGCAGGGCCTGACCACCCGGCAGATTGCAGGCCTGACCACGGAAGACCTGAACGCGCTGACGGCTGCACAGGTCCAGTCACTGACCACCGCGCAGATCAGGGCACTGACAACCACCCAGTTCGACAGCCTGGACAGCGCCGACCTGGCCGAACTGGGCACGGCCCAGGTGCGGGCCCTGAGCATCGACAACATCATTGCGATGCAAGTCAACGACCTGGCCGGCTTTGGCTCGGCCCAGGTGGCGGCGCTGACCACCGCGCAGCTGCAGGCCATCGAGGCGGCCGACATCGGCAGCCTGACGGCCGAAGGCCTGGCGGGCATCAGCACCGCAGACATCGCCCTGCTGAGCGAGTCGCAACTGGGCGGTCTGACCGCGGTCCAATGGCAGGCCCTGACGACGCAGCAGCTGCGCGGCCTGGGCAACCAGATCGCGTTGCTGACCACCGAGGACCTGGACGCCCTGACGGGTGCGCAGTTCGCCTCACTCAGCACCGCC
>JBKJKU010000207.1:0-9505 GCA_046597355.1 Aquabacterium sp.
CCTGGAACCTCGAAAACCGATTCACCGGCTGGACCGATGTGCCGTTGACCGCCACCGGCGTGGCCCAGGCCCAGCAAGCCGGCGTGCTGGGCCTGGGCCACGCCGGTGGCGGTCAACGGCACATCGGTCCAGCCGGTGAATCGGTTTTCGAGGTTCCAGGTCGATTCGCCGTGGCGGATCAGCACAAGCTTGTACATGGTGGCGGGTCAGGAAGGGGGAAGGGCGGCCGTGCCGGGACGCCGGACGGGCGGGTGTCGGGCGCAGGATCGGCGGCGGGTTTTCTGCACGCAGCCGGCGGCATCAGCTTGAATTCTATAATCCGGGTCCCTTTCAAGCCCCAGGCCAATCCCGTGAAGTTCATCCTTGAAAATTGGCCGTTGATCCTGCTTGCCGCCGTTTCCGGCGGTTTGCTGTTCTGGCAGACCTACCAGAAGTCCGCCGGTGGGGGTGTAGGTGCCGCCGAGGCAGTGCGCCTGATCAACCGCGAGAAGGCGGTGCTGATTGATGTTTGCGAGCCGGCCGAGTTTGCCGCCGGTCATGCCGTGGGTGCACGCAACGTGCCGTTGGGGTCGATCGACGGGTCCAAGTCGCTGCCGTCGAACAAGGCGCTGCCCTTGGTGCTGCTGTGTGCCAGCGGCGCACGGGCCGGTCGCGCGGCCGGCCTGTTGCAGAAGGCGGGTTATGAAAAGGCCGTGGCGGTGACGGGCGGCCTGGCGGCGTGGCGCGATGCCGGCCTGCCGGTGGACAAAAGCGCAGCCTGATCTGCACGGGCGCAGCGCTTCAAGCACAGCTTTGCAAGCCTGTGGGCCCGCAAGGTCAATCATGCCCGGCGACAATTTGATGACAAAGCTCAATCGCCCCGATGCCATGACCGCTGTCCGCATGTACACCACCCAGGTTTGCCCCTACTGCATCCGTGCCAAGGCGCTGCTCAAGCAGCGTGGGGTGGACGTGATCGAAGAGGTGCGCATCGACCTGGACCCGGGCCAGCGCGAGCAGATGATTGCGCTGACCGGCCGCCGCACCGTGCCGCAGATCTTCATTGGCCAGACCCATGTCGGCGGCTGCGACGAATTGATCGCGCTGGACCGCAGCGGCGGCCTGGCCCCGCTGCTTCAAGGGGCCTGAACCCCGCCCACCGCAGGGCGTGACAGGACGCGACAAAGCGCACCGTTTACCGCCCCGTCGCCGGCATACCGCTGCGCCATAATCCGCGGCGCAGCCAGCCCGTTACCTCCTCGGTGGCGGGCTTTTGTATTTTTTATCCAGGATTCCAAAGCCATGTCCGAACCAGACCTCACCCCCGTGTTCCAGATCCAGCGCATGTACCTGAAGGATCTGTCGCTGGAGCAGCCGAATTCGCCGCAGATCCTGCTCGAGCAGCAGCAACCGCAGGTCGACATCAACTTGGCGATGGCCGCGGGCGGCGTGGCCGATGGCATTTTTGAGGTCAGCGTCACCGCAACGGTGACCACCAAGCTCAAAGAGAAGACGCTGTTCCTGATCGAAGCCAAGCAGGCCGGCATCTTCGAGATCCGCAACGTGCCCGAAGACCAGTTGCAAGGCATCCTGAGCATCGTCTGCCCGCAGATGATCTACCCCTACCTGCGTGCCATCGTCAGCGATGTCTGCACCCGCGCTGGCTTCCCGCCGATCATGCTGACCGAAGTCAACTTCCAGGCCATGTTCGAAGCCCAGCAAGCGCAGGCCGCCGGCAACGGCAGCGGCATCCTCACCGGCGCGAACTGAGCGACCCGAGCGGACCTGGGCCCACACCGGCTGCGGCGATGTCTGGGCTGCCCATCGTCGTGCTGGGCGCTGGCGCCTGGGGCACGGCACTGGCGGTTGCAGCCGCAGCCCGGCAGCCCGTGCTGTTGTGGGCGCGTGATGCCGCTCAGGCCGCCGAGATGGCGGTCACGCGCCGCAACCGGCGCTACCTGCCTGACATCGTGCTGCCCGAGGGGCTGCACATCAGCGCCGACCCGGCGTTGGCGCTGGACGTTGCCGCGCGCGGTCTGGCGGTGATCGCGTCGCCGATGGCGGGGCTGCGGGCGCGCCTGACCGCGCTGCCAGCAGGCGCCCATGCGCTGTGGCTGTGCAAGGGTTTCGAGGCCGTCAGCGGGGCGTTGGGACATGAGATCGCGCTGGCAGCGCGACCGGACCTGCGCTGCGGCGTGCTGTCAGGCCCCAGTTTTGCGCTCGAGGTGGCCCGCGGCCAACCCACTGCCCTGGTGGCCGCCAGCGCCGACGAGGCCTTGTGCGCCATGGCCGTGCAAGCCTTTCACAGCGACAGCCTGCGCATCTACACCGCCAGCGATCCGGTGGGTGTCGAGGTGGGTGGTGCCGTCAAGAACGTGATGGCGATTGCCACCGGCATCGCCGACGGTCTGCAACTGGGCCAGAACGCCCGCGCTGCACTCATCACCCGCGGGCTGGCCGAAATAACCCGGCTGGGCCTGGCGCTGGGGGCGCGGGCCGAAACCTTCATGGGGCTGTCAGGCCTGGGCGACCTGGTGCTGACGGCCACCGGCGATCTGTCCCGCAACCGCCGCGTGGGCCTGCTGCTGGCCAGTGGCCTGGCGCTGCCCGACATCCTGGCGCAGTTGGGCCATGTGGCCGAGGGCGTGCACAGCGCGCCGATGGTGCAGGCCCGGGCGCGCGGCGCGGGTGTCGAGATGCCGATCACCGACGCAGTGGTGGCGGTGTTGACCGGTGCACTGGCGCCGGCCCAGGCGCTGCAGCAACTGATGGCGCGCGAGGCCCGCGCCGAGCGCTGACCGGTGACCGGTGACCGGCGTCAGCCGCCGGCGTAGCCGTGCTGGCGCCAGGCCTCGAACACCACCACCGCAACAGCATTGCTCAGGTTCAGGCTGCGCTGGCCAGCGCGCATCGGCAGGCGCACCTGCCGCTCAGGCGCGACGCTGGAGCGCACCTCGGCCGGCAGGCCCGAGGTTTCGCAGCCAAACACCAGCCAGTCGCCGGCCTGCCAGGCCACCGTGCCCAGCTGCTGCGTGCCCCGAGTGGTGAAGGCCCACAGCGCACCGCCCCGCTGCTGTTGCGCGGCCTGCAGCGCTGCCCAGTCGGCATGGTGCTGGACGGCCGTGAACTCGTGGTAATCCAGCCCGGCGCGCCGCAGTAACTTGTGGTCCATGGAGAACCCCAGCGGCTCGACCAGGTGCAGCGCGCAGCCGGTGTTGGCCGCCAGCCGGATCACATTGCCGGTGTTGGGCGGGATTTCGGGGTGCACCAGCACGATGTTGAACATGGTGCTGGCATTGTCGCGTGCACGGTCAGGCCGACGGCGGCGGTGTGCGGGCCAACACCCAGACCTGCACACTGGCGGCGCCTGCGGCCAGCAGTGCACGGGTCGCGGCAACGGCCGTGCCGCCGGTGGTCATCACGTCGTCCACCAGGACCACCCTTTGCTGCGCCAGTGTTGCCGCCGCCGCCGGGTTGACCCACATCGCGTCGCGCAGGTTGCGCTCGCGTTCTGCGCGTGACAGACCAACCTGGTGCGGCGTGTCGCGCAGGCGCAGCAACAGGTCCGCGTTGGCCGGCAGGCCGCGTTGTTTGGCCACGCGGCGGGCCAGCTCCCAGGCCTGGTTGAAGCCGCGCTCGGCCAACCGCGCCGGGCTCAGCGGTACCGGCAGCACCAGGTCCGCCGGCTGCGGGGCAGACCGGCCCAGCGCCTGGCTCAACACATCGGCCAGCAGGATCGCCAGCTCAGGCTGGTCATTGAACTTGAAGCGCGTGATCAGCCGGTCCCAGGGGAAGCCATAGTCCGCCGCTGCGACGCAAGCGCTGTAGGGCGGCGGCGCACGCAGGCAGCTGCCGCAGGTGGCGCCACCCGGGCTGGCCAGCGCGCAGCGTGGACAGCGCAATGTGGCAATGGCCTGAAACCGCGACACGCAATGGCGGCACAAGCCAGCGCGGTCCCAGGTGCCGCACAACGTGCAGGGCCGGGGCAGGCCCGGCAATGCGGACCCCTTTGTCGCCTGCTGCGGCGCCAGCAGTCGGCCCAGCCAGCTGCTGACGGACCGCTCGCCGCCGGGGCGGGCGGGTGGCGGGTGATCGTCGGACATCGGCTCAATATACTGCCCGGCCATGCCCGAGTTGCCTGCCACGCCCCCTGCCAACGACGCTGTTGCGCTGACGCATGTGCTGGACCGTCTGGCGCGGGCGGCATCCGCGCCCTGGCTGCACCAGGAGGTGGCGCGGCGCATGGCCGAGCGGCTGCCGGTGATCCTGCAGGCGCCCGAGCGCTGGCTGGATTGGTGGGGCTTTACAGGGGCCGGTGCCGACGCGGTGCGCAGTGTGTGGCCACAGTCGCTGCGCAGCGTGGCCGAGCCCACGCCGGCCTTGCAGCAGCGCAGCCGCTCGGCGTTGCAAGCGCCGTGGTGGGCCTGGGGACAACGCCGGCAGGACGCTGCGCAGCCGGTGTGGCTGGTGTCCGAGGTGCCGGTCGGCCAGGCGCAGATGCTCTGGGCTAACCTGTGCCTGCACGCCAGCACCGACCCGGTCGTCACGCTGGCCGCCTGGCACCGCGCGCTGTCCGTTGATGGGTTTGTCATGTTCTCGAGCTTCGGCCCCGACACGCTGAAGGAGTTGCGGGCGCTGTATGCCGAGATCGGCTGGCCCGCCCCGCACCCGCCCTACACCGACATGCACGACCTGGGCGACATGTTGGTGCACGGCGGCTTTGCCGACCCGGTGATGGACCAGGAAACGATCGTGCTCACCTGGTCTTCTCCGGAAACCCTGCTGGCCGAGCTGCGGGGGCTGGGCGGTCACCTGGGCGCACAGCGCCACACCGGGCTACGCACCCCGCGCTGGCGCGATCGCCTGCTGCAGGCCTTGGCGCAGCGCGCCGACGCGCAGGGGCGCATCGCACTGACCTTTGAGCTGGTCTATGGCCATGCCTACAAACCAGCGCCGCGTGCCGGGCGTGGCGAACTGGCGACGGTTTCGCTGGACTCCCTGCGCGCCAAGCTGCCCAAACGCCCCGCTTGAGGCCTGACGGCAGACCGAGGGTTATCGCTCGGCTAGAATCTTTGCTTGATCTGGCGCACGTTGCGCTGGCAACTGGGAGCCGCCACAAGGGCTTTTCTGAGTCAGGGGTTTGGCACCTGGCCACTACCATCTCAGCCATTGTTTCGGGCTTGCTTTGCAGAGGCCAATTGTCTCAACCGTCATCTGTCGCCTATGTCCGTCACGTTTGCTCCAAGTCCCTGGCCGGCGCCAGCGTCGCCACTGCGCGAGGCCGGGTGGCGTTTCGGGCTTGAGCAAGGCGCAGCGCGGGGATGGGTTTTCGATCTGCGGCGCAACGTGTCGATCACGCCCCGGCAAATGCTGATGGCCTACGCGCTGTTGTGTGGCCTGTCGCTGACGGTCGCGGCCGGTTTCTGGTGGCAGGGTGTGCGGGTGGTCGGCTTTTTTGCCGGCCTGGAGTTGCTGGCAGTAGGCGCCGCCTTGCTGATGGTCGCGCGCCACGCCGGCGACCGCGAACTGATCACCATGGCAGACCATGAGCTGGTGGTGGAGAAACACTTCGGGCCAACCGTCGCCCGAACCCGGTTCCGCGCGGAGTGGGTGCGGGTTGAGCCGGCGGCTGCTGATGGCTCGCTGGTGGAATTGTCGGGCGAAGGGCGCAGCGTGCGGGTAGGCCGTCACGTGCGTCCCGAGTTGCGGGTTGAACTGGCGCAAGAATTGCGCCGTGCCTTGCGGCAGCTGCGCAAGGCTGGTGAACGGGTTGTGGACCAGGAACATAAAGCATGAAGATGATGACAACAAAGACGCTTCTGTCCAAGGCAAGTCTGGCGCTGGCGGGCCTGGGTGCCACGCTGGCAACCCAAGCCGTGCTGGCCGGTGATCTGGCTGGCGGTCCGGCCAAGAACCAGTTGGACCTGCACCCGCCGATCACCAAGCTCGCCAGTGACATCCAGGGCCTGCACTACTTCATGCTGATCATCTGCCTGGTGATCTTCCTGGCGGTGTTTGGCGTGATGTTTTATTCGATCATCAAGCACCGCAAGTCGGTGGGTCACAAGTCGGCCAACTTCCACGAGAGCGTGGCGGTCGAGATTGCCTGGACCATCGTGCCCTTCGTGATCGTGGTCGTGATGGGCATGGCCGCCACCAAGACCGTGGTGGCCATGAAGGACACCAGCAACGCCGACATCACCATCAAGACCACTGGCATGCAGTGGAAATGGGGCTACGACTACCTCAAGGGTGAGGGCGAAGGCATCGGTTTTGTCTCCACGCTGGACGTGGCGCACCGCAACATGTCCGACTCGGGCCAGCCGGCCGGTGACAACTACCTGCTCAAGGTCGACAACCCGCTGGTGGTGCCCGTCAACAAGAAGATACGCATCATCACCACCGCCAACGACGTGATTCACTCGTGGATGGTGCCGGCGTTTGCTGTCAAGCAAGACGCGATCCCTGGTTTTGTGCGCGACGCCTGGTTCCGCGCCGAAAAAACCGGCGACTTTTATGGCCAGTGCGTTGAACTGTGCGGCAAGGAACACGCGTACATGCCGATTCACGTCAAGGTGGTGTCGGCTGACGATTACAGCAAGTGGGTTGATGGCAAGAAAAAAGAGCTGGCCGCCAAAGCTGACGATCCGGCCAAGGTCTGGGCACTGGACGCACTGGCCGCCCGCGGCGAGAAGGTCTACAACGCGAATTGCGCGGTCTGCCATCGGGCTGACGGCAAGGGCGCCGGCCCGATCAAGCCGATTGACGGTGCCGCAGTCGTCACCGACGCCGACAAGACCAAAGAGATCATGGTGTTGTTGAACGGCCAGAACAACGGTGCAATGCCGTCCTGGAAGTCGCTGTCCGACACCGAGATCGCCGCCGTCGTCACCTTCACCAAGAACCATTGGTCGAACAAGACCGGCCAGATCGTGCAGCCCGCCGACGTTGTCGCGGCCCGCAAGTGACCGTCTCGACCTCCGCAGAATTCTCAGAACTGATCGTTGAAAGGCACCGCCCATGAGCGCCGTCCTCCATCCTGGGTCGTCTGACCCCTCACACGCCCACGGTCCGCACGACCACGACCACGACGATCACCACGACCACGGGCCCTTGCCGGGCTGGCGTCGTTGGGTGTTTGCGACGAACCACAAGGACATCGGCACGATGTACCTGTTGTTCTCGTTTGCCATGTTGATGGTCGGCGGCATCCTGGCGTTGTGCATCCGCGCCGAGCTGTTCCAGCCCGAGCTGCAGTTTTTCAACCCGCAGTTGTTCAACTCGTTCACCACGATGCACGGCCTGATCATGGTGTTCGGCGCGATCATGCCGGCGTTTGTCGGCTTCGCGAACTGGATGATTCCGATGCAGATCGGCGCGGCCGACATGGCCTTCGCGCGCATGAACAACTTCAGTTTCTGGTTGCTGATCCCCGCTGCGGTGATGCTGGTCGGCAGTTTCGCGATGCCCGGTGGCGCCCCGGCTGCCGGCTGGACGCTGTACGCCCCGTTGACGCTGCAGATGGGCCCGTCGATGGATACCAGCATCTTTGCGATGCACATCATGGGTGCGTCGTCGATCATGGGTTCGATCAACATCATCGTCACCATCCTCAACATGCGCGCCCCCGGCATGACGCTGATGAAGATGCCGCTGTTCTGCTGGACCTGGCTGATCACCGCCTATCTGCTGATCGCTGTGATGCCGGTGCTGGCCGGCGCGATCACGATGACGCTGACGGACCGCCATTTCGGCACCAGCTTTTTCAGCCCTGCCGGCGGCGGTGACCCGGTGATGTACCAGCACATCTTCTGGTTCTTCGGCCACCCCGAGGTCTACATCATGATCTTGCCGGCGTTCGGCATCGTCAGCGCGATCATCCCGACCTTTGCCCGCAAGCGTTTGTTTGGCTACACCTCGATGGTCTACGCCACCGCGTCGATCGCGATCCTGTCGTTCATCGTCTGGGCCCACCACATGTACGCCACCGGCATGCCGGTGACTGGCCAGTTGTTTTTCATGTACGCCACGATGCTGATTGCGGTGCCCACCGCCGTCAAGATTTTCAACTGGATCGCCACCATGTGGCAGGGCTCCATGACCTTCGAGACCCCGATGCTGTTTTCGGTCGGCTTCATTTTCGTGTTCACCATGGGCGGCTTTACCGGCCTGATTCTGGCCATGGCGCCGATCGACATTCAGGTGCAGGACACCTATTACGTGGTGGCGCATTTCCATTACGTGCTGGTGGCGGGCTCCCTGTTTGCCATGTTTGCTGGGTTCTACTACTGGGTGCCGAAGTGGACCGGTGTGATGTACTCTGAGGCGCGCGGCAAGATTCACTTCTGGTGGTCCTTGATCGCGTTCAACGTCACCTTTTTCCCGATGCACTTCCTCGGCCTGGCCGGTATGCCCAGGCGCTATGCCGATTACCCGATGCAGTTTGCCGATTTCAACGCGCTGGCGTCCGTGGGTGCTTTCCTGTTCGGCTTTGCCCAGGTTTATTTCTTCCTCTTCATCGTGCTGCCCACGATGCGCGGCAAAGGCGAAAAAGCGCCGCAAAAGCCATGGGAAGGCGCGGAAGGCCTGGAGTGGGAAATTCCCTCGCCCGCACCGTTTCACACCTTTATGACGCCGCCCAAGCTGGACGCGAGCGCGACCAGAGTCATCGGCTAAGACGCCGGCAAAGTTGTAATCATGACCCCCGAGCAAAAGAAAGCCAACCTGAAAACCGGACTGATCCTGGTCTCGGTGGCCCTGGTGTTTTTTGTGGGTTTCATGGCCAAGATGATCCTGCTGGGCAAATAGGCCATGAATCTGCGGCGCGAAAATATCAGGATGGTGGGCAAGCTGTTCGTGGTGACGGCGGGCATGTTCGCCTTCGGCTATGCGCTGGTGCCCATTTACAAGGCCATTTGCGAGATGACGGGCATTAACATACTGGCACTGGGGGACCGCAATATTCCCGGTGCCACCGCGACCTTGCCCGCCAATACCCAGATTGACACCAGCCGCAGCATCACGGTCGAGTTCGATGCCAATTCACGCGGCCCCTGGGAGTTCAAGCCGGCGCAGCGCTCGCTGCAGGTACATCCGGGCGAGTTGGCGACGGTGGTGTACGAGTTCCAGAATGTGCAGAACCGGCGCATGTCGGCGCAGGCAATCCCGAGTTACGCCCCGCAGCAGGCCGGGGCACATTTCAACAAGATCGAGTGTTTCTGTTTTCAGCAGTACACGCTGGAGCCGGGTGAAAAGAAGTCCTGGCCGGTGGCTTTCGTGATTGATCCCAAGCTGTCCCGGGATGTCAAGACGATCACGCTGTCCTATACGTTTTTTGAGGTCGGTGGCAAAACACCGCCCGCCCCGCTGGCGGATGCCGGCGGGCAGGTGCTGATCGGTGCCGGTTCATGAATGAGCGTCTCAAGCCCGAAGAGTCCGCGCCGGGCGGCTCAATCTGGCGCACCATCCGCATGGTGGGTTGGTCGTTTTTCGGCATTCGCAAAAGCAGCGAATCGCAGGAGGACAT
>JBKJKU010000172.1:0-14633 GCA_046597355.1 Aquabacterium sp.
GCCTGCTGGAGATCGCCCGCGCGCTGGCGCTCGACCCGCAGTTGCTGCTGCTCGACGAGCCCGCCGCCGGCCTGACCGCGCCCGACATCAAGGAGCTGGTGGCGATCATTGCCAAGATCCGCAGCCACGGCATCACGTTGATCCTGATCGAGCACCACATGGACGTGGTGATGTCGGTCTGCGACACGGTGTCGGTGCTGGACTTTGGCCAGAAGATCGCCGAAGGCCTGCCGTCCGCCGTGCAAGCCGATCCGAAGGTGATCGAGGCCTACCTGGGTGGCCAGGCTGCCGAAGATCTGGGCGACGGCGGCCCCGCGAATGACGGCCATGCTGCGGCCCAGCCGGCCTGAAGGGACGCAAAAATGTTGAACATCCAGAACCTGCACGCCGGCTACGGCAAGATCGAGGTGCTGCAAGGCATCAGCATCCACGTGCCGCGTGGCAAGGTCGTCACGTTGATCGGGTCCAACGGCGCCGGCAAGACCACCACCATGCGGGCGGTGTCCGGCATGATCGTGCCGACGGCCGGCGAGATCACGCTCAACGGCAAACGCATCGACGGCCTCGAATCCTTCGACATCGCCCGGCTCGGCCTGGCCCATTCGCCGGAAGGCCGCCGGGTGTTTGCCACCATGACGGTCGCCGACAACCTGAAGCTCGGCGCCTTTCCGCGCTACACCGGCGCCCGGCCCAAGGGTGACGTGGCGGCCGACCTGGAGCGCGCGATGGAGCTGTTTCCGCGCCTGAAAGAGCGCCGGCTGCAGCTCGCCGGCACGCTGTCGGGCGGTGAGCAGCAGATGCTGGCGATGGCGCGCGCCACCATGCTCAACCCCGAGGTGGTGCTGCTCGACGAGCCGTCGATGGGCCTGGCGCCGATCCTGGTCGACGAGGTCTTTCGCATCATTGCCCGGCTCAAGTCCGAGGGCGTGACGATGCTGCTGGTCGAACAGTTTGCCGCCGCCGCACTGGCGGTGGCCGACTACGGTTACGTGCTGGAGAACGGCCGCATCTCGCTGCACGGTCCGGCCGCCCAGCTGCGCGACGATCCGGCGGTCAGGGCCGCGTACCTGGGCGGCGGCCACTGACGACGGCGGGCCATCTCCAGGCCCGGCGCCGCGCCCGGTCGCGTTGACGCAGCGCAATCGACGGCACCTCGCCTCCCAGGACGAGGGGATAGGCGCTGCGATCTGGTCGGCAAGGGGCAGAATGGTGTGACGTCTGGGCGGCCCAGCGCCTTTTCACCCGGGTGCGAGGGACGGGCCACCCGGTTGACACACCGCCCGGAGCCCCCATGCCGACACCCCCCAGCCCTTGCCAAACCTGCCACGTCGCCACGTGCGCTGCGGGTGCCTGGCAGTACGGCCGGGTGTGACGTGAACCCTGTCGCCACCCTGAACCTGGCCGTGCTGGATGACGGCGGTAGCGGATTGATCCTGCTGCTCACAGACGGGCGCAGCCTGGTTCAGCATGACCGCCTGTCCTTGCCGGTCGCCGGCTTGTCGGCCTGGGCCGGCGACGCCTGGGCGGCTGCGGCCACCAGCGACGACCTGCTGAAGTTTGGCCAGGGCCTGGCCGAAACCCTGTTGCCCGCGACCCTGCGTGCGGTTCTGGCAGGCCAGCCTGCTGGCAGCCTGCTGCAGATCCAGCTGGGCGAGTCGGTGGCGGGCTTGCCCTGGGAGCTCGCGGCGCTGCCTTTTGCACGGCCGCAACCCGCAGGGCGCACCGGTGCGCCGCCGGCACGCCACCTGGACGATCACTTCACCGTGGTGCGTCGCGTCATGTCCACCGGCCTGCCGCCGGCCGCTTTGCGGCACCGTGAGCCCGGCGCACTGCTGCAAGTGCTGCACAGCATGACCAGCCCCGCCGCCGCCGACGAAACCCCCCGGCCCGGGCGCTTCGGCCCGATGGTGCTGCGGGTGCATGCCAGCCACGGCGCCACGCCCGAGGCCTGGCTGCGTGCCGTCGCTGAGGCCGACATCGTGCACCTGCACGGCGATCCCGCCGCGGCCGGATCGGCGGTGGCTGCGGCCGCAACGGCCTTGTGCCAGCCCGCATTGCTGGCGGACCTGCCGCTGGCGCCACGCCTGCTCATCGCCGAAGGCCTGTCGGCGGCGTCCGCCGCCGCGCTGGCCAACGCTGCCGGCCGGGTCGGGCTCAGCGTGCTGGCGACCGACGCCGCGGCACCGTTGGCACTGACCGCTTTTTATGCGGCGCTGGCGAAGGGCGAATCCTTTGGCAACGCGGCCCGCCGCGCCCGGGTGGCGGCCCGCCGCGCGCACGCCGACGGTGCGCCCTGGGCGCCCGGCGCCACCGCCTGGTTTTATGGTGACGGCGCGCTGGCACCGGTGCGCGCGGCCCCGGCCTTCGCGGCCCAGATGCCCTACGGACCCAAGTCCACCGGGCTGCAGGCAGCCCCTGACGACGACGTGCGCCAGATCACCATCCTGGCCTGTGACCTGGTCGACTCCACCGGCCTGATGCACCGGCTGGGCGACGAGGAATACAGCGAGCGCCTGACCCACTACCACCGGCGCGTGGCCGAGATCGCGCAACAACACGACGGCCTGGCCGACGATCCGCAAGGCGATGACGGCTTCATGTGCTACTTCGGCTACCCGGTGGCCAGTGAAGACGCCGCCGCCGCCGCGCTGCGCGCCGGCCTGGCGCTCAGCGGTGCGCTGGACGACCTGGGCCTGGCCGTGCGCATCGGCATCTCCACCGGCCGGGTGGTGATCCGCAATGGCCAGCCGGTGGGCGCGGCGGTGCACCATGCGGCCCGGTTGCAGTCGCGGGCCGGCGCCGGCGGGGTGCTGCTCAGCGCGTCCACCCGGCTGATCGCGGGCGAGCGGTTCGAGTTCAGCCTGGAGGCGGCGGTGTCGCAGCTCAAGGGCTTTGCCGATGGCGGTGCGGTGTACCGCGTGCACCGTGAGCGGCCGGTGCAAGGCACCGAGCGGTTTGACAACCGGGCCTACCTCACAGCCTTCATCGGCCGCGATGCCGAAATGCGGCAACTGCGGCAGCGCTGGGCGCTGGCCGCAGGCGGTGACCGGCAAACCCTGCTGTTGGTGGGTGAGGCCGGCATCGGCAAATCCCGGCTGGTGCGCGAGTTCCGCCAGAGCCTGGACATGGCCGGCGTGCGCACGCTGGAGTGCCGCTGCGCGCCCGAACACACCGGCAGCGCCTTCCAGCCGCTGATCGACGTGCTGCGTCGCCGGCTGCAGATCCAGGTCGGCGACGACCCGGACCAGCAAGTCCAGCGGCTGCGCATGCTGGAGATCACCACCGGCCCCGGCGGCGACGAGGCGCTGACCCTGCTCGGCACCCTGATGTCGGTGCCGGCCGATCGCCTGCCGCCGCTGGCCGACCCAGCGGTTGCGGCATCGGCCGAGCGCCAGCGCCAGCGCACAAAAGCCTTGCTGATGCGTGTCTCGCAAGGCCTGACCGGCCCGGTCTGCCTGATCTTCGAGGACGTGCACTGGATCGACCCGTCCACCCGGGAACTGGTGCAGCGCATGATCGACGGCCCGCGCCAGCAACCCCTGCTGTTGCTGCTGACCCAGCGCAGCGGGCCGGTCACCGCCGATGCTGGCTTTGCCGTGCCCACGCTGGCGCTGACCGGGCTGGGGCCTGAGGCGGCGCGGGCGCTGGTGCAAGGCGCCATCGGCAGCGCGCTGCTGGCCACCGACCTGGTGCGCTGGCTGGCTGCCCGGTCCGACGGCGTGCCGCTGTTCATTGAAGAATCCGCCCGCATGGCGGCCGTGCTGGCCGCCAGCCAGCCCACTGCCGACGTGGCATCGTCATTGCGCGACACCGTGCCCGACACCCTGCAAGACCTGCTGATGGCGCGGCTGGACCAATTGCCGCAGGCCAAGCGCGCGGCGCAGATGGGGGGCGCGCTGGGCCGGTCGTTCAGCCAAGCGCTGATCGAGGCCGTCAACGCCCACGCCGATTCACCGATCCGCCTGCCAGCGCTCGACCAGGAACTTGCCGCACTGGTCCACGCCGGGCTGCTGGGCGTGCAGGGCGAGGGCGCGGGCCGGCAGTACGTGTTCAAGCACTCGCTGGTGCGCGACGCGGCCCACCAGTCGCTGCTGGAGCGCGACCGCCGGCGCCTGCACGGCGCCATTGCCGATGTGCTGCAACATCAGTTTTCGGCGCTCTGCGACAGCCAGCCCGAGCAGCTGGCGCTGCACCAGGAACTGGCCGGCATGACCGATGCGGCCTTGATCGGATGGGAGCGCGCCGCGCGCCATGCCACCCAGCGGTCGTCGCTGGACGAGGCCATCGCCCACCTGCGGCATGCGCTGCGCCTGGTGGTGCTGCAGCCGACGGGGCCGGACCGAGACCGCACCGAATTGCGCCTGCTGCTGCCGCTGGCCAGCCGCCTGATTGCCACGTCCGGCTACGGCGCCGAGGCGGTTGAGGCGGTGTACGGCCGCGCCTTGGCGCTGGGCCTGGCGCTGGACGATCCGGCGTCGCTGACCAAGGCCCGGCTGGGGCTGGGCGGCTACCACTACATGCGCGGCGACCTGGCCCGCGCGCTGGCGCTGGCGCAGGAGGTCGAGAGCAGCCTGGGCGACCAGCTCGCGCCGCGTGCGCGTGTGCAATCAACCTGGGCCCAGGCCAATGTGCTGTTCAGCCAGGGCCGGTTGCGCCAGGCCATGGCGATGATGGACCGCTGCAAGACCGAGCACAGCGTGCTCGGACACCGGCCCGCCGCCGTGCAGGACCCGGCCGTGATGTGCCTGTGCTACGCGTCCTGGGCGCAGTGGGCACTGGGCCTGCCCGACCAGGCGCTGGCCAGTGCGCAGCAAGCCGTGGCGCTGGCCGAGACGCTGGCACACCGGTTCAGCATCGGCCAGGGTTATGGGTTTCTCGGCGTGGTGCACTACCTGCGGGGAGAAACCGCGCCGGGCTTGCTGGCCATCCAGCGTGCACTCGAGGTCAGCGAGGCGGGCGGTTTTGCGGTCTGGATGGCGCATGCCAAGGTGATCCACGGCCGGTTGCAGGCCGAGCAGGGGGCACTCGCGGCCGGGCTGACCGCCATGGCCGAGGGCCATGCCCTGTGGGCCGGCACCGGTGCGGTGGTGACGCAGCCGCTGTACCTGGTGCTGCGGGCTGAGGGCCTGTCCCTGGCCGGCCGGCCCGATGAGGCCCTGGCCCTGATCGAGCAGGCGCATGCGCTGGTCGAGCGCCACGGTGAACGCTGCCATGCGCCCGAGGTGCACCGCCTGCGTGGCGAGTTGTTGCGCCAGGCCGGCCGTCCGGCGGTCGAAGCCGAGCACTGGCTGCAGACCGGGCTGGATTGCGCCGACGACCTGCAATTGCACGGCATGGCACTCAAGAGCGCTATCGCGTTGGCGCAAAACTGGCAGGCCCAGGGCCAGACCGCGCGGGCTTGCAACCTGCTGGGTCAGCACCTGGCCCACTTCACCGAAGGCCTGCAAACCCGCGATTTGCAGGTGGCGCAGTCGCTGCTGGCGGACTGGCGCGTCATCGCCTGAAGCCCGCCCCGCACCCGCCGGGTGGTCAGACCAACGGCTGCACGTTGAACACCTGGCGCAGGTAGGCCAGGAAGGTCTGGTCGTCGCACAGGATCTTGCCCGGGCTGTCCGACAGCTTGGCCACCGGCTGGCCATTGCAGTGGGTCAGCTTCATCACGATGTGCAGGGTGTGCAGGCCGACGTCGTTGGTCAGGTTGGTGCCGATGCCAAAACCCAGCTGGGTGCGGTCGGCAAAGTGCCGGTACAGCTCAAACGCCCTGGGCAGGTTCAGCCCGTCGGAAAACACCAGCCGCTTGGTGTGGGTGTCGATGCGCAGGCGGGCGTAATGGGCCAGCGCCTTTTCGCCCCACACGACCGGGTCGCCAGAGTCGTGGCGCAGGCCGTCGAACAGCTTGGTGAAGTACAGGTCGAAGTCGGCCAGAAAGGCGTCCATCCCGACCACATCGGTCAGCGCCACGCCCAGGTCGCCGCGGTACTCTTGCACCCAGGCCTCCAGCGCGGCTTTTTGAAAGTCGCGCAGCCGCACGCCCAGCGCCTGGTAGGTCTGCAAGAACTCGTGCGCCATCGTGCCGATCGGCACCAGCCCCAGGTCACGCGCCAGCAGCACGCAGGACGTGCCCTTGAAGTACTCGGGCACCTCAGCGGCCAGCGTGGCCACCACCTCACGGTGCCAGGCGCCCGAGAAGCGCCGGCGCACGCCGAAGTCGAAAAACTCGAACGGGTTGCGGCGCTGCGCCTCCTGGCCAAAGGCGCGCAGCATGGCCACCTTCTCGGCCAGCCGGCGCCGGCCCTCGGTCAGCGCATCGGCCTGGTCGAAGCGACGGAAGTACAGCTCGTTGACGATCGCCAGCACATGGATCTCAAAGGCCATCACATGCACTTGCGGCCCGCGCGCGACGATCTCCAGCGTGCCCTGGTTGTCACGCACCTCGATGAAATCGCGCTGGAACTGGAAGATGCGCAGGAAGTCGACAAAGTCGCTTTTGATGAAGCGCAAGGACCGCAGGTAGGCCAACTCGTCGGGCTGAAAGCGCAGGGTGCAGAGGTGGTCGAGTTGCTCGTTGATCTCGGCAATCAAGTGCGTCAGCGGGTAGTCGCGCGCATTGCGGCAGATGAAGATGTACTCGGCCTGGGTCTGCGGATGCCGGTGCAGCATCGCCTGCCACATCGTGAACTTGTAGAGATCGGTCTCCAGCAGGCTGTGCAGCACGGGTTGCATGGGGGTGGCGCAGGCGACGGATGCGGTCAGGTAACCAGGGCAGCCAGTATAGGATTGGCGGCCATGGTCAGACCTCTGGTGGCAACCCCTCCCGGCATCTGGCGGCGCGACGGGCTGGCCCTCGCCGCGGCTGGCATCGCCGCCTGCGCGGTATCACCGCTTCACCCCGCCTTTGCGCAATCGCCCCAGCCGGCCGAGGTGTGCACAGGCGAGCAGGCGCTGTGCCGCTTGCTCACACCGGCTGGCGGGGATAACAGCAACACCCATGCCGTGCTGGTCGAGCAGGCGGGCCGCATCCGGGCCGAAGCCTACTTCCGCGGGCAGGACAAGCCGTCGGGCCGCTGGATCGAGCAAACGGTTGACTTCCGGCCCGAGACGCCGCACGACGTGCGCTCGATCACCAAGAGCGTGGTCGGGCTGCTGGCCGGTATCGTGCACGGGCGCGGCCAGCTGGGGCCGCTGGATACCCCGGTGTTTGACCACTTCCCCGAGCACGCCGACCTGGCCACGCCTGAGCGCCGCCAGATCACCGTGCAGCACCTGCTGGACATGACACCCGGCTGGCAGTGGCGGGAATGGGACCTGCCGTACACCGACCCGGCCAACAGCGAGACCCGCATGGGTTTGGCGCTGAACCGCGACCGCCACCTGCTCGACCTGCCATTGCTGCACATACCCGGCAGCCACTGGGACTACAACGGCGGTGCCACCGCGTTGCTGGGCGAGATCGTCGAGCGCGCATCGGGCCAGCCGCTGCAGGCGCTGGCGCAGGCCACGCTGTTCGGCCCGCTGGGCTTTGGTGACGTGGCCTGGCGTACCGGCTGGCGCGACAAGGCGCTGGCCTACTCGGGCCTGCGCCTGACGCCGCGCCAGCTGGCGCAACTGGGCCGCCTGATGCTGGCTGGCGGGCGCTGGCAGGGCGCCGCGCGGGTGCCCGAGTCCTGGGTGGCGGCAACGATGACCCCGGGTGTGGCAGCAGCAGACAGCCTGCGCTACAGCCGCCAGTGGTGGCACGGCCGCTTTACCCGGGGTGCGGGCGCGGGTTTGAGTTGGGTGGGCGGTCTTGGCAACGGCGGCCAGCGCCTGTTCACTGTGCCGGCGCTGGACCTGGTGGTGGTGGTCACTGCCGGGCGCTACAACCTGCCCAACAACGGCCGGGCCTCGGGCGAGATCTTTCGCGCGGTGCTGGAGCAGTTGCGGGCTTGACCCCGTGGCGCTTGCGGTTGCCGACCGCCGCAGCGCCGGCGCAGCGGCGGCGCTGCGCCGGCCTGGCGATCAGAACGTGCCGGGGTAGGCGCCGCCGTCCATCAGGATGTTCTGGCCGGTGATGTAGCCGGCGTGCATGCTGCACAAGAAGGCGCAGGTCGCACCAAACTCGTCGGCCGTGCCGAAACGCTGGGTCGGGTTGAGCTTGCGGCGGGCGTCCAGCAGGGTCTCGATCGGCTGGCCCGACTTCAAGGCCGCGCCGGCCATCGTGCCGCGCAGGCGGTCGGTGTCGAACGGGCCGGGCAGCAGCGCATTGATCGTGACATTGCGTGAGGCCAGCTGGGTCTGGCGCGCCACACCCGCCACAAAACCGGTCAACCCCGAGCGTGCACCGTTGCTCAGCCCCAGGATGTCGATCGGCGCCTTGACGGCGGCCGAGGTGATGTTGATGACCCGGCCGAAGCCGCGCTCGGCCATCCCATCCACCGTGGCTTTGATCAGCTCGATCGGGGTGAGCATGTTGGCGTCCAGCGCCTTGAGCCAGGCCTCGCGGTCCCAGCTGCGAAAGTCACCCGGCGGCGGGCCACCGGCGTTGTTGACCAGGATGTCGACCTGCGGGCAGGCCGCCAGCGCGGCGGCGCGACCCTCGGGCGTGGTGATGTCGCCGGCCACCGCCAGCACCTGGACAGCGGGGTTGAGCGCGCGCAACCCGGCGGCGGTGGCTTGCAACGCGGCGTCGCCGCGTGCGGTGATCACCACGTTGACCCCCTCTTGCACCAGCGCCGCAGCGCAGCCTTTGCCCAAGCCCTTGCTGGCGGCGCAGACCAGCGCCCATTTGCCTGAAATGCCGAGATCCATGTGTTTTGCTCCGAGGTTTTTAGCCAGTATGCCGCCCGCCGCGCAACCGGGTGCTGCCGGGTGCTGCTGGGTGTTACCGGGTGCTACCGGGCGCTACCGGGAGCTACCGGGAGCTGTTGGGTGTGCCCTGTTCGGCGCAGAGGTTCAGGTTTTTGCTCTTGAGCAGGTTCACCATGTCCACCCGGCACGCTGCGGCTGTGCTGCTGTCGACCTTGAATTCGTACTCGACGCGCGGCTGTCCGGCCTTGGGCATGGGCCAGGACACACCCAATCCCGGACCGTGCGTTTTTTTGTTCTTGTAGCTGTCCAGCTGGAGCGGTGGCTGCGCCTTGACGGCAGGACTCAAGGGCAGTACGCCCGGCAAGCGGTCGGTCAGCAGCTTGATCTGGCCGGGGCTCAGCGCACTGGACAACAGGGCGCTGTCGGCGGCCTGCGGCGCGTTGACCAGCTTGGCCATGACGTTGCGTCGCGTGAACGACACCGTGCCCAGCGCAGGCAGGGTCGGGCCGTGCATGTCGTACTCGCATTTGTAGTCCTCGTCCGGCGCCAGGACCGGCTCGGCACGCGCGCAATCCTGATTGCCCAGCTTCAACGTGAGTTCCGCCTTTTCCGCTTTTGCCGGGACGCGCAGCCGAAGGCGCACGCCGTGCACCTTGAACAGCGAGCGGTCCACATCGTCGTAGAGCCACACGGCCATCTTGCCGCTGGGCTCGGGCGCAAAACCCAGTGCGCTCACCAGCGCTGGCAGCCCACCGTCGGCGGGGCACAGATTGATCTGGACTTCTGCGCGGCGGGCGCCGGGGGCCGGAGACATCGCCTTGTCCCCGTCGAGGCAGCCCGCCGGGGTTGCTGTGGCCCCCAACAAGCACAGCGCCGACACCAGGCCGCGGGCAACGGGCGGTCTCTTGCTTGTCGTCATGGTTGGACCCGGTCGGTGTGCTGGGATGTGACGGGCAGGCCGCCGGTCACAGAGGGCAGTCTGGGACAAAGCGCACGGTACTTCATGCTGGTGCCGATGTACACGGCCCACTCGTCGGGTGTGAAGTTCCGGTTGGCCTTGCCGCACACCGCGTCGAGTGGAGACCGCGCATCGACCGCGCCGCCATCCATCCCCCACAGCCTGACGGTCTTGTCGCCGCTGGCAGTGGCCAGTGTGGCGCCGTCCCGGCTGAAGGCGAGTCCGCGGACACGGTTGGTAAGCCCTGGCAGCGCAACGGGGGGCCGGTCTGGCTGCGCCAGGTTTCAGAGCATCACCGTCGCGTTCTGCCCGGCCGATGCCAGTGTGCGGCCATCGTCGCTGGTAAAAACGACGGCGTACGCGGCGCCTTTGTGCGCCTTGAGCGGGTCGCCCAACGGCTGCCGGCTCGCCACATCCCACAGGCGGACCTTGCCGTCGTGGCTCACGCGCGATGGCCAGCGCTTCATCATGACCACGACCGGCTCGGTTCAGCCGCCACCGTTCGCCGTGGTCAAAAACTGGCCGGAAAAGTTTCACGCGCGTTGAATCTTGCAGCGTGCGGACCGGACGGCGCATGCCCCGTCAAACGGACCACGTCGGCGGCGTGGGATGTTGTGCTCGCCGGTGCGCCGCGCGCAGATCCTGCCTGACCCACCGTCCCCCGGCCATAAGTTCGAACGGCTGCCTCAAGGCATGGCGTCTCGCCAGCCGAACGACCGCGACGATGAACGGCGGCCTTCAGAGGCCGCCGGCCCGGCCCTACGGTCAAAGTTCGAAGTCGTAGTCGATCGTCAGCGGCGCGTGGTCGCTGAAACGCTGATCCAGGTAGATCGCTTCGCGCCGCGCCAGCGCCGCCAGGCCCGGCGTTGCCAGGTGGTAATCCAGCCGCCAGCCCACGTTGTTGGCCCGAGCTTGGCCGCGGTTGCTCCACCAGGTGTATTGCTCAGGGTGGGGATTGAGCAGCCGGAACACGTCCACCAGCCCGGCCTCGTCCAGCAGCCGGGTCATCCAGCCGCGCTCTTCGGGCAGGAAGCCGGAGTTTTTCCGGTTGCCTTTCCAGTTCTTGAGGTCGATCTCCTTGTGTGCGATGTTGATGTCGCCCACCAGGATGAACTCGCGCTCGGCCTTGAGCGCCAGCAGGTACGGGTAAACGTGGTCCAGGAAGCGGAACTTGACGGCCTGACGCTCATCGCCCGACGAGCCGCTGGGAAAGTAGCAGCTGATGATGCTGAGCTTGCGGTCGGCCGTGTCGAACCGGGCCTCGACATAGCGACCTTCGGCGTCGAAGTCGGCGTTGCCCAGGCCCACGATGACGGCGCTGGGGGCCTTGCGGCTGTACAACCCGACGCCGGAGTAGCCCTTTTTGTCGGCAAAGTGAAAATGGCCCTGCAAACCGGCCACGGTGTCGAAGCGGCCGGCGATGTCGCTGGCCTGGGCTTTGACCTCCTGCACCCCCATACAATCTGCGCCCGCCTGTGCGGCCCATTCCACAAAGCCCTTGTTGGCCGCTGAACGGATGCCGTTCAGGTTGAGCGTGACGAGTCTGAAAGCCAAGAGATCTCCATGAATAGAACGGCCTCCGACTGCAAAAACGCCGGCGTCAGCCCATTGGCGCAGGATTTTGTGCAATTTGCGGTCGAGGCGGGGGTGCTGCGGTTCGGCGAGTTCCAGACCAAGGCTGGGCGCCTGTCGCCGTATTTTTTCAATGCCGGCCTGTTCGACGACGGTGCCAAACTGGGCCGGCTGGCCGGATTTTATGCACGCCGCCTGCTGGACTCCGGGCTGCAGTTCGACATGCTGTTCGGCCCGGCCTACAAGGGTATTGCGTTGGCCGCAGCGGTGGCCGTCGAGCTGGCGCGGCTGGGCCGCAACGTGCCTTTTGCCTACAACCGCAAGGAGGCCAAGGACCACGGCGAGGGCGGCACCCTGGTGGGTGCGCCGGCGCGGGGCCGGGTGCTGATCATCGATGACGTGATCTCGGCCGGCACCTCGGTGCGCGAGTCGATCGCGATGATCAGCGCGGCCGGCGCCACGCCCGCCGCTGTCGTGATTGCGCTGGATCGGCAGGAAAAAGCCAGCGAGGGCGGTAGCGACATGCCCTGGTCTGCCGTGCAATACGTCCGGGATCACCTGAAACTGGATGTAGCGTCGATTGCCAGCTTGCAAGACCTGTTGCAATATCTGCAATCGTCCGGCGCTGCCGAGTTGGCGCCGCACCTGCAGCGCGTTGCAGCGTACCGCGACCGATACGGAGTTTGATGTGACACAGGGGCGGCGTCAGGGGTTGGCAGTACCGGCCTGCAGGGCAGTTGGCGGCCTGCGGACAGCGCACGCCAAGTCGCCGCGGCTGACGGCGGGGGCGACAGTGTGGGCGGGAGTCCTGCTGCTGGCGGGTGCAGCACCTCTGGACACCTGGGCTCAATCGGGCGCGTCGGCGGTGGCCGGTATCTACAGCTGTGTCGATGGCCAGGGCCGCAAGCTGACGTCGGACCGTCCGATCGCGGATTGCGTGGCCCGCGAGCAGCGGGTGCTGAACCGCGATGGATCGGTGCAGCGGGTGGTGCCGCCGACACTGACCGCCGACGAACGCGCCGAGCGCGACGCCGCCGAGCGCCGAGCCGATGTGGCGCGCGCCGGCCAAGCCGACGCCGTGCGGCGCGACCGCAACTTGGTGGCGCGTTTTCCAAACGAGGCTGTGCACCGCAAATCCCGCGAGGCCGCGCTCGACACGGTGCGCCTGGCGAACAAGGCCACCGAACACCGGCTCAAGGAGCTGGCCACCGAGCGCAAACCGTTGCTGGAAGAGGCCGAGTTCTACAAAGGCCGACAAATCCCGCTGCGCCTGAAGCAACAGGTCGATGCCAACGATGCCGGCGTCGAGGCCCAGCGGTCGGCCGCGGCCAACCAGGAGGCCGAGATGGTCCGCATCAACAAGCTGCACGACCTGGAACTGGACCGTCTGCGCCGCTTGTGGGCGGGCGCGCCAGCCGGCTCACTGTCGCCGGTGATGGCGCCGGCCGCTGCGGGGCCGGTAGCCGCTGCCCTGGGTGGATCGGCCGTGCCGCGCACCGCGCACACCACCCATACACCTTCAACCGTGCGCAATACCGCGCCCTGACGGGCGCGGCGCGCCAATTGGCATCACGCCAGTCGCTGTTTCAGCAGCGCGTTGACCTGGGCCGGGTTGGCTTTGCCCCGGGACAGCTTCATCACCTGGCCGACCAGTGCGTTGAAGGCCTTGTCCTTGCCGGCGCGCACCTCCTCGACCAGCTTCGGGTTGGCGGCCAACACCTGGTCGGTGATGACCTCAAGTGCCCCGCTGTCGTTCATCTGCTTCAGGCCTTTGGCGTCGATCAGCGCATCCACCCGCTGCGAACCCGCGCCAGCCTGCGCCAACTCGCCCGCCCACAGCGCATCAAAAACCTGGCGGGCGGCGTTGTGGCTGACCGTGCCGTCGCCGATGCGTGCAATCAGCGCGGCCAACGTGGCGGCGTCCACCGGGCTTTGCGCCAACGCCCGGTCTTCGGCATTGAGCCGGCGCGAAAACTCACCCATCAACCAGTTGGCGACCAGTTTGGCCTGTCCGCAGGCGTCGCGTGCGGTTTCGTAGAACCGGGCGAAGTCGAGGTTCTGCGTCATCACCGCCGCGTCGTCCAGCGACAGCCCATCTTGCTGCTGGAAGCGCAGCGCCATCGCCGCCGGCAACTCGGGCAGGCTGGCCCGCACCTGGGCGATCCACTCGGGTGAAATCACCAGCGGCGGCAGGTCCGGGTCGGGGAAGTAGCGGTAGTCGTGGGCGTCTTCCTTGCTGCGCATCGCCCGGGTCTCACCGGTGTCGGGGTTGAACAGCACGGTGGCCTGGTGGACGCTCATCCCGTCCTCGATCTGGTCGATCTGCCAGTTGATCTCGAAATTGATGGCCTGGGCCATGTTGCGGAACGAGTTCAGGTTCTTGATCTCGCGCCGGGTGCCCAGTGGCGCACCGGGCCGCCGCACCGACACATTGGCATCGCAGCGGAAGCTGCCTTCTTGCATGTTGCCGTCGCAAATGCCCAGCCACATCACGAGGGCGTGCAGCGCCTTGGCGTATTCCACGGCTTCAGCGCCCGAGCGCATGTCGGGCTCGGTGACGATCTCCAGCAGCGGCGTGCCGGCGCGGTTCAGGTCGATGCCGCTGCAGGGCCGGCCGTCCTCGCTGTGGTAGCTCTCGTGCAGGCTCTTGCCGGCGTCTTCCTCGAGGTGGGCGCGGGTCAGGCGCACGCTGCGCGGCTGGCCGTCCAACACAAAGCTGACGCTGCCGCCCTGCACCACCGGCGTCTCGTACTGGCTGATCTGGTAGCCCTTGGGCAGGTCGGGGTAGAAGTAGTTCTTGCGCGCAAAGATCGACACCGGCGCCACCTTGGCGCCTACCGCCAGGCCCAGGCGGATCGCGCGGCCTACCGCCGCGCGGTTCATCACCGGCAGCGTGCCCGGCAGCGCCAGGTCCACGGCGCAGGCCTGGGTGTTGGGGGCGGCGCCAAAAGCGGTGCTGGCACCGGAGAAAATCTTGCTCAGGGTCGACAGCTGGGCATGGGTTTCAAGGCCGATGACGACCTCGTAGCCGCGGATCAACGGGGGGGCGGTGTTCATGGCGTTCAGATCCCGGCTGGTGCTTGGGTGTGCCAGTCGGTGGCCTGCTGCAGCGCATGGGCGGCGTGCAACAACTGGCCTTCGGCAAAGTAGTTGCCGATCAGTTGCAGGCCGACCGGCATACCGGCTTCGCCGAAGCCGGCCGGGAAGCTCATGCCCGGCAGCCCGGCCAGGCTGGCCGGCAGCGTGAAGATGTCGGCCAGGTAGGTCTGGATCGGGTCGTTGCCTTTTTCGCCCAGCTTCCAGGCCACGCTGGGCG
>JBKJKU010000348.1:0-8506 GCA_046597355.1 Aquabacterium sp.
TGCCCGGCAGCACGTCGATCCCGGCAATGGACGCCGCGCACCCGCGCATGGCCACCGATTGCGGTGAGCGCATCGTCGCCATGGTCTGGGACGACCTGACACCGCAGCGCCTGCTGACACGCGGCGCTTTTCTCAACGCCGCAGCGGTGCAGATGGCGCTGGGCGGCAGCACCAACGCGGCGGTGCACCTGATTGCGATGGCCCGGCGTGCGGGGGTGGACCTGGTGCTCGACGACCTGGACGAGATGGCGCGGCGGGTGCCGGTTCTGGCCAATTTGTTCCCCAGCGGCGACCGGCTGATGGAGGACTTTTTCTACGCCGGCGGCCTGCCTGCGCTGATGCAGCGCATCACCGCGATGCTGTCGCTGGGCGAGCTCACCGTCACCGGCCGCACGCTGGGCGACAACATCGCCGCAGCGGTGGTGCAGGACGCCGAGGTGATCCGCCCACTCGACCGCCCGGTCAGCGCCAGTGGCGCGCTGGCCGTGCTGCGCGGCAACCTGGCGCCCGACGGCGCGGTGATGAAGGCCAGCGCCGCGGCGCCGCGTTTCTTTCGCCACCAGGGCCGCGCGCTGGTGTTTGACTCACCGGCCGAGATGAACGCCGCCTGTGCCGACCCCGCGCTGGACGTTGACGAGGACACGGTGCTGGTGCTGCGCAACGCCGGCCCGGTGGGCGCGCCTGGCATGCCCGAGTGGGGCAACCTGCCGATCCCTAAAAAACTGCTGGCACTGGGCGTGCGCGACATGCTGCGCCTGTCGGATGCGCGCATGAGCGGCACCCACTACGGCAGTTGCGTGCTGCACATCTGTCCTGAATCAGCCGTGGGCGGCCCGCTGGCGCTGGTGCACAACGGCGATCAGATCGCCTTGGATCTGGAGGCCCGCACGCTGACGCTGTGTGTCGACGAGGTCGAGCTGGCCCGCCGCCGCGCAGCCTGGCAGCCGCCGCCGCGCCCGGTCACCCGGGGCTACACCCGGCTCTACCAGGAGCACGTGACCCAGGCCCACGAGGGCTGTGACTTTGATTTTCTGCAGGGCTCGGCGACATCGCCCGAGCCCGTTATTTTCTGAAACGACGGCTGCGCGAGGCCCTGGCTGCGCGGCGCATGACCTTGCTTGAATGTTGATTGAACCCCAGGGACCGGTCCACCGAGACCGGCCAGCTTGCTTGCCCAAACCTCAGGAGACTGCCATGAATCACACGCCCTTTCGACTCCATGCCCTGACGCTCGCCATGCTGGCGTCGGTGGCCAGCCTGGCCCAGGCCCAGCAAACCAACGCGCCGGCCAAGCCCGATGACGGCACGGTGCAGGAGGTGACGGTCACCGCCACCCGCCGCGCCGAGCCGCTGCAAAAGGTACCGGTTGCCGTCTCGGTGATCGGTGGTGAAGACCTGGAGCGCGCCAACCGCAACACCCTGGGCGCAGTGGCCAGCCAGGTGCCCAGTGTCAACTTCCGCACCAATGCGTCGAACAAGGACACCACGCTGTTCATCCGCGGCGTCGGCACGATCTCGACTTCGCCGGGTGTCGAGCCCACGGTGTCCACGGTGGTGGACGGTGTGGTGCTGGCGCGGCCGGGCCAGGCCACGATCGACCTGCTCGATGTCGACCGCATTGAGGTGCTGCGCGGCCCGCAGGGCACGCTGTTTGGCCGCAATGCCTCGGCCGGCGTGGTCAGCATCATCACCAAGGCGCCGAGCAAGTCCCTGGAGCGCTTTGTCGATGTGTCTTATTTCAGCGGCAACGAGATGCGGCTGCGCGGCGGCATTTCGGGCGAGCTGTCGCCGGGTGGTGCGCGGGGCTCGATGACGGCGCTGGTCGGCAAGTACGACGGCAACGTGAAAAACGTCTTCAATGGTGAAAACCTCAACGGCTACGACAAGAAAGGCCTGCGTGGCCGGCTGGAGTTTGATGCCAGCAGCGCACTCAAGGTCACGCTGGGCGCCGACTACCTGAGGTCGTCCGACACCGTGCCCACCGGCGTGGTGATCGCCACCAGCACGATTGCCTTCCCGAGTGGCGCGGTGACCAACAACCCGGCCTTTGCTGCCGCCCTGTCGCCGGTGGTGGCCAGCCTGGAAAACCGGCAGGTCAACAGCAACTTCAAGACCCACGTCAACGACACCAATGCCGGCGGTTCGGTGACGCTGGACTGGAAGCTGGGCAGTGGCCACACGCTGAGCTCGATCACCGCCTACCGCACCTGGGACAACAACCAGTTCCAGGACGGCGACCGCCTGTCAGCGCCCACCGCCGCCTACCCGCAGTCGCACGACACCGGCACCTTGAAGTTCAAGCAAGCCACCCAGGAGCTGCGCATCGCCTCCAAGGGCGGCGAGACTGTCGACTACGTCGGGGGCCTGTTCCTGCTGAACAGCAAAAACGACGAGGTCTACCGCCGCGATGTGCGCCGCATCATTGCCGGCAATAACCAGGACGACAACGGTGTGGCCACGTACAGCACCGAGACCACCAGCTATGCGGTGTTTGGCGAGGGCACGATGCGCTTCTCGTCGGCGCTTCGCGGGGTGCTGGGCCTGCGTTACACCAAGGACGATCTCGAGTTCAAGCATGCGCGGGTGTCTACCCAGGCGGCGGCTTTTCCGGGGGTGCAGCCGGCGGTGGCCAACACCGGCAGCACCAGCGCCAACGGCAGTACCGTGCGCATCGGGCCGCAATACGATTTCTCGCCCAATGTCAGCGGCTACGCCACCTACTCCAAGGGCTACAAGGGCCCGGCATTCAACGTGTTCTTCAACATGCTCAACCGCGACACGATCGCGATTGCCCCCGAAACCTCTGACTCGTACGAGCTGGGCTTGAAGTCCACCTTGCTGGACAACAAGCTGCGCCTGAACGTGGCGGTGTTCTCGACCCAGTACCAGAACTACCAGGCCAACTTCTTCGACCTGGTCTCAGGCGCGGTGGTCACCCGGCTGATCAACGCCGGTGACGTGTCCACCAAGGGGGTCGAGATCGATTTTGTCGCCCGGCCGATGACCGGGCTGACGGTGTCGGGTGCGCTGGCCAACATCCAGGCCCGCATCGACAACTTCAACTGCCCGGCGGGCGCTGCGGCCAGTTGCCAGGTCAACGGCAAACCGCTGCCGTACTCACCCGACTGGAAGGCCTCGCTGCAGGGCGCCTACCGCTTCAACCTGGCCAACGGCATGGGGGTGGAAATCGGCACCGACTACACCTGGCAAAGCGAGGTGCAGTACGACATCGGCCAGTTCGCCGACACCATCCAGCCGGCCTACGGCATCTGGAACGCCACCGCCTCGCTGACCAGCCCGATCGGCGGCTGGCGGGTGTCGGTGCTGGCCAAGAACCTGACCGACAAGTCCTATGCTTCGTTCCTGGGCCGCGGCGGTGCATTTGTCAACCGGGCGGTGCCGCGTGACGACCGGCGCTACTACGGTGTCAACCTGCGCTACGACTTCTGACCGCCTGCCCAAGGAATCCCGCGATGAACCCATTCAGGCAGCTGCTCGATAACGCAGCCACCCACGTGCCCGTGGGCACCTGGGTGATGTCGGCCAGCACTATCGTCGCCGAGGCCATCGGTCTGGCCGGGTTCGACTGGGCGGTGGTCGACATGGAGCATTCACCGCTGGACCTGTCCACCGTGGTGCAACTGCTGCAGGCGGTGGCCGGCACGCCCATGGTGCCGGTACTGCGCGTGCCCTGGAACGACACCGTCACCATCAAGCGGGTGCTCGATGCCGGTGCCACCACGTTGCTGGTGCCGTTTGTGCAAAACGCCGATGAAGCCCGCCGCGCGGTGGCCGCCACCCGCTACCCGCCGCAAGGCATCCGCGGCATGGCGGGCATGAGCCGGGGCTCGCGCTTCGGCACCACGCCCAACTACCTGACCACCGCCAACGCGGGTCAATGCGTGATCCTGCAACTGGAAACCCCGCAGGCGGTGGACGCGCTGGAGGCCATCGCCTCGGTGGACGGCGTGGATGCGATCTTTCTCGGCCCGGCCGATTTGTCGGCGGCGATGGGCCATGTTGGCCAGCTCACCCATCCGGCCGTGATGGCGGTGCTGGCCGATGCCATCCAACGCTGCCATGCGCTGGGCAAGCCGGTGGGCATCGTTGGCGGCACGGCCGACGTGGTGGCGGCCTACCGGGCAATGGGGTTTGATTTTTTGGCGATCGCGTCCGACCTGGGGCTGTTGATGGGCGCGGCCAAGGCCGCGTCGGCGGCGTTGCGGGCGCAGGCGGTGTCCGGCGCTCAAGCGTCGAACACGCCCAACACGCCCGCCACGCCAGCCGGCTCGTCCACCGGCTACTGAATGGCTGCCGTCGAACTGGCCGGCGTCGTCAAGCGCTACGACGCCAAGACGACCGTCATCCACGGCGTGGACCTGCAGATCCGGCACGGCGAGTTTGTCGTCTTTGTCGGGCCGTCGGGCTGCGGCAAGAGCACGCTGCTGCGCATGATCGCGGGGCTGGAGCCGATCACCGGCGGCACGGTTGCCATCGATGGCCAGGTGGTCAATGCCCTGCCACCGCGCCACCGCGACATCGCGATGGTGTTTCAAGACTACGCGCTCTACCCGCACAAGACCTTGTTCGAGAACATGGCCTTCGGCCTGCGGCTGCGCGCAACCCCCGAGGCCGACATCCAGCGCCGGGTGATGGACGCCGCCACCTTGCTGCATATCGACCACCTGCTGGACCGGCGGCCAGCGGCGCTGTCGGGCGGCCAGCGCCAGCGGGTGGCGATCGGCCGGGCCATCGTGCGCCAGCCCAAGGTGTTCTTGTTCGATGAGCCGCTGTCCAATCTGGATGCCCAGTTGCGCCACGAGATGCGGGTCGAGATCAAGCGCCTGCACCAGCGGCTGGGCGCCACCATCATCTACGTCACCCACGACCAGGTCGAGGCGATGACCCTGGCCGACCGGATAGCGGTGCTGTCGGCCGGCCGGCTGATGCAGTACGACACGCCGAATGCGATCTACAACCGCCCGGCGGCGCTGTTCGTGGCCGGCTTCACCGGCGCGCCGCCGATGAACCTGGTGCCCGCCACCTTGGCCGCGCCCGAAACGCTGGACCTGGGCGGCGTGCGCTTTGGCCTGCCGGCGGCGCTGGCTGCGCGCGCAGCGGGTGTGGCAACGCTGAAGTTTGGCGTGCGGCCCGAGAACCTCAGCCTGCAGCGCCTCAGCGACGACAGCGCCGCGCTTGAGGCCGAGGTGCAATTGCTGGAGCCGCTGGGCGCTGAAACCCTGGTGAACTTTCGGGTGGGCGGCTGCGAGCTGACCGCCCGCTGCCCGGCCTCGTTTCGCGACAGTGCGGGCAGCCGCCGCACGCTGTACCTGCAAAACGACCACATGCATTTGTTCGATGCCGCTACCGGGCTGGCGTTGTGAGGCCGTGCGCCGTAGCCTCTCTCTCCCAGCCCGACGATGACCGCAGGAGCCGCTGATGACGCACCGTGACCCGAAAACTATCGCCACCGCCTGGTGTGCCGCCGCAGCCCTGCTGACCGGCCTGTGCGCGCCCGGCGCGGCCTGGGCGCAGACCCAGTTGCGGGTGTTCTCGGGCGGCACCAACCAGCGCCCCGACCTGATGCGGGTGCTGTTCGACCAGTACCAGAAGCAGAACCCGGGCGTGACCATCGCTATCGAGACCGGCGGCGCCACGTCCGAGTTGCAGCGCCAGTACTTGAGCACCGTGCTCAACGCCAAGGACGCGTCGATCGACCTCTACATGATCGACATCGTCAACCCGGCGCAGTACTTTGGCGCCGGTTGGCTGGAGCCGCTCAATACCTGGTTTGGCGAGCCCGCCGCCGCGCTCAAGCCCTACCTGCCGGTGTATGCCACCAGCAACGTGATCGACGGCAAGATCGCCGCGATGCCGGCCTTTGCCGACGCGATGTTCATGTTCTACCGCAAGGACCTGCTGGCCAAGCACGGCGTGGCCGAGCCCAAGACCTGGGACGAGCTGACCACGGCCGCCAAGAAGATCCAGGCCGCCGAGAACAACCCCAACCTGCAGGGCTTGTCGATCCAGGGCGCGCCGATCGAAGGCGCGGTCTGCACCTTCTTGCTGCCCTACTGGGGCCAGGGCAGGGATTTCAACGACGCCGCCGGCAAGATGACGCTGGACAAACCAGCGGCGGTCAAGGGTTTGACGCAGTGGCTGTCGATGGTGGACGCTGGCGTGATCAAGAAGAACGTGGCCGAGGTCAAGACGCCCGACACCGTCAATGAGTTCAAGGCCGGCCAGGTGGTGTTTGCGATCAACTGGACCTGGGCCTGGGACCGCTTCAAGGACGACAAGGACTCCACCGTGGCCGGCAAGGTGGGCGTGATGGCCATGCCCACCATGCCGGGTGGCAAAAGCGCCACCTGCGTGGGTGGCTGGCAGTGGGCGATGAGCGCGTTTTCCAAACACAAGACCGAGTCGGCCAAGCTGATCAAGTTTCTGGTCACGCCCGAGGCCAGCCGCTTCCTGGCGGCCGAAGGCGCGCTGTTGCCCACCTACCCCAACGTCTACACCGATGCCGAGGTGCTGAAAAACGTGCCCTGGTTCAAAGATGCTGCCGCGGTGGCGATGGCCGGGAAAAGCCGGCCAATGAGCCGCGATTACGGCCAGGTTAGCGACGTGATCCGCACCACCACCAGCGCGGTGCTGGCCCGCACCAAGAAGCCGGCCGAGGGCGTGGACGAGATCGACAGCCGGCTGCGGCGGGTGATGCGCTGATGGGTGGGCCGGCTGAGCGCTCGATGTCAAGCCAGCGCTTGTCGAGCCACAGCTTTCGCGACCCCAGCGAGCGCACGCTGGCCCTGCTGCTGCTGGCGCCGGCCTTTTTGCTGCTGGCGCTGATCGTCGTCTACCCGATCGGCAAGCTGCTGTGGAACAGCTTTTTCGACCTGCGTCTGTCGGGCGGGGGCGGCGCCGCCAAGTTTGTCGGCTGGGAAAACTACGCGCTGGTGCTCGAAGACAAGGCCTTCTGGAACGCCACCAAAAACACCGTGCTGATCACGCTGATCACCGTACCCGGTGCGCTGGTGGTCGGGCTGGGCCTGGCGCTGCTGGCCAACCTGCCGTTCAAGCGCCAATGGCCGGTGCGGCTGGCGCTGCTGCTGCCGTGGGCGCTGCCGCTGTCGTTTGTCGGGCTGATCTTTGCGTGGTTCTTCCACACCGAGTACGGCGTGGTCAACGATGTGCTGCGTCGGCTGGGCTTGTCTGACCTGCGCGACCCGACGATGTGGTTGCTGAGCCCGACGCTGGCGTTTACCGCCATTTGTGGCGCGATCATCTGGAAGACCAGCTCCTTCATGGCACTGATCCTGCTGGCCGGCTTGCAGATGATCCCGAAGTCGCTCTACGAGGCGGCCGAGGTGGACGGCGCCTCGCGCTGGCAGCAGTTCTGCCAGATCACCGTGCCGATGCTGATGCCGTCGATCATCGTGGCGCTGATCTTTCGCACCATCACCGCGCTGCAAACATTCGATATCCCGTACACCATGACCAAGGGCGGGCCCGGCGAGGCCACCGAGACGCTGGCGATGCTGATCCACAAGACCACCATCGAGTACCTCGACGTCGGCTACGGCTCGACCCTGGCAGTGTTCATGTTTGTGCTGTCGCTGGGTATCACGGCGGTGTATTTGCGGCGCATCGGCCGCAATGCGGGCTAGAGGCCGAGACCAGCATGTCACGCGACGACACCCAATTTCCCCCCCTGACCTGGTCGCCCCAGTTGCTGCGTTTCATGGCGGCGGCGGCGGTGGTGGTCAACGGCTTCTTTCCGGCGCTGTGGATCCTGCTGACCTCGCTCAAGACCGAGGCCGAGCTGGTGTCCAAGCCGATCACCTGGTGGCCGCAGCAGGCCACGCTGCAAAACTATGTGCAGGCCTTCACCGACCAGCCGCTGCTGCGCTACCTGGGCAACAGCGTGGCGGTGGCGCTGCTGGCCACCGTGTGCTCGCTGGTCGTATCCGCCGGCGCGGCCTATGCCATTGCCCGGCTGAACCTGAAACACCGCCAACTGATCCTGACCTGCATCGTCGCGTCCAGCATGTTCCCGCTGGTCACGCTGCTGGTGCCGATCTTCGAGACGATGCGCACGCTGGGCCTGCTCAACACCTACACCGCGCTGGTGCTGCCCTACATCGTGCTGAACCTGCCGGTCTGCACCTTGGTGCTGGTGAGCTTTTTCCAGGCCATCCCGAAGGATTTGGAAAACGCCGCGATGATTGACGGCTGCACCCGGCTGGGCGCGCTGTGGCGGGTGGTCGTGCCGCTGGCAGCACCCGGCGTGTTCACTGCAGGCATCCTGGCCTTTGTCAACGCCTGGGATGAATTTTTGCTGGCGCTGAGCCTGAATGCCAGCGCTGGCATGCGCACCCTGCCGGTGGGCATCACGCTCTACCAGGGCGAGTTCTCGTTCCCGTGGCCGATCATCTCGGCAGCGCTGATCGTGGCCATCGTGCCGATTGCGGTGCTGATCGCGCTGTTCCAGGAGCGGGTGGTCGGCGGC
>JBKJKU010000005.1:0-9495 GCA_046597355.1 Aquabacterium sp.
TGCAGGTGTCGGTAGAACGGCAGTTCGGTGGTGCTCCAGAACGCGGCATCGACGTGGCCGAACTCGCCTCTGGCGTCGGCACTGAACCAGGCGTCTTTGACGGCACCGCGCAGGCAGCTCGATGCCAGTCTTGCGCCTGCCAGCCAGCGCGACACTTCGGCCTGGATGCGCTGCCGGGCCTCGCGCTCACAGTCGGCCAGCCCGTACAGCGGCAGGGTAGATTCATACCAACATCGGGCCTTCATGTTGTCCATGTCGTAGCCGAAGGTCCAGAGCCGCAATTGCCCGCCAGTCTGTCGGTGAGGCAAGTCCACGGCGCGGACAACGATCTGGGCCGGCCGTGTTGCTGACTTGTCGGTGGTCGCCCCGAACACCCAGCCCAGCCAATGCTTGTAGCCCAGGCCATCCGGCTGAGGGTGCATCGGCAGCCAGCCATTCTTGGTGTCGTGGTAATACGGGGACAAGGGGTGGTTCCAGTCACCCTTGTAGTTGAGGCCGTAGTTCTTGGTGCGGTAGCGGCTGATCAACTGGTTGGACGCCTGGCCGCAACCGGCGCACTGACCGACGGCTCGCGCATCGGTGTTCAGGCGGATGCGCCTGGGCATGGCCCAGTACAGCTGGGCCGGGTGCACCTGTGACGGTGACAATTCACCCCTCTCGGCTTGAATCGCCGAGATCGGCCCCAGCCACGGGAAGCTGAGTTGCGGGGCCGGGCTTTCCAAAGCGATTCCTTGCGCCAGAAAGGCCACGCGGTCGCGCACGTTCATCCACAGGTTGTGCCACAGGTACCCGCCTGGTGGGCCCAACACCAACGTGGTCAAGGGGCCGCCGCCGCGCAGCCCGGTGCGGTGGCCGGCGCCGCCCGAAGGCGCATTCAACTGCAGCGTGAACAGCGCCGTCGCGGCGCAGGCTGGGCACAGCGCCAGCGTTTGACCGCGTTTGACGAAGTGATCGGTGTTGTTCTTGGCGGCGTTTTCCCCCGGCGAATCGATCAGCAGCGCACTGATGTCGTTTTCGGCCACGCCGTCGGTGCCCAGCGCCAAGTCCTGCATGAACCGCGGCCCGTCGCCGTCCAGCTCAAACGCCGCAGCCACCGGCTCGAACCATCGCCGAAGCGCTGCCGCATCGGGCGGTGTATTGAGTAGTCCGCGCCACTCAATGCTGTTCATGGCCGGCGTGGTGGTCTGCAACAGGCCGATCGCGAACTGCGCCAGCGCGCCGTTGAAATCCGGCCGGTCGGCGTCAAAGGCCAGCCACTGCGGCTCGGCCAGCCGATCAGGGGTGATCCAGGCGCGTTGGCCTTGCGCGTTGCGCACGGGCATCCAGGGGTCGTGTAGCAGGTTCATGGTGCGGCGTCTTCCGTGGTGTCGGCGGCTGTCGGGGCGGCTGTGTTGCTGGCGCTTGTGCTGACGGCGTTGTCGGCCTTCGCGCTATCGAGCAATCGCAGGCCGGTTCGGGTGTCGTAAATCCACTGCAAGCGGCGCGCAGGCTGGCCGCGCCGGGGGGCGGCCAGGGCTTCGCCGACCCAGCCCTCGGGCGTCAGCGCCAGCGGCAGCAGCACCATCCAGCGGCCTTGCGCGGGCAGCGTGGCCAGCACGGCGTCCAGCGTGGCCTGCTGGCGCGCATCGGCGGCCGGTGCGGTGGCGGCAATCAGCCGCTCGGCCAGGCGCAGGCTGCTGTAGGCCCAGCCGTGCTCGCCCTCTACCCACGACCGCAGCGCGCCGTCTTGCCAACGCGCCAGGCTGACCGTGCTGCTGGCTTCGCCCAGGCGTGACGGTGTCTTGGCCTCGGCCCACCAGTCGATGCCACCACGTTGGTAGCCCAGCACCAGCTTCAAGGTGTTCATCTGGGCCTGGGATTGGTCGGCAAAACCTTGCCCAAGCGCCGTCATGGCGTTGGCATCCAGGCCGGGCGGGATGTCGGCATCGGCATCGGCGCCGAAGACGCCTTCGATCAGGCAGCGTGCATCGTCGGGCATCGTGAAGCTGCCCTCGCTCGGGCCTGTCGGATTGATCGGTTCACCCGCCCCCCGCAAGGCGCGCGCGCTGAGCCAGTTCTGGCCGTGGTGGTCGTACACCGCCGATGCCTTCGGAAAGGCGGCCTTGTACCAGTCGGCGGCCGGTTCTTCAGCCCAGGGCGGTGTCAAGACCCACAGCCAGGGCTCGCCGCGTTGATCGGGCATGTCGGGCGCGGTCAGGGGCGTGCCGTCCACCGAGCGGCGGTGGCGGCGCAGCCGGCCGGCGCGCTGGATCACCCGGTCGATCGGTGCTAGGTCGGTCACCAGCAGGTCGAAATCGACGTCGAGTGATTGCTCGACCACCTGGGTGGCGATCAGCAGCCGGCCCGCCCGGTGCGCGCTGGTGCTTTTTGGGCCGAAGCAGGCCAGCACGCGCTCTTCCATGTCCAGCCGGTCGCGCAGCGCAAAGCGGGCGTGGAACAGCAGCAGCTTGTCGGGCGCCAACTCGACCTGGAACTGCGCAAAGGCCGACAGCGCATCCGCCACGGTATTGCGCACCCAGCAAACGCACTGGCCGGCGGCGAGCGCAGCACGGATCGCGGAAGTGACCTCGGCCACATCGTGGCTGCTGCGCACCCGCACCCGGCGCTGCACGTCGGGCCGGGTGGCGACCGGGGTTTGTATCAAGTGGCCCGGATCGGCCGCTGACCAGGTGGTCACCAGCGGGTAGGCCTCGGCGGCGGCCGCCGGTACGCGCTGGCCCAAGCCCTTCGCAAAGGCCCCCAGCAAGGCCTGCTTCATGCGCCGGGGCAGGGTCGCCGATAGCAGGATAGCGCTGCCGCCCGCCCGCGCATGGAAGGTCAGCAGCACCTCCAGCAAGCCCTGCATGTAGGTGTCACAGGCATGCACCTCGTCGATCACCAGCACCTTGCGCAGCAGGCCCAAGAGGCGCAATGACTGGTGCTTGCTGTGCAGGACCGCCAGCAGCACCTGGTCGATGGTGCCCACCCCGGCGGGCGACAGCAGGGCGCGCTTGTTGTGGTCAGCCAGCCAGGCGGTGCAGCGCGCCGATGCGGTGTCGTCGAGCTGGCGGGAGTCTTGTTCAGGCACGCTGGCGGGCAGTACCGATGCGGCGAAATCGTCTACCAGCCTGCGCTGGCCGTGGGCCAACACCAGGCTGGGCTGGCCGGCGAAAAGGCGGGCGTAGACCCCGGCAATGCGGCCGTACATGGCATTGGCGGTGGCCATGGTGGGCAGCGCGATGAAAAACCCGTCGGCGCAGCCCGATGCCATCAGCCGGTGGGTCAGCATCACCGCGGCCTCGGTCTTGCCGGCGCCGGTCACGTCTTCCAGCAGGTGGATTTGGGGGCCGGCGGCCAGTGGTGCAACTGCTGCCCAGTGCTGCAACGGGGACGGTGTGGTGATGTGGGCGAACAGCTCGCCGAACGGCTTGGCAGCAACGGCATGGCCAGGCAAGACGCCGCTGGCCGCCAGCGCCACCTCCGCCTGGCGGCAGGCGTGCCGCCAATAGTCGTCCAAGGCCATGGGCTGGTCTTGGTAGGCGAAGAACAGCGTATTCGACCCCAGCCAGTCGGCCAGCACGGCCAGGCCAGCCAACCACCACGACAGCGTGGCGCTGGCGGCCAGAAAGCGGCTGGGGTCTTGCGCGGCAATGGTGGTCACCACCTCTTGCGGCAGGAACTGTTGCCGCATCGCATCGACAAAGGCCAGCGCGGCAGCGCGGTCTTGCTGGGGGTCGAAGTGCTGGCCCCAGTAGCCACCCTCGGTAGGGGGCTGCCCGTGATGTCCGGTGCAGGCGCGGGCCCAGGCGTCGAGGCCGTCGGCCAGATCTTCCGAGCGATGGCCGAACCACGCGTCATCGATCACCCGGTCCCGCAGCACATCCTTCCAGAACAGCATGCCCAGGCTGTCGTGGCGCAGCGTGTAGGGCTTGGCCGGGTTGGGCGGTCGGCCGCGCAGCGGCTCGAAGACCTCAGGGCACTGGCTCTGGAAGGACTCGGCAAACTTGCCCAGGTCGTGCAGCGTCAGCCAGAAGGCAACCCAGGATTCAAGCGCGGCGGGCGCCAGCCCGAGTTCCTGGCAGAACAGCATGCGCAGCGCGGGCAGACGCTGCAGGGCAGCCACGCCAACCGCCGCCACGTCGAGGCTGTGATAGGGCAGCAGGTGACAGCTTGCGCCGGTTTCACCCGGCCGCGCCTTACCCCAATAGCCGAAGCTACCTGACGGCATGTTCACCCCCTGAATCTTGTCGTACGGCCCATTCTGCCGACGGGGTCGCTCAAATAACGAGCTATTCAGGGTTTTGCTCAGAAGTAAATTTGTCGAGCGCCTGTCTCAGTGCTGGACGGGCAAAGTAGGCCCCTCACGCCGGCAAAAACCCCTCGATCGACAAATACCGCTCGCCGGTGTCGTAGTTAAAGCCCAGCACCCGGGCGCCAGCGCCCAGCTCGGGCAGCTTTTGCGCGATGGCCGCCAGCGTGGCGCCGCTGGAAATCCCCACCAGGATGCCCTCCTCACGGGCCGAGCGGCGCGCCATTTCACGCGCCGCTTCGGCGTCTACCTGGATCACGCCGTCTAGCAGCGCGGTGTGCAGATTGGCCGGGATGAAACCGGCGCCGATGCCCTGGATCGGGTGCGGGCTGGGCGCGCCGCCCGAGATCACCGGCGAGGCCGACGGCTCGACCGCAAACACCTTCAGCTGCGGCCAGCGCGCCTTGAGCACCTGGGCGCAGCCGGTCAAATGCCCGCCGGTACCCACGCCGGTGATGATCGCGTCCAGCCCGTCGGGGAAGTCCGCCGCAATCTCCTCGGCCGTGGTGCGCACATGCACCTCGATATTGGCCGGGTTCTCGAACTGCTGCGGCATCCACGCACCGGGCGTGGCGGCCACCAGCTCTTGCGCCCGGGCGATCGACCCCTTCATGCCTTTTTCACGCGGCGTCAGATCGAAGCTGGCGCCGTAGGCCAGCATCAACCGGCGGCGCTCGATGCTCATGCTGTCGGGCATCACCAGCACCAGCTTGTAGCCCTTGACGGCAGCCACCATCGCCAGGCCGATGCCGGTGTTGCCAGAGGTCGGCTCGATGATGGTGCCGCCGGGCTGCAGCGCGCCGCTGGCCTCGGCGGCCTCGACCATCGCCAGCGCGATGCGGTCCTTGATCGAGCCGCCGGGGTTGCTGCGCTCGCTCTTGATCCAGACCTCGGCGCCCGGCGAACTGGCAAACAGCCGGTTGATCCGGATGTGCGGCGTTTGGCCAATCGTGGCAAGGATGTTGGCAGCTTTCATGGGTCGGTCTCCTGGCAGCGGTGTGGGAATGGGACAAGCACGATAATCGCATGGTGAAGTGGGCCAGACCGCCGCTGGGGCAATCATCGAAAGGTGGCCCTGGAGGAAGGTCCGGACTGCACAGGGCGGCGTAGCAGCTAACAGCTGTCCACCGTGAGGTGCGGATCAGAGCAACAGAGACGAGTCGGGGCGGTCAGCCACCCGGGTGCTCTGTGCAGCGCCGGCGCAAGCCGGTGGCCGGATGGCGCAAGCCAGACGGTCCAGGCGCAAGCCTGGAGCTGCACAGCCACCCTGGGCGGCAAAGCCGCCCAGGGTGAAACGGGCAATCTCTACGCGCAGCAACACCGAATAGGCACACGTTGATCCGGTCCGGGGAGTGTGCGGGTAGGTGGCATCGAGCCGGCGGGGTGACTCCCGGCCCAGAGGAATGGCGGTCACGGCGCCCGCGCTTCGCAAGAGGCGAGGGCGCTGCACAGAATCCGGCCTATCGGCCCACTTCACACTACTTTGACGACGGCGGGCCCCCACCGGCTCGCCGTCAGCTTTTTCGACCCTGCAACCTACCGGGCTTGTCGCCAATGGAGTGCAGGCGGATTGCCTTTTGATCGGCCCGATGAACCCCAACGCACCACAACTCTGGCGCCATCCGCGCTGGGCCCTGGCCATGCTGCTGGCTTGCCTGGGCACGCTGGGGCCGTTTTCGATCGACACCTACCTGCCGGCGTTTTCCGGCATCGCCGCGTCGCTCGGGGCCACGCCGGCGCAGATGCAGCAGACGCTGTCGGCCTACCTCTTTGGCTTTGCGCTGATGAACCTGTTCCACGGTGCGCTGTCGGACAGCTTTGGCCGCCGGCCGGTGGTGCTGATCGGCCTGGCGTTGTTCACGCTGGCCTCGCTCGGCTGTGCGCTGAGCCAGACCATCGGCCAGTTGGTCTTCTTCCGTGCGCTGCAAGGCATGTCGGCGGGTGCCGGTGTGGTGATTTCGCGCGCCATCATCCGCGACATGTGTCCGCCCGAAGAGGCCCAGCGGCTGATGTCGCAGGTGACGATTTTCTTCGGCGTGGCCCCGGCGATCGCGCCGGTCCTGGGGGGGTTCTTGTTTGTGCACCTCGGCTGGCATTCGATCTTCTGGCTGCTGGTGGGGGTGGGCGTGCTGCTGTTGGGTATCAACGCGCGTTTTTTGCCCGAGACCCTGCATGCCGATGACCGCCAGTCCTTTGCGCCGGCGCCGCTGATGCGGGCCTACGCCGAGATGGTGCGCAACCCGCGCTTTGTGCTGCTGGTGTTTGCCAGCGGCGTGCCCTTCAACGGCATGTTCTTGTACGTGTTGTCCGCGCCCGAATGGCTGGGCACCCACCTCGGTCTGGGGCCGACCCAGTTTTTCTGGTTTTTTGGCCTGACCATCGGCGGCATCATGGCTGGCGCGTTTGTCAGCGGCCGCCTGGCGGGCCGCATGCCGCCCAAGCGGCAGATCCGCTACGGTTTTTCGATCATGCTGGCGATGTCGCTGGTCAACGTCGCGCTCAACCTGCTGTTCGCGCCGCACGTGGCCTGGGCCTTGCTGCCGGTGGGGCTGTTTGCGTTTGGCTGGGCGCTGATGGTGCCGGTGGTCACGCTGATGGTGCTGGACCTGGCGCCCGACCGGCGTGGCATGGCCTCGTCACTGCAGGCCTGTGTGGGCAGTGCGGCCAATGGGCTGGTGGCAGGCGTGGTGGCGCCGCTGGTGATGCACTCCACGGTGGCCCTGTCGCTGGCATCGTTTGGCCTGATGTCCGTGGGCATGGTGGCCTGGATCTGGGTCAGGCGCCTGCCAGGCTGAGGTGCGGGCCAGCCGTTTGACCGGCCGGCCGGAGCAGCGATCCGATGGCCACGCCGGGCGCGCGCGCTCAGCGCCGCCAGACGATGAGCGCCAGCACCAGCGCAGCCATCCACGCGGTTTCGATCACGATCAGGGCAATCGGCTGCCAACCGGCCCGCGACAGTTGCCTGAAACTCGTCTTCATGCCGAGCGCGGCGATGGCAACCACCAGACAGGCCCGGGAGACCCAGCCCAGGCCCTGCTGCACCGCAGGCGACAGCGCGCCGCTGGAATTGAGGGCCACCATCGCTGCGAAGAGCCACAGGAACCAGGGCACGAGCGCTTGCCTCGCGGCGCCCGGCACACCGCTGTCTGCGGCGGCTTGCTCGCGGGCGGTCTTGAAGGCGATCGACGCCACCAGCACGACGGCCGCCAGCATCGACACCCGGAACAGTTTGACGATGGTGGCGTTGTCGCCGGCGTCGGTGCCCAGGGTGTAGCCCGCGCCCACCACCTGTGCCACGTCGTGGATGGTGCCGCCGATGAACAGGCCGGCCATCTGGGGGTTCAGCTCGAGCAGCCGCGCGATCAAGGGATAGGCCACCATTGCCACGGTTGACAGCACAGTGACCGTGATCACCACCATCAGCGTGAACCGGTCATGGTGCTTGTCCCTAGGCAGCACGGCGGCGATGGCCAGCGCCGCCGATGCGCCGCAGATGGCCACGGCGCCGCCCGACAGCATGCCCTGGGCCCGCGTCAGGCCCAGCCGGCGCGCCAGCAGCAGGCCGCAGGCCAGGGTCGTGATGACGGCAGCGACCACGGTGAGTGCGGTGAACCAGCCCAGTTCGACGATCTGCATCGCCGTGATGCGGGCCCCCAGCAGGCCCACGCCCAGCCGCAGCACCTGGCGGGCGCAGAACTCGATGCCGGGCTGGGTGCGCGCTTCATGGCTGAGGTAGTTGAAGGCGACGCCAAAAAAAAGCGCATACAGCATCTGCGGCCCACCGTGCAGTTGCGCGACGAAGGTGGCGGCCAGGGCCACCACGGCTGCCAGGCCGCTGCCGGGCAACAACCGGCCGAGCGCCCGTGCGCCGCTCAGGCTGCGTGCCTTCATGCCCGGCGCGACAGCGTTTGCACGTACTCGTGCAGGGCGGTGTGGATGGTCGACACCCGGTACTCGACCGGCTTGTCACCAAAGGTCAGTGCGGTGCGGCGCACCTGCATCACCGGCGCGCCAGGCGCAAGGCCCAGCACCCGGGCCACCGTGAGGTCGGCAGCCACCGCGCGGGCCCGCTCCTGGGCGCGCACCACGGTGATGGCGAACTCGGACTGGTAGAGCTGGTAGATCGTGCCGGGCCGGCCGCGCAAGCGTTGCTCGGTCAACCCTTTGAACAGCAGCAGGGGCAGCGTGATCTGGTCGTGCACCACCGGCCGGCCCTGCAGTTGCAGCCGGTTCTCGAAGCGCAGCACCGGCTCGCCAGGTTTCAGGGCCAGGGCCTCGGCGGCGGCATCGTCATCCAGCCGCAACTGCTCAAAGCCCAACAGTTCGACCTGCGGCACCTCGCTCAGGCCGTCGTTGCGCTCGACATGGAAAAACTGGAACAGGAAACGGTCGGCGTTGTGGGTGGCCACGAACGTGCCGCGGCCTTGGCGGCGCACCAGGATGTGCTCGGCCACCAGTTCGTCGACGGCATGGCGCAGCGTGCCCACCGAGATGCCCAGCGCGCTGGCCAGCACCGCCTCGCTGGGCAGGGCCTCACCAGGCGGCAACTGGCCACTTTCAATCTCGCGCAGCAGCGCGCGTTTGGCGCTGCGGAACAGCGGCATGCCGGTGGTCTGCGGCTCGATCGGACTGAACAGCGGCGACGCCACCCGCGACGGCGCCCGGGCGGTGGGTGGTCGGTTCGGTTTCGCGGGCGGTGGCATGGGGCGGAATTGTGCGGGCCGCAGGAATTCATGCAAGTCATATGAATGACATGGTTGACAGTCCGGATCGGCACACCGAGCATCCGGACGATCCCTTTCACGCCAACCCAGGCACCCGGAGAACCCCAGGATGAATCACTTTGTATTGCACGACGCGCACGACACCGTGGCGGTGGTGGTGGTCGAAGGCGTCACGGCCGGCATGACGCTGAACGGCTGGATCATGGACGAGGACCGCATGATGACGATCGAGGCCCGCCAGGACATCCCGATCGGCCACAAGGTGGCGCTCAAGGCCATGGCCACCGGCGACACCGTCATCAAGTACGGCATCGACATGGGCAAGGTCGTGGCGCCGATCCAGGTGGGCGAACATGCCCACGTGCACAACATCAAGACCAAGCGCTGGTGAATTGCCTGAACCTGCCCACCCCCGTAGCGGCTCGCGCCGCTCCCCCTCAAGGGGGCACCCGCAGCGGCCGGGCAAAGCCGCTCTGCGGGGCT
>JBKJKU010000015.1:0-5315 GCA_046597355.1 Aquabacterium sp.
ACCGCCGCCCAACCGAGTTGCATGCGTAGCGACCGTCTCCGGTATTTATGGGTTTCCCCTTGCGATCGGGTGCCAAACCTCGCGCTGCGAAACCTTGGCGCAGCCAGCTCCCGCGGCCCAGGTCACCCGGCCGCCTGAAACGTGTTGATTGGTGGATCTCAGGCCGCTTGCGGCGGCGACCCACGGGCTGGCGCGCGCGGCGGCGCCGTGGCCTGCAAGCCCAGGTGCGTGAGGATCTTCTCGATCACCGGCGGCTGAAGGATCGCTGCAATGAGCTTCAGTTGGCCGCCGCAGTTGGGGCAGTATTCCAGCAGCGCAGGTCGCTGAAGGGCCGCAAGCGAATTTGCGGTGACCTGCGCGGCGGCCGGGCGGCCGTGGCGCCGCGCCGCCGCTCAGCAGACTTCAAACAACCCCGCCGCGCCTTGCCCGCCACCAATGCACATCGTCACCACCACGTACTTGGCGCCGCGCCGCTTGCCTTCGATCAGCGCATGTCCGGTCAGGCGTGAGCCGCTGACACCGTACGGGTGGCCGACCGCGATTGCGCCGCCGTTGACGTTGAGCAACTCGTCCGGGATACCCAGCTTGTCGCGGCTGTAGAGCACTTGGCAGGCAAAGGCCTCGTTCAGCTCCCACAGGCCGATGTCGCTGACCTTCAGCCCGGCACGTTGCAGCAAGCGCGGCACCGCAAACACCGGGCCGATGCCCATCTCGTCGGGCTCGCAGCCGGCAATCGCAAAACCGCGGAAGATGCCCAGTGGCTGGATGCCGCGCTGCTCGGCCAACTTGCCGTTCATCAGCACGCAGGCCGACGCGCCGTCCGAGAACTGGCTGGCGTTGCCGGCCGTGACGATGCCGCCCGGCAGCGCCGAGCGCAGCGCGCTCACTGCCTCCAGCGTGGTGTCACCGCGGATGCCTTCATCCGCCGAGATCGTCACCTCTTTGCGGGTCAGCCGGCCGCTGGCCTTGTCGACCACACCCATGACGGTGGTCATCGGCGCGATCTCGTCATTGAACTTGCCCGCCGCCTGGGCCGCAAAGGCGCGCTGCTGGCTGCGCACGCCGTACTCGTCCTGCGCCAGCTTCGGGATGTTGTAGCGCTTGATCACCTGCTCGGCGGTTTGCAGCATGTTCCAGTACAGCTCGGGCTTGTGCTCGGCCAGCCAGGGATCGACCCGCATGTGGCGGTTCGCTTCGTTTTGCACGCAGCTGATGCTCTCCACGCCGCCGGCCACCATCACCGGGCAACCCTCGGTCATGATGCGCTGGGCGGCCAGGGCAATGCTTTGCAGGCCGGACGAGCAGAAGCGGTTGATGGTCAGGCCGCCGGTGGTGACCGGCAAACCGGCGCGCAGTGCGATGGCGCGGGCGATGTTGCCGCCGGTCGTGCCCTCGCCAAAGGTGCCGCCCATGATGACGTCCTCGACCTCGGCCGGGTCAATGCCGGCCCGGGCCACCGCGTGCTGCACGGCGTGGCCGCCCAGCGTAGCGCCATAGGTCATGTTGAAAGCACCCTTCCAGCTTTTGGCCAGGCCGGTGCGGGCGGTAGAGACAATCACTGCGTCGATCATTTTTTCAAGTCCTCGGAGTCAGTTGAACGTCTTGCCGTCGTCGGCCAGCTTGACCAGATAAGGCGCCGGCTGCCATGACGCATCGGCCCCCGGCTCGGCGGCAAACCGGCGCAGCGCACGCACCACGTTGGGCAGGCCGACGATGTCGGCGTAGAGCATCGGCCCACCCCGGTGCAGCGGAAAGCCGTAGCCATTGAGGTAAGCGATGTCGATGTCTGACGCACGGGCGGCAATGCCCTCGTCCAGGATGCGGGCGCCCTCGTTGACCAGCGCAAAGATGCAGCGTTCGACCACCTCGTCGTCCGTGATCTTGCGCGGCGTGATGGCGTTGGCGGCGCGGTAGTCGGTGATCATTTTTTCAGTCAGCGCGTCGGGGATCGGATCCCGCTTGCCGGCCTCGTAGCGATAGTAGCCAGCACCGGTCTTCTGACCGAACCGCCCCACCTCGCACAGCATGTCGGGCACGCTGGGCTTGAGCGCTACGCCCGCCTCGGCCGCCTTGCGCTTGCGGGTGGCCCAGCCGATGTCCAGCCCGGCCAGGTCGCCCATGCGGAACGGGCCCATCGCCATGCCGTACTTTTGCAGCGCACCGTCGATCTGCTGGGGCAGCGCGCCGGCATTCAGCAGGCCTTGGGCCGCTGCGCCGTAGCGCGCCAGCATGCGGTTGCCGATAAAGCCGTCACACACGCCCGAGACGATCGCGATCTTCTTGATGGTCTTGGCCACCGCCATGCTGGTGGCCAGCACGTCGGGCGCGGTCTTGGCGCCGCGCACCACCTCCAACAGCCGCATCACATTGGCCGGGCTGAAAAAGTGCAGGCCGATCACATCACCGGGCCGCTTCGTGAAGCCAGCGATCTGGTCGAGGTTGAGGTAGCTGGTGTTGGACGCCAGGATCGCGCCCGGTTTGCAAACCTTGTCCAGCGTCTCGAACACGGTTTGCTTGACGTCCATGTTCTCGAACACCGCCTCGATCACCAGGTCGGCGTCGGCAAACGCGTCATAGCTCAGCGTGCCGGTGACCAAAGCCATGCGCTGCTCGACCTGCTCGGGCTTCAACTTACCCTTCTTCATCGAATTTTCGTAGTTGCGGCGGATCGTGGCCAGGCCCTTGTCCAGCGCCTCTTGCCTCGTTTCCAGCAGCACGACGGGGATGCCGGCGTTGAGAAAGTTCATCGTGATGCCGCCACCCATGGTGCCGGCACCGATCACGCCGACCTTGGCGATCTTGCGCAGCACCGTGTCCGCCGGCAGGCCGGGGATCTTGGCGGCGGCGCGTTCGGCCGCAAACACATGGCGCAGCGCACGCGATTCCGGGCTGGCCATCAGCGACAAAAAGCCTTCGCGCTCGACCTTGCAGCCATCGTCAAAGGACTGGCCGTAGGACGCAGCCACCGCCTCCAGGCACTTCAGCGGCGCGGGGAAATTCTTGGACATCGCGCCCACGGTGTTGCGGGCAAATTGCAAGAAGGCTTCGCCTTGTGGATCCTTGACCTTGAGGTCGCGGGCGCGGCGGGCCGGCAGCTTTTTCTCCAACACCTCTTCGGCAAACGCCACCGCGCCGGCCACCAGGCCGCCGTCGATGATGCGGTCGACCAGGCCGGTGCCGGCGAACTTGGCGGCTGCGACGGGCGCACCGCTGACGATCATGTTGAGAGCCGCCTCCAGCCCGATCAGACGAGGCAGGCGTTGCGTGCCGCCAGCGCCCGGCAGCAGACCAATCTTGACCTCAGGCAAACCCAGTTGTGCGTCCGCCGCCGCCACCCGAAAGTGGCAGCCCATCGCCAGCTCCAGCCCGCCGCCCAGGCACTGACCGGCAATAGCGCCGACGATCGGCTTGGGGTTGTTCTCCAGCATGCCGATCACCACCCGCAGGTTGGGCTCCTTCGCGCCCTTGGGGGTGCCGAACTCGGTGACATCGGCACCGGCCGAAAAGGCCCGGGCGGTGCCGGTCAGCACGATGATCTGCACGGCCGGATTGGCATTGGCTTCGTCCAGGGCGTCGGCAATGCCGGCGCGCAGGTCATAGCCCAGGCTGTTGACCGGTGGGCGGTCCATCGTGAGCACGGCCACCGGGCCCGAGACTTGGATGCTGACAGGGTTGCTCATGGGGGGTTCTCTCGGTAAAAAAGCAAAAGGGGAGGGCAGTGCGGTGCGGCGGGTTGATGCGGCGGCCGCTCAGGCCAGCGTCTCGAACAACAATTTAAGCGTCTTTTTCATCAGCTTGCCAGTCGGGTTGCGCGGCAGCGGCTGGCTGCTGATCACCACCCGCACCGGCACCTTGAAGCCGGCGATCTGGCTGCGCACAAAGGCCCGCAGCTCGGCCTCGGTGGCGGCAGTGTCGGGCTTGAGCGTGACCAGCGCCACCGGTTCTTCACCCAGCGTCGGGTGGGGCTGGCCGATCACGCCGGCATCCATCACTGCGGGATGCCGGTACAGCACGGCCTCGACCTCGGCGCAGTAGATGTTCTCGCCACCGCGGATCAGCATGTCCTTCTTGCGGTCGACGATGGTCAGGAAGCCCTCGTCGTCGAGCCGCGCCAAATCACCCGTGCGCAGCCAGCCGTCTACAAAGGTGGCGGCCGTTTCTTCGGGCTTGTTCCAGTAGCGCTTGACGACGTTGGGGCCGCGCACCCACAGCTCACCCACCTCGGTGGTCTTGCCGACCAGCGGCAGGCGCAGGCCATCGTCGCCCGCGATCTTCATCTCGGCCACCGGCATCGCCGGGCCGGCGCTGTCGGGCCGGTGCACATAGTCCTCGGCACCGTGGTGGGTGAAGGTGCCCGAGGTCTCGGTCATGCCCCAGCCGGTGCCGGGCTGGGCCAACGGGAAGGCTTCACCGATGCGCTGCACCAGCGCGGCCGACGCCGGTGCGCCACCGTAGGACACCGACTCCAGGCTGCTCAAGTCGTAATTGGCGCGTGCCGGGTGCTCGATCAGCTGCCAGGCGATGGTGGGCACACCGCCGGCGGACGTGACGCGCTCGGCCTGGATCAGCGCCATCGCCACCTCGGGCTCCCAGCGGTGCATCAACACCAGCTTGGTACCGGCCTGCATAGCGCCGAACAAGATCACCTGGCAGCCGGTGGTGTGAAAAAACGGGATCGCCAGCAACAGCGCACGCTGCACGGTGCGGGCGGCCGGATCAGGCAGCGGCTCGCCCCGGCGCACAAAACTGCGCGCGACCGAAAACGCACTGCCCATCAAGGTGTTGCCGCTGCAGCGGTGGGTGCCCAGCGCGCCTTTGGCGGCACCCGTGGTGCCCGAGGTGTAGAGCAAGGTGGCGTCGTCGTCAGGGGCCAGGTCCACCACCGGCAGTGGCCGGTCGGGCAGGTCGGCCCAGCCGGCGGTGGGGCCGATCAGCGAATCCCAGCGGCAGCATTGGTGTGTTGCGCCGCTGGCCGGGCGGTCTGGCGCGTCGGCCCAGGTGGTGGGCCGGGCCACCACCACCTGGCGCAGCGCGGGCAGATCGGCCAGCAGCGGCTGCAACCTGTCCCAGCGCTCGCCGTCCAGCACCGCCACCTTGGCGCCGGAATCCGCCAGGCAGTAGGCCAGCTCGTGCCCGGTGCCCCAGGCGTTGATCGGCGTGGCGATGCCGCCCAGCAGCAGCGTGGCCAGCACAGCCACCGGCCACTCGGGCAGGTTGCGCATGGCAACCCCTACCCGGTCACCCTTGGCCACGCCCATGGCCGCCAACTGCTCGGCAAAAGCCAGCGTGGCACGGGCAAAGGCTTCGAAGGTGGC